>JAKAMR010000014.1 GCA_021812785.1 Nitrospirota bacterium
CGTTAAGGGCCATACCGGGGCTTACGGTAATCCGCCCGGCAGACGCCAACGAGACCGCCCAGGCCTGGAAACTGGCGCTTGAGAAGAACGGCCCCACATGCCTGATACTCTCCAGGGAAGGGCTGCCGGTAATAGACCGCAACGCAAAAGGCTTCACCCCGGCCTCCGGCATTGAAAGGGGCGGATACGTCCTTCTGGATTGCAAAGGCGCACCAGATATAATCCTGATCAGCTCCGGAGCGCAGGTGCATCTGTGCGTAAAGGCGGCCCAGCTCCTGGGCGAAAAAGGCGTTAAAGCTAAAGTCGTAAACATGGCCAGCTTCGACCTGTTTGAATCTCAAACCAGGGCGTACAAGGACAAGGTGCTGCCTGCTTCGGTGTCCAAGCGGCTCTTCGTGGAGGCTGGCTCTCCGCTGGGGCTTCATAGGTATGCCGGGGACAAAGGCGAGGTACTTGCCATGGAGAGGTTTGGCGCATCCGCGCCCGGAAAAGTTGTCCTGGAAAAATTCGGTTTCACACCGGAAAACGTGGCCGCCAGGGCGATGAAGCTGGTTAAAGGGAAATAGAGGGTAAAACCGCTTCCGGGCTATTATTGATTTAACATGGAATCCGCCATTTCCGCAAAAGATGGAGTGGCGGATTTTTTATTCTCCGGGGCCAAGCCCCAGACAGTTAAGGAGTTTTTTCAAATCGCTTAGATCCGGCAGCACGTAATCTGCCCCGGTGGCCGAAAGCTCATCAACGGAATATTTGCCGGTTGCAACCGCAACCGCAGCGGCCCCGTAGGGCTTTGCGCAGGAAACATCCCTTGGGGTGTCCCCCACTACCACGCAATCGCTGAACGAAGAATTAAGCCCCTTAAGCGCCTGGAACCTCTTCAGCGCATACGGAAGCAGTTTGTCCCTGTCCGCGTCGTCGCTGCCGAAGGCCCCGAAACCGAAATAATTCCATATTCCAAGCGCGCCAAGTTTTATCCTTGCGCCCTGTTCGTAATTGCCGGTTAGAAGCCCCAAAGAGACCTGCCCCATGCCCTTCAGGGCGCTCAAGGCCTGGCTTACGCCCGGCATAAGCACCTTGCCCGGTTTTTCAATCTCGCGTTCCAGATACCTGATGTAGGTTTTCATGAACACAGGGCCATTGCCGTCCATCGAAATTCCAAATTTGGCCAGCGCCTCGTCAAATATCTGCGGGTCCGTCTTGCCGGACATGCTTATAGCCCTGAATGCGTCCGGAATGCCGAAGAGCTCCTCAAAGCTGTACTCCAGCGCCCGCCTGCCCGCGCCGCCGGAGTCCATCAATGTGCCATCTATGTCAAAAAGTACAAGTTTCATTTTCACCTTTGGATATAATATTATAATCGTTGCATCAAGTTACAGGTTGAAGCCGTCCTTTGTCACTTGTATGCGCCGGGGCGTAGCGCAGTCCGGTTAGCGCACCTGCTTTGGGAGCAGGGTGTCGGAGGTTCGAATCCTCTCGCCCCGATACTAGCGCCTGTAGCTCAGTCGGATAGAGCAACTGCCTTCTAAGCAGTGGGTCAGGGGTTCGAATCCCTTCAGGCGCGCTTTCTTTTTTCTCTTCAAATGAAATCTCAGGAAATATCCGGGCAAGCCCGTTTCACGCGCCTTGCCGGGTCCTGCCGGTAATAGGCTGCAAGCACGCGGTAGAGGTCCGGGGAATGCCTCTGCAAAACCATAGGACGGTCAAAGAACTCCTCCGTTGCCACTGCGAAGAACTCGGCCTCGTTCTTGGCGCCATAGGCGTCCAGGAAGGTCTCAAGCCCCATTTCCGCAAGACGGCGCAGCCTTAAAAATTCGCGGGAACAGACGGCCACCCATTCGGCAAGCTGCGCCTGGCTGGTCATGGGCGGGGTGCCGTTTGCGGCCCCGTTAAGCATATCCAGTTTATGGGCAAACTCGTGGTATACCAGGTTGTGCCCCTGCTCCGGATGCCGCGCCCCGTGAATTACAGCATCCCACACAAGGATAACCGTCCCCCAGGTCAAAGCCTGCCCTAAAATAGGCCCGGAGGGCTCCACCGGGGCGGTCACAATCTCAAACACCCCGGGGCGGCGCTCCGGAAGCATTACAGTTGAGGGGTAAACCAGTATTGTATTTACATCCCGGTAATAATCATGGGGCAGCCCAAGTTGCAAAAGACAGGCCTGGGCGGCTATGGTAACGCGGATCTCATCGGTAAGCTCCAGCCCTCCGCACCCTTCCCAGCGCTTTTCCTCCAGAAAAACCTGCGTCATCGCCCGCAGTTCCGCCCGTTCGGCATCTTCCAGCATGCAGTAATGGGTTACGTTTGCGCGCAGAAAGGCCTCCCATTGCGGAGGCAACGGGCGCTTTCGCGCCTCTGCGCGGCGATGATCACGCAGCCAATGCAGCATTGGATTTGTTTTCCCTATGTTCTAATTCTAATGGCCGAAGAAGCCGCGCCCCTTCTTGTCCGGTATCAGATAAAAGACGATGCCCTTGTCCTCACAGAACTTTATAACGTCCTTGTCTTTAACCGAACCGCTTGTGGACATTATGGCCTTTATGCCGGCTTCGGCAAGCACCTCCACGCCGTCAGTAAACGGGAAGAAGCTGTCGCTTGAGGCCGATGCGCCCTTTGCGTCATGCCCGCAGTAGGTGACAAGATTAAGCGCAAGTTTCGCCCCGCGCACCCTGGCCTGCTGGCCCACGCCGTTTCCGATAAGCTGGCCGTTTTTCACGATGGTTATCGTGTTGCTGTTGCTGGTGTCACCAATGGCCTTGGCAATCAGCATATCGTCTTCCTGCTGGCGCGTGGCCTGGCCGGATTTCTTCAGTTCCGGGTCGTTAAGGTCCAGTATGTAGGTGTAATTGGGCTGGGCAAGAAAGCCGCCGCGCACATACCGGTAGCGCGGAGATATGTCCAGGCTGGCCTTCCCCAGGCTCGCAAGCGCGGGGTTTGCCAGCAGCCTGCACTTGTCGCCTTTGCGCTGGAAGAGCCCCGTGGCGCTTTCGTCGAATGCCGGCGCTATTATGCCATCCAATATCCTGCGCTGCCCTTCAGGCATCCCGAAGCCAACCAGCGCCTCCGCCACTTCCTCCGTAACCGTGCAGTTCACCATCACAAGCCCGCCGAAGATGGCAAGCGGGTCGCCCATAATCATCTTGCGGGCAACATCCGCCGGATTGTCCCCCACGGCGGCCCCGCAAGAGTTGCCGTGCTTCACGCCAACCGCTATAAAAGGCGCCTTGCCGCGGTTTATCTCAAAGGTAGCCGCAATATGCGTTACCGTCTGAAGCAGGCGGTCCAGGTCGCAAAGATTGTTGTAGCTTGGCTCCGTCCCGGCCACAATACTGAACTTTTCAAGCGCCAGCGGATCGGCCGAGCCCCCTTCATAAAGGGCGGCAGGCACCTGGCAGCCGTTTTCGCCGTATTTGCATGTAAGGGCAAGCCTGCCCGAAAATGCCATCTGGTCCTTAGGTTTGCTTTCCAATTAAAAACACCTCCTTATTATTATGAATAGTGATTATACATGCCCTGCGAAAACGCAGACAAGCAGGGATATAGCTGACTGGGTCTCCTTTGATATATAATACAAGGCTAACGGATCAAGGGGCTGGGTTTAAGGCAGGTCAATCCGTTGCCTGCCCACATGCGCCTTGTTCCATAGAATGGTGGGTGTAGCTCAACGGCAGAGCACTGGACTGTGGCTCCAGGTGTTGTGGGTTCGAAACCCATCACCCACCCCAAAAAATCCCCGCGCCTGTAGCTCAGTGGATAGAGCATCGGCCTCCGGAGCCGAGGGTCAGAGGTTCGAATCCTCCCAGGCGCGCTCTCATAAGTTGCTGTTTTTACTTGCAATCTAAAATTAGACTTAAATACATAGATGTTTCCCATGTCGGGGAAATGTCGGGACTGCAAAGGGGCGAGGGGGTCACCTTGTGGGGTTTGATCATCATTGCGGCGCTTGTTTATTTCTATCGGAAGGGCCGGGGATCCGTGGCAAAGGATTCCAAGCCTCAGGAAAAAAGCGGAGATGGTCTGGAAAGAGGCATTACTCTAATTCTGCAAATAGGTTTCGCCGTTCTGATATTCCTTCTTATCGTCTATTTTATACAGCGGGTCCCGGACAATACGGCCGTCTACAAGAGCGGCAATGACTGGGGTGTAGTGCATTTTGGCGGGGACGGGCAGTAAATAAAAGGGCCCGGCATTTCTGCCAGGCCCTTGGGGCGGGGAGGTCCGGTCTGCCGCCCAACCCAATGTTTTCCGCCCTCGATGCGCCTATCTGCGCGTATAGGCCCCTGACAAGAGGTTTCCCGCTGTGAGGGCGGGGAAAGTTATGATTTCCCCTGCACGGTGTTCGATGAAGCCGCCGGCACGGAATTGTAAAGCATCTGGTTTTTATCCGAGGACTCCTTGGAGCTGCCAAAGAAATAAGCCAGCACAGTTCCGAAACCCACGGCCATGGCCCCGTAAAGCTGATTTACAGGCCCCAGATTGGCAGAGGGTATACTGGCAAAGGTCATTTCCCAGACAAGCAGAAAAAAGCCCACTATCACAGTCCAGGCAAGCAAGTAAAGATTCCAGTCCTTTTTGCCTGTCTTTGTGACTATATCCGTTTCCCGCTGCCGGGCGTTCTGGACATCGGCCAGGTATGCTTTATCGCTTTCTATGCCCAGATTGATAAGCGCTTCCTGATGCTGATCTTCAAGCTCCTTCAATTTGGCATACGTGGCCGGGTCCGCGCTTGCAAGGGCCTTGCTGACGGCCTCGGGATCCGGAGTGCAGCCCAGGGCCTTTGCAACCAGTGTGCCGGCGGTGCCTCCCACTCCCGGCAAAAGGACGTTGCCCAGAAGCGGAAGCCCCTGCCCTATCAGTGTTTGTCCTATGTCCTTCCACGTCATGGCCTTAAACCCCTTTCTGTGTGTCCGCCGCGGCCTGCTTGATATCGCTGGCCGTTTTGTCCGCAGCCTGCTTTATATCGTTTACGCCCTGGACCGTGGCCTGCTTGACATCGGTTACGGCCGTTTTTACATCTGCCGCAGCCTGCTTCAGTTCAGCGATATGCTGCGGGTTATGATTTTCTACGTGCTTGACGAAAATAACGGAAAGCACTCCAACCATCACTAATGCCATAGCTGCCACTACGATTGATACCGGTTCCATCAGACCTCCTTTTTTTAAAAGCGGGGAATCCCCGCCGGTTACTGCCCTGTGAATCGTTTGTAAAACGCCCTGATATGGGCGATATAGCTGTTGGTCTGCCTGGCGTTGCCTGGCCCCGTCACCGCTGGCAGAGCGGCCCCTACGGGCGCCCAGGACTGCGCTCCGTGGATTTTCCGGAGGGCCTTGATTATCCAGCCCGGCCCGGCGTTGTAAGAGGCAAAGGTGAAATCATGCCGTGCCCCGGGATCCTTGATGCCGCGCCAAATTCTCCATAGCTGCCGGTCGTACCGGATCCCGCCCATGATGTTCTGTTCGGGGTCATATGGGTTCACCTTCAACCCCTTTGCGGTGGACGGCATAAGCTGGAAAAGTCCCACGGCGCCGCAATAGGACCTGGCATCCGGATTCAGATTGCTTTCAGCCGCGGCCTGGGCCTTGCCCCAATGCCAGTCCTGATACGGAAAATAGAACTGGCCCCAGTGTCTGAGGCTGAGATCATATCTTATGGACAGCGCATTAGCGTTAGGCGAAAAAGAAGCCGAGTAGAAAAGCGCCAACGATAATAGCGTAAGCAATCGCGTTTTCACTTAGCATTTTCCTTGTAGAGAAACCCCGGAATTCCAGGCGGTCCAAAAGCACCCAGAAAACCAGGCCTCCGATTATGCACCAGGTGCGCCGCTCCATTGTGTCAAACTGCCCGCTCACCATAACGCCGGACATGAGCCATAGCCAGATAATGCCCAGGGAAAAAATAAACAGGCATGTAACCACGGCATCTATTACCGATTTGCCGAATTCAAGAATGGAAGATTTTTTCTTCACGCTGTCTCCTTTTTCGTTCACAGTGGTTCAAAACACCGCCCCCGCCGTTGTGTTTGGCCTCTTTTCGTAAGCCCCTGCGCTGCCGTGTCCATCATCAAAGCGGGTATTGCCGTCTATGTCGAACGGCAGCACCGCGCCGCTTGCCGGTACTAAGTCCACCGAAGGCGAGCCGAACGTCAGGTGATAATCCCCGTCACCGTTGTGGGTGCTTGTGCCGTCCCACGCCTGCCGGTTTACGAAGCCAAACCAACCGACTGCGTGCATGGCGGCATTGTTTGTAGGCGGCTCTCCGGATGCCTGCGTGTTCGATGTGCCATCGGCAGAGGTCGCAATAAAATTACTGTCCAGTCCGGTAAACTCACCCTGGAACTGCCCTGCTACCCCCACCGGATTGGACGGTGTGCCGATTTCCCCATCTATGCCATCTCTATTCCCCGCTCCATATTCACACGCCCAATTGCCTACACGTCCCGCATTCGGGGGGCTGAATGTATCTGATTTGACAGCGGTAGATTCGTAAAGCTGGCCTATCTCAGACCATCCTGTGCGCAGATATGCTGTACTTCCATTGTCGTTATAACAGCGGTTTATGCGCTGGCCTACCAAGTCATTATTCCAGAGCATTACATTATTTACAGGGGAATTTGACGTTCCATCAGCAGCAATGCGCACCAGTGACGTAGAAACAGATGCGTTATATTCAAATACATTTTGAATAATTGCCGCTCCCAATGGAGAAGACTGGGTACCAAATAATCCAATTGGGCTATTTGACGTTATTTTAAAGTTATAAAGTCTATTGAATGCCCATATCGGTTGTGTATCAGTAGGCATGTAACCACTACTTGCGCTGTCCCAAGTCTGTACGGCAAAGCTGGTATCGGCTACTGAGGGGGCAAATAAGTTGCCCAAAAAAGTATAGGCTGTTACTGTCTGCCCCAAACCCGTCAGGTTATTGCCCCGCACTAAAACGGCAGGGGAAGTGGTGCTGTAATTTGTAAAAGCCCCTGCCGCGCAAGGCGCGGAACTGCCGCCGTTGCAGGTGCCATTGCTACCTACTGTGTTATCTGTCCAATATACCGCAGGCCATCCATATGTAAGCGTAGTGCCGGAGGTCATTGTAAGTGCGCAGTTGTGAATCCAGAGATAACTCCCACTGGCGTTGAATATCTCCACCGGGGAACCTGAAGTAACATTAACCGTTATACCGGAGACTTTCAAGGGCGTAGTACCCCAATAGTTGCCCGATGCTGTAATGCCGTTTATTATCACGGCGGCCTGCGCTACTCCGGGGAAGGTTGTAACGGTGGACCACGCCTTATCGTAGTTTGTTCCGGAGCTTGCGCCTATGGATGTGGATGTCCCTATCCAGCTATATGTGCCCGACTTCACATACACTGTTCCGGCCTCGTCCGTCCTTGCAGGCGATGAGTTGGCCGCATTCCATGCTCGTAGCACTATTGCGGCTTTCCCGATGGTCAGGCATGGGTTTAAAGTGGCCGCATCGGAAGAGCCGTTAAAGGCCGATTCCGCAACCGCCTGGCAGGTGGAATCGTTGCCGCTTGTGCCGTCCACTACAACCGCGCCGGTGCCATAAGTGCCGCTCTTGTCGTTTATGAAATACTCCGGCGCATATAAGGGCGTTGGCTGGGTGTTCACGCGGTCTGCGGTATTCATTATGGCCGTGGAATCTCCCACCCACGGGAACGCCTTGAAGTTCACGGTAATCAAATCGCCCTGCGTAAGTGTGCTGGTGGAAAGCGTGCCTACGTACTCCACAACCTTTCCGCCCGCGTCCTGCATGGCGGGATCGATTGTGGGCGTGTTTACCAGGGCCGTAACTGTGTTGCTATGCTGATCTGAGGCCGTAAAAAGCACGGCGGCAACGGGCTTGCCGTTTTGCGCGTGCCGTTGAAAAGCCACCGCGCGCACGGTAAAGGAAGGCCCCGTTATCCGCGTCCACCCCGGCCAGCTCCAGTTTGCGATAACACGCGCCTGCGAATATGCAAGCGTTGAATCATTCACCGCCGAAACGCCGGAGGCCGCATTGCTTGAATGCGTACCATCATTATAAAACCCTGCCGCAATATTGCAGGAAACGGTATCGGCGCTGTAAACAACATCGGAGAGCGCAACCCGGATATAAAGATTGCCCCCGCTCGATGTTTCATCGTTTGGATAAGGCGTTGTATAGCCGGAGTTGTAGACCTTCCGCAGAATCTTTGTGCCGTACAGCGTGCGGTTAATGGTTGTGGGGTTGCCGCCCGCATCGTATCCCGAAGACGTGGCCGTGCAAACTATTTTTGCATTGGCCGGATTATTATGCGTCCCCATGCCCAAGCTGTACGTGCCTCCGGAGGCCACGCCGTTTACCACCACCTCGGCTACCCATCCGTCACAAGCCGCAGGCGTATTGCAGGCGGAGGTAACATCCGCCGCCGCCGTTGTGTTTATGACCGTCACGGAGAGGATATCGCCCGTGGCCGCATGAGCAAGCGATACCCACACAATGCCGATCAGGAGATAGGCCAGCGCAATCAGGCACATCAGGCCTTTCAGGGTCAGCTTGCGTTCTAGTTGCATGTCCAGCCACCGTTTATGCCGGTGAGATACCACTTGCCCGATGCCAGGCAACTGAGGCCTACAAACGTGCCTATGTTGGTGTCACTGGTTACTGAATGCCCGGCCGTGCAGTTCAGACCGCCCACGGCCACTTGGTCAGTGCCGTTGGGCGCAATCGTGATGGTGTCTGCCACGGTCACGTAAAACACGCCGGAATCCACAGTGGACGTACAGGCCGGAAGCGTAAGGGTGATATTGGAAGTGGCACCCGTGTTATCCACAAAGCCGCGCTCCAGGGCCGAATCCGGCACCGTTGCGTTGGCTATGTACGAGGTTACCGTGGGTGTGCTGGAACCGCCGCCGGGCGAATACGTGAAAATATTGGCGTCATAAAGCCGCACCGCAGACCCGCCGGTTGTGGCCGGATCGCTAATGGTAAACGTAGTGCCGCTGATCGCCGTAATGTATGCGCCCGCCGGGATGCCTGCGCCTGCAATATGGTCGCCCACGGCCCACGCGGTAGCATTTGTTACGCTTGTAATAGACGTACTGTTGCCTGTTAATGTTCCTGTACTTGCCGCATGCCAGCGGCCCCAATGGTGCGCGTATAAATCGTATGTGCCTGCGGGAAAGTCCTGCGGTACGCCGAAAGCGGTCACGGTATTTCCGGACACTCCATTGACCACGCCAAGGCATGTGACGTTATCGGTAAACGATGCGCCGCCCGGCCCTTCGTAAGCACTGACGGCATTGTAAACATATACCATATCCCCCGCTTCCACGGTGTTGGCATCGGCCACTGAAAAAGTGGCTGTTCCTCCGGATATGGTTACAGGCGCGGCGGCGTTTAATAGTGCATAATTCTGCTTTGCATCCACATGATAAAGATCCCCTGTGCCGTCCTGAAACATCGCCGTTGCTCCATAGGGGACGAGCGCTTTGTTCAGGTTGGTATCTGAGGTCATTATCATCTTATCGCTGAAAACTGCAGATCCACCGGACGGCCCGCTGCTACCCCCATCGCCAAGCGTATTATTCTCAAAGAAGAAGTTATTTCCCTGTGTCACTTGAGCCGACTGGCCGTTTAGCGGGGCCAGAGCAAACCCATTCTCATATGCCGTAAAATACGAATCTTTAAATGTTATTGGCGCAACATCTTCCTGGTTGGCCGTTGCAAAACGTAACGGGAATGTGTTTACTCCGCCGCCTGCGCCGCCCGCCCCAAAAGCCTCTGAAATATTGCATCCGTCGCATTCAAACGGCGAATACGTAAGAAGCTGAAAATCCGGGACGGCCCCAGAAACAGGCATGTAGAAAGTCAGTTCGCCGCCGTTGATTATAAAGGGGTCACGGGATGTCGATGCCGATGTGCCTAAAAATCCTATACTGCCAAAGGTTTCAGCGTGAAGCCCGTTTATCTCGTTGCTACTACCGCCCCGGTCATAAACGTCAAGCAGATATTTGGCCTGCCCCATTCCTATTCCGGATATATGGGGTAACTCCCCCTGCTGCGCTCCGTACAAAAGGCCGTCTATCCCCGCCCACGCATAACCGATGTTACCTCCATACCAAAAAATGTTTCGGCTTTGCGTGCTGGTCATGGCCAAGCCAACCTTGTTATATTCCAGGAAGTCGTTATTCAAGACCATTTCCGCGCCGTTGCCCAGGTATCCGCCTGTTTGAATGCCAATTCCGGCAACAAACCCCTGCACCATCACGTTGTCGATCTCAATATGGCTGCTGCCCACTGCGGACGCAACATAATACTGTGACAAGCCGGGATAACCCCCGTCGGAGGGCAGGGATGTGTAAAACGGGTCTATCGCTATGCCGGTATACGGCGAATAGCGCGAATCTCTGGCCCCGTTAATCACGTACCCGCTGGCAGGTCCCATCAGTAATGCGTCAGACCATGATCCGGAAAAATCATTCTGCCCGTGAATACGCACATTTTTTATCATCACAGACCGAGCGCCCTGCACAATCAGCGCGGGCGCATTTGAAAAGTCCGCCTCTATGTCGCAGGTGTTTCCGATTGCGCTAGAGGATTCAGCGGGCATCTTCATGCCTTCCAGCGTAAAGGATGTGAACGGGGTGAATGCCCCTCCTGCAAACTGGAAGCCGCGCAACGGCTGCGTAATATGGTATGTGCCGGTAGGACAAATAAGAGGCTCCTGTAATGCAATCGCATTATCTATCGCGGCCTGAAAGTCCGTGGTGTTGGTGGCATTGTTAATGTCCGTGGGGTCGTCTACAACGCCAAAAGCACGCACGTCCAGCCAGGGGCCTTTTGTCTTAATGTCATCAAAAGATGTCGGGCCGTTGTAATCCGCTCCGTTGGGAAAGTGCATCACGCCCTGGCTATCCACGTAGGGCCTGGTGAGCGCGTATGTAAGCGAGCAAAGGGCAAAAAACGCCACTACCATAATTAAGGGGAATTTTATTTTCATAGCGAATTTACCTCCGGATAAAGATTTATGGGTGACTTCCCCCTTGGGTTCCGCCATCCGCCGGGGATGCACTGGAGAAAATAAACTGATTTATTGTACTGATCCGGCGGGACGCCCATTTGTGTCTGCCACTCTATGTATTCGCCCGCGAACGGCACGATGGTAAGCTTGTTTATGCTGCGGTCCGTGCGGACTATCGCAGCCTCCGAGTAAAGCGCGTACTGTGTCCAGCTTTGCAGAGTTATCGTGATATCGCCGCCCGAACAGTCCACCTCAAGCGTGCCGTCCGTTGGCTGTAAGGTTGTATCAGCAGAAACGCTTCTCATATTAATTTCTCCAATACTCTGTCTAATTTAGTTTCTATGCGTTCAAGGTGTTCATCGCGCAGTTTCTGAGCCTCCGCCCTGCCCTCTTTGCATGCCGTGCAGGTTTCCTTGGAAACAAAAAGCCGGGTAAGCCCAAACCACGCCACTAAAGACATAAGCAACCCGCCGCCAGCTCCGCTTCCCGCGCTTCCCATATCCATTTAAGAAATCCTTTCACTCCCGTATTAACGCCACTAGCCCGGCAACCGCCAACAGCGGCCAGTATTTTTTGATGAATCCGCCGGATGCCGGCGCGGCCCCCGCGTACTGCGGAAGCCCCAGTTTCAAAGCCCATTGCCTTTCGGCCACTATCGCCTTTGTGACATTCTCTTTTGCCTGGTCTGACGATGCCGCCCAGGGATGCCCGCCCTTGTATGCCGCAAATACGTCCTCAAGATCGCCGTACTGTCCCCGGAGCTTGCGGAGGTAGATAGTACCTATCTCGATGTTCTTTGCGGGCTGCATCAGCTCCTGGGCCGTTATGGCAGGCTCTATCTCCCGCGCCGTGGACAGCTTTATGCCCATGAGCCCGTAAGACGGATCGCGCGGGTTCATGGCGTTGGGATTAAAAGAGCTTTCCGTCTGGATGATGGCCAGCACCCACGTCACCGGCACATCGAAGCGGGCGGCGTTGTTTTTGGCTATTTCCTGAATGGAGTTCATCTCTTGGAAAGCGCCTTACTTTTTGTTTTTGTGAGCAACAGCAAACCGCCAAACCCTGCCGCGAATATCAGGGCTATCTGCTTATTGCTTAAACCGCCCGTTTCAGTTGGCATCTGCGCTGAAGCCTGTGCCGGACTTGCGGGTCCGTCTGCGCCGGTTGTGTCCGTTGAAGACGTATCCGCTACGGGCATGCCGTAACCGCCGCCGCCGGAAACATAGGGGATCGGGCTGGGTGCTCCGGTGCCCGATGTATCCAGGCCCGCCGATCCGCCGCCCATTAAAAGCGGAAGGGCAGAGGGCAAAAGCTTCTTTGCGTCCGCCTCTATGGTGGAAAGAAAGCCGCCTGATGGAGATGCCCCGGGGATAGCCGCCCCTCCAGGGCTGAAAAGCGATTGCGCGCCGTTATAGATGCTGTCCAGCGGGTTGGCATACATCTGTGCCGATTGCGCGAATGTTGGATTGAACGCTGAAAACCCGGCTGACCCCGCCGCCGATGCAAGCATGGTGGATCCACCGAATATCTGATTGCCGCCCATATACTCCCGAGCTCCTGCAGCGATGGCCCCGGCTATCGGGTTGCCCGTCATAAGGGTAGTGCTGGCAAACGTGGCCAGCGTGGGCAGTATCCTGTCCGGGTGAGTGATCAGCGGCGCCACAACGTCCCCGACTTTAGAACGCCCCACGGCCTTTATGACATCGTGGCCAGCTTGCCCCACGGCTTTCCCCACGTTGGAAAAGAAGTGGCCTATAGAGCTGAAAAACCCTTCAAGCCCTTCATCGCCGTACTGAAGCGGATCGCCCGGCATGCCGGCAAAAAAATCCATTTACCGCCTCTTGCCGGGAAGCCATTGAAACAACAGGGCCGCGCCAAGCAGGGCCGCGCCTATCTTTATAACGTTGCTGTGCTCCGCGTAAAAGCCCTTTATATCGTCCTCAACTCCGGAAAGGCCCAGCCACGGACTTTGCCCGGGGCGCAGCACAGGGCCATGTCCAATGCTTAAAGACACGCCCCTGAACGGGCCTGTTACATGATGGGGAGCATAACCGTAATCTTCCCACCCGGGGTAATACTTACTCAGATACGCATAGAACGGGTTTTCGTTCTGTACTTCAGTTAGGATGTCTTTTTCCCACGGATTCATTGTGCCCGAATACGCGGGAATGGATGAGGCAGATGCAGGGACCGCCCCGGACGGGGCGCCGGAAGACGGCACCAGTGAAACAGGTGTGGCAGTGGCGCCAGGTACCGGTGTTACCGAGTCCTCAGCCGCGGTCACTTGTTCCCCTGGTGCCATATTGAACATCCTGGAATTCCAGTTGTACAGGTTGCCGGCATTGTCCTTAAGCTGAAGCGTCCCGTTGCTCCCCTGCACAACCGTTCCCGTTATACCCTCAAGGCCGGAAAGGCCCGCAAAAATATCACGCGAGAATCGCATTATTGCCTCCGTTGTTTGAGGGCGCAACGTATGCGGACTTTTTCCGCCCGCCCGTTTTTTTGCCGCCGCCGAATATGCCGCTCAGCAGGTCCGGCCCGAAAAGCAGGGATGCAAGGCCTATCCCCGCAAAAAGGTCTATATTCCTCCATTTGTGATTGCCGGAGGAAGGCGCGCCAACGCCGGGCAACGTCCAGGGGAGCTGCCCGGCAACAGGCATGCGCGGGTCCGTCCGGCTGATGGCGTCCTCCGCCACTTCCACTTTTTGCCCAACAGCCTGGCTGAACCGCGCTTCGTTTGAGGGGCTTGTGAAATAATAGAAATTACCGAACGTATCGGCAAACCCTATCCTGCCGCCGGGCCCCATCTCCACCGTTCCCATAACGCCTTCCAGGCCGGAAAGCCCGCCCTGTTCGTTCCAGTAAGGAAAAATATCAAAAGCGCTCATTATATGGCCCTCCCGTTCATTACCAGCTGGAATGTCCCCTGGGCCGATGCCCCGTTCACGTAGCGCGCGCGGCAAAGCGGCGCCACAACTTCCTCGCTGAACGTTATATTGTTAGTGCCGGCCGCAACCGCGACATGCGCGGACACGTACCAGTTTGTCCCATCCGCCGATTGTTCGATGTACAGATCGCCCGCCTGGTCCGCATAGACGAAGCCCACAAGCCTGCCAAAGCGCGTGCAGGTTATCCCATCGCTTGTGTATGTACCGGCGATGCCAAGAGTGGTAACAGTAGCGGCAAGCACGTTTTGCAGGTTCTGTAAGGTCCTTACCCCAGGAATGCGCGCTTGTGCCAGAACAGCCCCCCCGCCTACCGGAGCTATGTATTTTATGCTCATTGATTAACCCCCACACTTACCGGCCAGTAATAGCCCTTCAACCGCCCATAAACGTTTACGGGTAAAGAGATATTGGCCGCATCCGTCAATGAGCATGTCAGTTTTATGGTCTGGTTTTCGCTCACCGGTATAACAACATCCTCCGGGTTTTCCACCGTGCCAACCTGGGTGTTCACCCCGCCCCAGCCGGTTTGAGCGGACCCGTCAATTTCCACTTTCCAGGTGGAGTTGCCTACAAAAACATTCGGCTGGTCCGCATCCTGCCCCACGGCTTTCAGCACGCCTTTTACTCCCTTGGGCACCTGAAAAGAAACAACCGTCAGGTCCCCGCCGCCAGTAGCGGCTATCTGTATCCCCGCAAAAACATCGAAGTCCCGCGCGAAGGGCGGCTTCAGGTGATAACGCAAAAGGTTTTCGATGCGTAAAAGCACATCAATATCTGTGTCTTTTTGCGCCGCCATTAAAACTCCTTCATCACGCCCTCAAAGTGGAGCGTTACGTTATTGGTGGCCCCGGAAAGGTCCACTATGTTCATCCAAAATGAGGAAAGCGCCGGTATGTATATGGGCTGTAAAAGCTGGTTGTAGCCCGCGATATTGCCCGTCAGATTGTCCAGATGAATAGGGCTGTTCTGGAGGTCCATTCCGGACCCGCCCGCGTTCATCTCGATAGTTGCCGCGCCGGTCCTTATCGCCAGTATCT
Source organism: Nitrospirota bacterium (assembly GCA_021812785.1). The sequence goes on from JAKAMR010000014.1 coordinate 14,986, forward strand.
TTGTAATGAAAAGGTCCCTTCGCGCCGGGGCGGCGATTGAGGGCTGTGCGTTGCCATTGGCCGCGATGCCCAGGGAATAGGCGGGCACCGTCCAGTGCTGTTCTCCGCCTTCTTTGTATTTGCGGCCTCTCATTACCCACGGGGGCACGCCTGGCATGTCCTTTACTCCGTGCATGCACAAGCGCACGTTATTCTGAGCGCCGGAAAAATCCGCCATCTTCGCGGTAAAGGATGTGTTGGCCGGTATCGGTATCGGCTTCGCCAGATTTTTAAGGATAAGCGCATTCCCGCCCGCCCCTAAATTCAGGAGCTGTCCGCAGTAAAGCCTTGCGTCCAGGCCGGGATCGTCATTGAAGGTTTTTCCCGTGGAATCCTTGAAGTTAAGGTAAACACGGGGGTCCGTGTTCGTATACGCAAGCCTTAACGCCTCAAAATCCGCGTCAGGCTGTGATGTCAATGGAATAGAACTGAAAACGCTTGCCGTAGGCGCCGCGTTTGCCGTTCCAGCGGCCAAAGGCAGGGCATTGAAGTTATACCAGAAAGGCATTTTCCACGACATAGGTTGTAACCTCCTCCCCTTTGGTAGGGGCATTATCTTTTTTATGCAGCGGAGGGCGTTGCCGCCCCCCGCCATGAAAACAACTACTGTTTCGGCCTTATCCTGTACCCGAGGAACTGGAAGAAAAGGTCCATCGGATTGCTGCTGGAAAGCGCCGTGCCGTCACAAGTCACGTTGGCGTAGAAGCCTACGCCCATGCCTATCAGGTAAGGCGGGTCCATAGGCCTGCTGGACGTGAGTTTGCCCTCGCCGTATCCGCCAGGGCCTCCTATCACGTGCTCCGTGGCGGCGGTCTGTCCGTACATGGCAACAGCCATGGACCCTTTCTGAGAAAACGGGGAAGGGACATTCATCAGGAAATCGTTGCCGTATTCCTTATTGATGAATTTCACCGTAAGGGAGGACCCGCCGGCTATCTTCGCCATATCGTCCTGGTAATTCAGCATGGAGGTTGCGGCAATGCCGGTGCTCAAGGGCAGGTAGCCTATCTGCCAGCCCATACACAGGAAAGCCTGGTCGCTCAGCTGGTTGGGCTGCTGCAGGTTGGTGTCCCTCAGGTTTTTCTGCCTGGTGCCGGAAGTGCCGCTGGTGTTCAGTGTATCGCTGGCTCCGAGCTGTTTGGCGAAGAAGGAAATGGCGGTGGTACCGGCCGCCGGGTACTGCACCCTGTCATATATCGGCTGGAAAATGATCTCCCAGCTTTTCGGGTCGAAGTCTTTCATCCCTTTTACGTCCATGATCCCGGGATTTTCGTCTATCTCTCTTACCAGGTCCCTTATGGTAAGCGGCTTGTATGCCGAAACGTGTTTCAGTAACATCTTTGTTTACCTTTTCTCTTCCCGGTCCGGTATGCGGTGCCCGGGGTTGTGGTTATTGGTTGATACCGCCGCCAAACGTCACGTCGCTCTCGTCCAGGTACGCGCCCAGTGGCCTGCTGGCTACCGGGGCTTGCATCACGCCAGGCGCGGCAAGGGCCTTCAGGTGCGTGCCCTGGGGCACTGCGATCGGAACAATGCCCTGCGGGGTAGCTGCCGCTATCACGGCCTTTTTAAGGACGTACTGCCTCAGCGCGTCCACGCCGATCACTACCACGCTGCCCAGCGCGAAGGCCGCGCCGGTGCCTCTGCGGATCTTGTTGGCCACAAAGTAGCCGCCAACCGCAGTAAGGCCGGAGTACAGATACTTCTTTTCCACTGTGTCCGCCTTCAGGAACGTAGGTACAACAGCGGTAAGCCCGCCGCCTATAAGCCCCATTGCTATCTGCATGGGGGTCATGCCCAGCAGAATGGGATTGCTCCTGCGGTTATTCCTTTTGTGCCTCCTGCCGTGGGGATTGCTCTTCCTGTGCGCCCAGCCGCGCTTGGCGGCCGCTCTCCGGGCAGATTTGCTCTCCGGATTGCGTTTCCTTTTCGTCTTGGTGTGTGCCATTGAACTGACACCTCCTTTCGTTTGTACGTTTTTTCTTTTCCGTTTAACGCCGTTCCGCTTGCGCCCGGCCTTTTTGCCGCGCGGGTTCTTCATGAACGGCTCTTTACTCCCGAAATGTCCGGCTTTCAAAATCGCCAACTCTCTCAACCCTCCTTTCACGGACCAAATAAAAAAGGCCGGTCCGGGATCTCTCCCAAACCGGCCTTTGCTCTCGCGTACCCTGAGAATTAAGCCCTTATGTCAAATGCCGCTTACTTCATCGCATCCAGCTCCGCCAGATCGTCCAGCGCGGAATGTATGACCTTCTTTGCGGCGGTAATAGCCTTAAGCCCTTCAACCAGCAACTTTTTTGCCTTCGCCGTTTTAGCGGTCATTGCCGTTTTCTTTACTGTTGATACAGGTCCCACAGATCGTTCCTCTTGTTTAATGCAAGCAGCGTCCTGGTTTCCAGCTTGTATGAATCGCCATCCGGCAGCGTGATCACCGCGCCCGCGGGAAGGCCGTACAGTTTGGTCCCCTCTCTTTTGAATTCGTGGATAAACGGCTCGCCCTGATAATGGGCGCCCTGCCCCTTCACGGCTGATATGTCCAGCACCTGGCCGTATATCTCCACCATGGATTTAATGGAGTCCGCGGGATTGCGCCTGCCCTTACGGGGATTGCCCAGTAAAAGCAAAGTGCCCGGATTTTTCTTCCTGGCCTGTTTCCGCGATGCGGGCTTTTTCTTTGCCGGGGTTTTTTTCTTTGCCGCCTTTTTCGGGTTCGCCTTTTTTCTGGAAGTCATTCCGGCTTGCCCGGAATCTTTCTTGCCTTTAAGAAACTCCTTTTTGGCCGCTGCCCATGCCTCTTTAAGCCCCATGCCCTTGGCCCGGTATTTCGGCGTCAGCTTCATGATGGCCTGGCTTTGCTTCAGGGCCGCCTGCTGTTTTGCGCTAGACATTAAAAAGCCTCCTTAACGCCTTATCGGCGTGCTTTAAAGCTATTTCACCCAGGGCGTTAAACGCTTCGTCCTTGAAGCTGACGGGGGCGGTCCGCCGTGATCCGGCAGTTACCGCGCTTCCCTTATTGCCCGCCTTTTTAAAGACAGGCCTGTAAACGCCCTGGGCGTCTCTTTTCATTTCAATGGTCTCGCTCATTTCACTCATAGCTTCCTCAGAAGGATAAGTGCAATCACTCCAGCGGCTATGTACGGAATGTAAACTGTCCAATCTCCGCCTAAATTAGTTGAAAGTTTGCCCATCGGTTCGATATCAGCCACTTCAAAATGCCCGCCAAAACCCATAACACCGGCGTATTTTAGATTCATTACGCCTATAATGTCCTGCGCGATTTCCTCGATATCCGCACCGTTCAAAGGCCTCACCGTAAATTTATAAATGCCCGCCAGATAGTGATAATTAAACCCGAGGATTTGTGCCACTCCGGCAAGTTTCCCGCTTAAGACGGACTTCAGATCTTCCGTGTTCTGAAAACTGAAAATCAAAATACTATTCAGTCCTGTCCCCTTAATGTAAATATCATAAGCAACGGACTTAGGTATAACTTTGTTTATTACGGGCGCGGTCACCGTGAGTTTAGGATGAAAAGCAAAATCCTCCGCGGAGCTGATCCCTGGCGCCAGAGCGTTGGCCGCGGCGTTCACAGTTCCGCCTTCTTTCCGGACATCAGCCACAATGCCGCCGCGCCGCCAACAAGCCAAAGCCAGGCGGGAATGGCCACGCCTTTAACCGGGTACTGCTTAAGCTCCCTTGAAAGAGTATCCGGGCCGCTGCCCGATGGATAGTAATACCCGCTTTTCGGCTGATAGGCGTTTCCCGCGCCCGGCTTGCCTGTGTAATAAGTTTCACCGATGTCTTTTTGCTGCTGCAGGTACATCTGCGTATCGGCTAATAGCGCATCGATTTCCGGCTTTAAAATCTGGATGTCTATCTCCGCCTGCACGGGGCTTTCGCTCTGCGTCCTCTGCACGATAGGCGCCAGGGCGTCATAACGTGCCATAAGCGCCGCTATCTCCGCGCTGGTATAGGGGAAGCTGCTCAGGATGGCCTTCACCTGCGTAAAGCGCGCCGTGATATTGGCTATCTCCGCCGCAAGAAAGGTGTTTACCGCCGCAGTTATCAGACTTTCGTTTTGCTGGTCAGAGCCAAACATCTTCTTTCCTCACGTAGGTATGTTCCTGCCCGAATTCATAATCGGGCTCTATGGTGTCCATGGGGTAAACCTGCCCCCGGTAAAAAATGAGATTGTAAACGTGTTTCAGCTCGTTGCCGGAAGGGCCGATAACGCGGAACCCGGCGTTAAAGCCCGCGGCCATAAGCAGAGCGGCCAGAAGGGTAGCGCCGCAATCGCAGTCCCCCGCCCATTTGCCCCAGATGTTTATATTGGTAAGAAGGAATTCCGGATCCTGAAGCATGTCAAAATGCTCGCCGTTCAGTGCCTTGGGGTCGTTTACATACGTTACGTGCCCCTTAACCCACCGATAGAGCGCTTTGGCCTGGTCCAGCCTGTCCGGATAGTCTTTTACAATACGCTGGGCGGTCACGATAACCGGCGTCCTGTGCGCGCCAACCCTGGCATAATCGGCCATCTGACGTACAGTGCGCCAGATGGCCGATTCGCCGGTGCCTATGTCAACCATGCCGGAAAGCATGTTTTTATATGCCGGGCTCTATTTTCGCGGCAGCGGCCTTTGCCGCGGCCTTTTCTTTTTTCCATGCGTCATAAGCGGACTGCGTTATCCTGCCATCCGCCAAAGCAAGGTCCTTGTGGATAAGCTCAAGGGTATCCCCGTCAACGTTCAGCATGTCCTCTGAAACGGTAATCGGGTCCCCATCGTTGTAGTGTGACGGCATCTTCTTGACCGCCAGAAAGCCGTAATTCGCGCCCGTCTGCACGCCCCTTTTCCCGTTCTCCGTTGCCACAAATCCTACAACCGCCATCTTAATGTCCTCCGTTTCCGTTACCGGCCGCAATGGCCGGGTCTTTTTTTAATTGCATGATCCCGTGCTCGCACTCGCCGCAAGCCGGGTCCCCCATGAAATCGTTAAAGGTAAGCTCATCCTCGGTCCCGCATTGGTTGCAGATATAGACCGAGGTTTTTATTTCCTTGTCCACCCAGTCAAAGAACTCATTGCAATAGGCAACGGGGCCTTCCAGAGTGAAAAATTTATCAAACCGCTGAAGCCCTGCTATCAGGTCCTCGCGCTTTATCATGCCGTCGCAGTAATGGTCTACCACCTCGCCGCCGAAAGCGAACTTGAGGCCGTCCAGCACGTTTTCAAAGTTCCTGTCCCCAACGTCTATCATCTTTTTGAGTTTCTTGACAAGGCTCATTGCGGCCAAAAGGTTCACGTCCTCTTCCTCCTGCGTTGGGGCGAGGGGAGCGGCTGCGGGGGCGTCCGGCGAAGTGGGTGTCCCGGCTGCGGGGGCGTCCGCTCCCTCGATTCTGGAGACCTGCGGAGCCTGCGGGGCCTGCGGAGCCTTGCCAGAGTTGTATTGATAAGCGATCTGTTCACGCTTAAGCAGTATAAGCTGGTTGATAGGGTCCGCTATCTTGGCCAATATGCCCGGCAGCATCGGCATAAACTGTTCAAGGGCTTTGCCCAGCACGGAAGGGCCTTCAACCGGCTCGCCGGACGGATTGATAACGCTGGCCAATTCCCTGATGCGGGTTATTTCATCAACCAGGTCCTTTTTCTCCGGCTCCCGTGTCAGGCTGTCCAAGAGCTTCTTTTCCATCAACTCTTCCAGCGGGCTTTTCTCTTTGGGCTTGGAATCCAGCTTATCAAGCAGCCTTTCCAGCAGCTTTTCCATGTTGCTTTGCCCCGGATTTGCAGGAATGGCCGTCTTCATCACATCTATACCGGCCCTGAAGGCGTCTCCCATTGTCTTGGCAACATCCGGCCCGCCGTTGTTTTGAGTGTTTACCAGTCCGGCCTCCTTGAAGGCCGTCATCATGCCCGTAACTGCTTTAAGCGACTCCTGGATGTCATTGCCCGCCGGGGCCGCAACTGCGGGGCCTTCAGGCGCGAAGACAAAATTAAAGACTAGCGGTTTTTCGCCCGGCACATGGCCGGCCCGCCCTTTCTGGTAGATAAACAGGCTATAAATGCCGGTGCGGTCTTTTAGCAGAGTGTCTTTCTGGTGAGGGCCAAGGTTCCAGGGATTTGCTTCAACAAGCTTGCGGACTTCGGTCTCGATATCGGTTTCCCAGGAGTCGTAATTCTCTATCTCCTGAAGCATGAATCGCCGCTCATTCGGAGCGCCTTTATACAGCTTCAGGTAATAGCCTTTGGACCTTGGAATGCGGGAAAGCAGGTCAAAAATCTGGACTTCTTCATCGGAAGGTTTGGGGGTGAACCCGTCACCCCCATCCTCCATCCCTGCGCGTTCCCTATATTCGGCTTCACTCATACAAGCTCAATCATGCGACAAATGTCACTTCAATACAATATAAGTTGGTTAATAGGGTAGGTTGGGTTCAAGCATTGAGTTTCGGGTAAAAAGAGGGGCATTTTACAGGACGGATTCCGCTTAAAAAAAAGAAAAACCCGGCTTTTAAACCGGGTTTATTTTGCGTGTTTGCCTTGTTTTTGGCCGTCATTCCGGCACCGCGGCGGGCCCGGGGCAAGGCCCATTGATTCTGATGCTCTTAGGAAAGCACATTGAAAAAGGGATGTCAAACCGGCCCCGACAAAGTCCCGACATCTGTTTTAACCTTTTCCCCCGTCTTCAGAGCGGGATGCGTACCATCAACCCTTGGCTTAGTTTTTGTGTCACTTTCCGGCTGTTAAGGGATTTCCGGCCAGCCCGCAATAGCCTATGGCGGCGTGTTTCACGCCTTTGCCTTCCCCCTCACATTCCGTGCATGGTTCGCCTTTGTGCAGCCCTGTCCCTTCGCAGAAATCGCAACTCCATTTCTCTCCGGTCGGCCTCATTACCATATAACCCTTTTCGTCTTTGACAAAACGCCACATCATGCAACCGGAGGCAATGCAGGTAAAGCGCCGTCCATTTACATCAAAATCCACATTAGCCGAAACAATGCCGGTCCCGCGTAAAGAGTCGCAGACCCTTACCATTGGACACCATTTTTGCCTAGCCTGTTCTTCCGTATACATCATTCCCCCTTTTTGCCGTCACCCCGGCACGTCTTAAGCCGGGGTCCAGCGACGGTGTGTAATTTCCTTATTTCTCTTAAGACTTGCCTTATTTCTTTCATAAGCGCCTTATTGGCATCTATAAGCCGCGCGTTTGCTTGCGCAAGGCCTAAAGCTTCGTAATATATTGCCCCTTGTCTGGCGAGTGCGTTTTGCTGGAGCAACATTAAAGGCTCCAGGGATTGCCTTAGCTTCTTTAAATCGGGCTTATCAACTGTGTAGCAAATGTCATAAATATCTTTAACCAACCCTTCCATCGGCTTAATCCCCAGAATGTCTTTTCCTGCCATCATTCCCCCTTATTCCGGTCCGTAGATTCGGGCAGATTCAATGCCTGGCAGATAAGATTGCCCATTATCGCCATGCCCATTAATGCCTGCTTTGCCGTCGGCGGGCGGATTCCCGCCCTTGCCTGCTGTTCCAGTTTTTCCGCTTTCCTTTTCAGCTTCGCGGCCTTTCGTTCCAGCCGGCCACGCCGGACCGCAGATGCTGCATATTTTTTCATGGTCCTTTATCTGCCTCCTGTACATATGGAACATTCGTTCCAGATTCGCCGCCTGTTTCTCTGTAAGCTCCATATCCGGCTTATTAAGCGCCACGCTCAGCATGTTGGAACAAAACCGCTTGTTATAGGAGCCAACCTGGAACGTACAGTTCCCCAGGGCTATCGCCTTTTTAATCTGATCGGGTGTCATTCCGTCACGGGCTCATACGTGGCCGCGAATATATCAGGCTTGCAAGGATAGTGTTCACCCTTTACCCCGGTTATTATCCAATCGCCAGGGCACACTATATGCCCGCCTTCAAGGGTGTCAATCCATCCATGATCGTGCATGATTTTCCCGCATTGATCGCATACTCTGCGGCCTGATATATCAGGGCGGCGAAAATACCGTACTATCTTCCCCTCTAAAAGCTCGCCTTTAAATTTCCCCTCGGTAAACCGCTCTTTGCCATCTTCTGGATGATCCCCGTTTTTAAACCACTGTACTGCATCAATGACAACCGGCTTTTTTCTGAATTTCATTTTCACCTCTTTTTTTAAGGCGGAGTTTCCCCCGCCCTTTTGGTTTTTTAATTCCTCTCGCTTGGCGGAAGCTTGTCCGCCAGATGCAGGCCCGAAACGGCAAGGGTGTACTTGCTGGCCCATTCCTTCACCGTTTCAGCGGATCCAGCGACGGCTGACCCTATGATCACGATTAAGGGTAGCTTCAGCTTATCGAAAACAAAATCAACTTTTTTCCCGTTCTGGACCCCGATCATGTAGCATGGGTCCTTCAGGTAAAAAGCCTCATGCCCCTCAACCCGGCCATCAAACTTCCCTGCGTATTGCATACCGTTTGAGACCACATATAAAAGCTCACCTTTCTGAAACACTATTTCACCACCCTTTCCTTTCCGGTTTTCACATCCTTCGGATCCGCAAGAAAACAGCAGGCCTTCCGGACGTGCGATGCGCTTATTACCGTTGTCTTCTCATCGATTGCCGCGCAGCACATCCGGTTGACTATCAGCTCGCCGTATTTTTCCATCTCCGAAAGCGCCCCGGCAGAAAGCCGGAGCATTACAAAGGGAGGATTCTCCCTTTGGTCCATATGGTCCTGAATGGCCCGCTTCACCTGACTTCTACGAATGAACCCTACTTTCTCATTTCTTGCCACCCCTAAAGCCCTCCTTCTGAATTTGAGTGATTACACGCTTTTTCTTGTTTTTTCAATTTAACCCTTTATATAACCCGTGTGAAAACGGGGCCTGTAAATTTAGAACGGCAATTTTTAAGGTTCCCCCAGCCTATCCTTCCCCCAAACACTATTTTTTGTTGTAAAATCATATACTTGGCTTTGGGGGAACCTTTATAGCTCAAAAAAAAGGTTCCCCCATGGTTCCCCCACCTTCCCCCATGGTTCCCCCAAAGGTTCCCCCAAAATAAATTAAAAATAATTAATAAAATCATATAGTTATAGTAGTTGGGGGAAGGTTGGAACCTTTTTCGCAAAAAAATTGCTGTTCTAAATTTCAGTTTCAGGACAAAAAAAAGAGCTAAGTTATTGTTTTTTAAGGCCGAAACGTGATTATGGAATTTTACATTTGTGGTATTTTTACCACACCCCGCCAACGGCCTGCGCTTTCCGCTTGCGCGGAGATTTTGCGCCGGGCGAAGCTCTTTTATTTCGGCCCCTTGTTGGGGCATTTGACACAATTCAGCCGCCAACGGCCTGCGCCTGCCGCTTGCGCGGAGGTTTTGCGGCTGGCATATGCGGCCCCTGATCGCGCCCATTCTGCCCCCGGTTTGTCCCGGACCTTTCCCCCTTCCCGAAGCCTTAAGCGCCTCCTGGGCGGTTTTACGAGGCCGGGTTGAGACAAAGGCAAGGCCGGTATCGGAAAGCCGCTCCGCGGCCTTATTAGACGGCATTGAATACGGCATCAAAACAGCCTCCTTACTTTCTTGCTGAACCTCCAGTAGTTTTCCCCGTGGATTTTCTTGTAGTGCTTCCACGTTGGGTTTGTGGCTATGTATGCCCAGCCGCCGTCTTCCATTACGTCCTGATCGTTCGCTATGCGGGCCCCTAGGCTTATAGGATTTTCAAAAGGGTTCCGCATGCCCTGGTTTTTGCAATAACGGTTAAACAAGGTCCAGAGGGCCTTGGCGGTGATTATCACCTCGAACCTGTGAAAGTCCAGCTCGTCCCCGAATTCGTCAGGCTCCGGGTTCAGCTCGGTAAGGTAAAACGTCTGGATGTACTCCGGATCGTCATAAACATAAACGTGCTCATCGTTAAAGTCCGGATGCGGCTGGAGCTTCAGGCCGTCACCCTTGCCCCTCATTTTCATGCACACCTCGTTTAAAAGGCCGTCCATGAAGGTAAGCAGGGTATTGGATGCGATGGCCGTCTGCTTGGCCTCTTCCTGCCAGCGGGCGATCCAGCGGTCCAGGATATCCATTGCCTGTATCATGGGCGATGTCTTTGTGCCGGGCAGCGGTATATGCTTGAGCACGGCCTGAAGTATTACAAGCATGGTGCATATATGCTCGTTATTGCGCTCCTTATTGTGGCCGGCGTGCTTGCCCTGAAGGTACTTGCTCCAGTCCTGCCGCTTATCGAGGTTGGGCAGCACTTCATGGGCCAAAAGCCTGAATAGGGCGGAAAGCATCATGTTCCGCTTTTTCTGGATGGCCCTTACCACCTCATCGTGCATATAGCCTTCGTTGCGCTGGCCGCTATCGAGCACCAGGGGGCACGTACGGTTGATAAGCTCCGGGTACTTGCCGGGGAACGGCTCTATTGAAGTGCTCATTTCAAAGGAATTAAGGCGCTGGTAAATCACTTCCGTATCGCTGCCGCTCTTGGCCTTCGGCCTGTGTGAAGAATTGGCTATGTATAACAGAAAGTCCACCTTGGCCAGAGTGAGGTTCCGGTTTTCCAGGTTGTCATTGAAGACAAGAGGGTTATGGGTTGCTACTCGAGTATCCGCCGCGTCCGAGCCCTTGCCTACATAATTTTCCCCATAGATCAGATAACTGACCCTTTCGGCCACTTTGCTCTTGCCCGTACCGCTTCCGCCTATGACCTGCATCAGGGCGCGGTCCCCCTGGTAATTCATCATGAAGATGGACGCCGCCCAGCAAAGCAGGAAATACCTTTGAGGGGTTTCACACGGGGTAACATCCATTATCAGCTCTTTCAAAGCGGCCCATGCGGCTTTGTCATTTTCTTCCTGCATATATTCAAACTGACGGATCTGCCCGCTGGAGGAAAGCAGGACGGCCGTTTCGTTAGTGCCGTTGTCTATCATGGCTGGCTCTTCGCCGGGGGTGATGCGCACTATCTTGTTATGGGCGCTGTTTAGGTTGATGAAAATAACGTCCCGTTCCCGGTTCGTGTGCATCCAGCTCATCATGTCCACCGGCTCGCCAGTGGCGTTGCATATCTGCTGCAGGTAGTACCATACCGTAGTGCCCGGTTTCTCGATGGCTGCCAGGCGGGTAAGCTTGTACATCAGCGTGTTGAATTCCAGGTTGTTCCCGATCTCGTAAATCTTGCGCTGATAGAAAAGCCACACGCGGGCGTCGCTGGTTTTGAAAAAGCGGGCATTGGCGTTCAGAAACCATTTATGGATGTAATTGGCCAGTACATACGGGTCCGCCTTTTTGATCTCCCCGCGGAACAGCTCCGAAAGGTGCTGATAGAGGTCCACACTGTTGTTTACCAGTTCCTCCACGCCCTTCAGGGATATGCCCATCGCCTTGGCCGCAATGTCCGTGTATACGTCAACGTCCGCTTGTGATTTGAGGGCGTTTATGCCCAAGGCCAGCTTCCGGAGCTTGAATGCCTCGAGGCGTTGTTTCACGTCCGGAATAAGCCGCAACTGCTCCAGCTCCCAGTGAAGCGGCTCCTGCGCGTTTGAAATTAAATCCCGTACGGTGTTGCGCGCGGAGGAAACCGATTTGCCGGATTTTAAAAGGCCCTGAATATAATCATCGGGATCCTTGTCCTGCCGGCCGTCAACATCCGGGTGGACGATTATCCTTACCTGCATCTCAGCATCTGCAAGCGCCCTGTAAAGGAAGCGGATGTGATGCGCGCCGCCCTCGCCATCCAGCTTGTTGGGGTCGAACGGTTTCTTCTGATGGTCTTTGTCGAACCATAAATAGACGGTTTTGCCGGAACAAAAATTCCTTATGAGCTTGGGTTGGTCCTTGCCGGGACTCCCCGCGGTGCCGCATACGTTCTCTATGCCGATATCGAAGAGGCTGGCAACATCATTCTCCCCCTCAACTATGATCTGCTCGTTCGTGCGCCCCAGGGCCGCGTAATTGATAAAAAAAGCCTTTTGCGTCCCGCGTATTGTAAGGCCGGGGATTTTCTTTTCCGGGTCCTTCCAGGTGAAGCTAATCACCTTTCCGGCATGGTCGATAACGGGGAATACTGCCCCCTTCCAGTAATAGTCTTTCGGCTCGATGGGCTTGTCCTGTTTGTCCTTATCCACGGCCAGGCCGGTTGCTATCACGTCCGCATCGGTAAGCCCCTGCCCTTTCAGGAACTTTAACAGGCCATTTGTCACCCATCCGGCCCGCATCTTTTCCATGGTTGCGCGGGTGTGGCCGCGCTGTTTAAGAAACCATTCAGCCCCGGCCGATCCTTCCGCCGCCATGGCCCGGTGATAGTGCTCGGCCGCAAGCCGGAATATTTTTTCATTGCCGGTCTCTGCCCGTTCCTTTTTGGGCTTTGCCTCATCTATCTCGATGCCGGCAACGTCAGCTCCGTATTTAAGCGCCTCGCCCAAGTCCAGATTTTTGTATTTCTGGTAAAAGGTGAAAACGTCCCCGTGCGCATCACAGGAAAAGCATTTGTAACCCCGCTCGTCTACCAGGCTGAAACAGTCCTGGTGTCCGCAGAAAGGGCATTCCTTAAGATGATGCCGTCCCCATTCCAGACCTGTTTCATTTACTATGACGGTTTTCAGGTCCAGCGCGGCTTTTACACGGGCGAAGTTGTCGGTCACGCTTGGGCCGTCTTTCTAACATCAACTACATTCGCGCTTACAAGCGCCTTTACCATGGCAGGACAAACGGAGTTGCCGCATTTAGCTACCTGCTCGGTTTTGCTGATAGGCTTACGGGCGATCTCTTTGGAACCGAAAAAGTCCTCTGTGAAACATCCTTCCTCGATGACGTAGCTGTCCGGAAATCCCTGGGCCCTGAAAAGCTCTCTGGGCGTCAACATCCGGAGACCGATATCCGCTATCCGGTATTCTTCCCCGTGCACGGTGACCAGGCCGAAACGGTCCTTTGTTTCGATTGTATTAATGGGCTTCCTCATGTCATGGGATTCACTACAACCGTGATATTGCAGCAGGAACACCCGGACTTCTCCGAAATGCAAACCGCCCGCTGTAATTGTTTGAAGTGGCCAGCGCACGTCCTGGCCGATATTGGTGCCCTTGAGTTTTACAAGATGGCTGGATCCAAGGACTTTATAGGCTGATCCTGTGAGAGTTCTTACAGGCTCTTTTGGATGGTAAACATATTTACCGCGGCCAGTTGTTTTTGAATGAGCGGCGCTGGAAAGAAAAGCGGAAACAAGATATTCATGGTTGCCAGTCGTTAAGGTCGGAATTGGCTTATTCGCTTTCGATCCCGAGTGCCCGGATGTGTTCACCATTAAGTGCGGTATTACAATGGCTACATCCGCTTTGGAAGTCCCAGTCCCAAACGCCTCTTTAATGCCTCTTGGGCGGCTTTGCCCAGCGCGACCGCCTACCCCGACTAAATAAGGCACTACAAGCGCATGCCGGTTTTCCGTGGTCTGTGTTCTCAGCGGTTCATTCAGCGGCTGCCCCCGGAATTCTTCCCCGGGGCGCGGCCCGTAGTAAGTGACAATGAACGGATCCTCTGCATCGATCACGTATCGCATAATGCCCTTGGCAATGCGCCGCTGCGTGGCCTCAGCCAAAGGGCGTTGACGTTCGAAAATGGACGGGGCCGGGATGCTCCAGTCTATGCACTCCGCAGCTGTGCGCCATGGTAAAAGCCTTCCGGACTTTACCGCCTCGCTTTTAGGATCTCCGTGCGTGGGCTCTGGCCACACAATGGGGAAGCCGTCGCAGCGGGCGATCAGGAAAAGGCGCTTCCTGATGGTAGGCGCTCCGTAATCACAAGCCCGGAGCTGCCGATACTCCACTTTGTAGCCGTGCTTTTCGAACCTTCGAAGGAAGGCCTTGAACGTCTGTCCAGCCTTTGCCGGGTCCGGGTACATACTGCCGTTTTTCTCGATCAGCGGCCCCCAGGTCATAAACTCTTCCACGTTTTCGAGCATTATGACTTTTGGCCGCTGCGGCTTGGGCATCGAGGCCCAGCGCATAACTACCCACGCAAGCCCCCGGATATTCTTTTCAACCGGCTTGCCGCCCTTGGCCTTGGAAAAGTGCTTGCAGTCCGGCGAGAACCAGGCGAGCAATACAGGCCCGGCGCATTCCTTCACCGGGTCCACATCCCAAACGCTTTCGCACAGGTGTTTAGTAGCAGGATGATTGACCTTGTGCATGGCGATAGCCACAGGGTCATGATTAATGGCGATATCAATAGGCCTGTTTAAGGCCTGTTCTATTCCGGTGGACGCTCCGCCCCCACCAGCAAAGTTGTCTATTATGAGTCCTTCAAATTGCCCTCTCAATTCCCGCGCCCCGCTTTCTCTATTTAATTGGTATCTCTTTTAAACCGGCGGGCGGGGAAACAATCCCGCCCGCCAAAATTTCAGATAAGTAAAGTTTTTTAATCCCCGTCCCCGTACCCATCCCCGTACCCGTACCCGTCCCCGGACCCGGACGAACTGCCCGTGGATTGCGACTCATCTCCTATCATTAATTGCTGGCGCTCTTCCATGCTTCCTCCACGCAGTCGATGGTCGCAATTGCGGTCAGTTCATGGAAACGGATATCCGGAGAAGGATCCAAAACCGTATGCTGAAGCGGTCCCCTTTGCGCCAATTCGCCCAGACCCCGTGTCGTACCCCATCTCCTGACAACTGCGGCATTTTTGAGAGTGCAGTAAGATCCTTTCTGCTCAAAATCCCCGACAAAAACCCAGCCCCTTTGCAAAATTACAATCCTTTTCATCTTGACCTCCAGACTATTGAAATAAAGAGACAATGCCCCTTTCTAAAGCCTTATCTCTTTAACGCCCGTTATGTGTTTACGTCTCAGCGTGAGTATCCCGCCCATGGGCGCAAGGTCCTGAAATGCGAACGCGCCTTTTTCATGCATCCCGCAACGGCTTTTCCAGATGCCCGTAAGCCTGCCCCGCCGCGTCTGCCGCGCCCCGTCACCCCAGCGCACGTTAATCTCATAATTCCGGCCTTCAACCAGTGTTTCTATCTCACAGGTCAAGATCGGCCCTTGTGCGCCATCTGTTATTGTTTGCTCTGTGAACAGTCCCTGCATCTCCGCGATTCCCCCTTGCTATTTCTTTTTCTTCCCGCTCTATCTCAGCCATCCGGCTTAAAAACTCCGCTTCCTTTATCTCGCCCGCGTCTAGTTTGGATAGCAATCCCCTCGCCTCTTGAATCAGCTCGTCACGCCTATCGGGCTTAGATGTATTCAAACTCGATCCGGTTCAGCAACTTGTATAGGCTGACCCCTGGGTGTGTTTTTACGAAAAACCTGACAAACTGAGCTGCCCCCCAATACGGGAACCCCTCTAAGGTAACGTCCTCTTCATTGATAAGATGCAAAGGCTGAGCGCTTGTGCTTTTTATGCGTATTTGACAAATCCGCTTTACCCGCTGCCCCTTTTTTAGGCCCATGCACTTTTCACATGCGTTCACGATATCGCCGGGTTTCAAGAACCACCATCCGTCACGCCTGGTTACGGTTTTTGTTTTATTGCGCACCTGCTCAGTGGTAAGCGAAAAGGACATATTCCGAGGCATTACCGTATCACCCCCATGCCTTTCAACATCTCCCTGGCCGTAACAAAGCACGCCACTCCACAGAGCACAAACGCCGGCCATAATGGCCGCATGAATTCCCAAAAGCTGGAATATGACATCAGCGCTTCCCCTCCGGGGCAAACCTGCATCCCTTGCAAATCCATGAGACCTTAGGCATTACGTTGGAAGCGCAGCACCCCGGCCTTTTATCCATGTCCGGCAGGACGAAATAGATAACAAAAAAGGGTAGGGCCGCGATTATCCACCCGGCCGCGGCTAGCAGATCGCTTTCCGATATTCCAAGCACAGCCATCAGGGCGCAAAAGGCCACGGCTATAATGCCCGTCAACTGACGTTTTTCTACCTTGTTCAAGCTGCCACCCCGCTCTGTTCTTTTGTATCTTTTGCCGCCTGTTTAGCCTCCCTGCTTTTGCGCGCGCGGATGGCCCGCGTGGCAACCATATGGTCCCCCGTGAACTGCACAAACCAGTATTCACAGCCCGTTTGTTTGCGTATCCTGTTTTCATTTATGCGGATCTCGCGTTCCAGCAGTACCGCCTCGCCCTCCGGGTCCGTTTGCGTTTCCGTGTCCCGGTAAATGATTATTTTGTCCCCCGCCTTAAGCACCGTGCCTCTCCTTTCCTTGCTCTTCCAGAATCCTGTAATGGTCCTGTTCAAGTTGTGCCATAACCTTGTGATGATTGCATTGCGCGTCCCTGCAAAGCTCCGGATAGTGGCACTCCGCCATATGCCCCTGCATGCAGAAAATGCATGACATCTCGCTTATTTCGCCCCTGGGGCATTTACCCTCCGCTATCAGGTCCACGCCCATGGGATAGTTTTTGGATGCCATTTAATTCACCCCATCCTGCGGGATTGCCGCTTTCATCTCCGCTTTTTTCGTTTCCAGGAAGAGCACAACTTTGTTTGGGTTGCTTATGAGTATTGGTGTAAGCTCTTTCTCATATATGCGCCCCATGGCAACGCCCGTAAGGAATGCCTCGATGTTGCCTTTTTCGCTCTCCGGTATCCCCGCGTCCCTTAACATCTAGTTGATTTTTTGGTCTAGTGTCACTTTTTTCCCTTCTTTTTCGGCATTGCTTCCGCGCCGGTTATTTGCGCGTCTATCATTTCCCTGCGGGCAAGGAGTTCCGCAATTTCCCGATCCATATTTTCCCGCTTCGCCTTCAGGTGATTCAGGCCGTCCCCGGCGGGCCGCAGATTGTACGCGGCCATCAGCTCCGCGTCCCCGGACCAATCGGCCAGGGCGTTAAGCAGGTCCACCGGGAAATGCTGTTCGCCCGATATGTACCTGTAAAGGCTGCGGGCTCCGAGTTCGTAGGTGTTTCCGGTGTGCGGGTTGTTATGCTTGCTGAGATAATCGAGAAATGAATTTACGCGGGATTGCTCACGGGCTTCGTCCCCGTAAAAGAAAATCCTCTGAAGGTGCCTTACGCTGCCCTCCGAGTTCTTTAGCTGTGCCAACCTGCAACCCCGCTTTGCATGATGTACCCTCGCCCCTCTGAATTTTTTAGTGCCCGTCTGTCCGGGCTGTCATACCGCTTTTAGCGCTGGGCCTGGCCGGTATCGCCGTGATCCTTTTAAGTCCTTGCCGTGTCTTCAGCAGATGGCGCAGCCGCCGGTTTAATCGGTTCCAGTGCGCCACACTGAAGCGCGATAGTGCCGTACCCCAGATGGCCGAAAGCACCATCGGATGACTGGCCCATGCTGTGGATCCCGGATAGCGCGCTTTCAAGCAGTCTTTTATCCGTGCAGCCTTTGGCCTTTCCGCAAGCCCCGCATGTCGAATAAATCGAATAGCTCATATCCTCACCCCCTTTCAGTTCAATCATTTCCCCTCCGTTCATTCTTTGACTTTTGATATGTCACGTATCGAAAAAACAAATGCTTTGCCGGGCAAAAATAAAAGGCAAAAAGACGTGACGAATTGAATTTACTGGGCACTTCCTGAAGCGGTAAAACAGAGACATGGAAAAATTTAAATGGGGCAGGGGTGGCTCGGAGTATTTTCACCCGTCTGCCATGGATTGCTCCGATTTCTTTTACGGGACACCGCCCCTGATTAAATGCAAAAGCGGCCAGGTTGTCATGGCTGAAAGTGGGGTAAGCACTCACGCACCCTGGCCGCGTAATGACCGAAACTCCCGGCAAAGGGCGTTCGGCCAACTCAATTTTCAGTTTTGGGCTTTGCGTTCTTTCAACCATGACGGGTGTATGATGCTCTGTTTAAAACAGAAATACAAAACCGGATTTTTGCTTAAAACAGGTGGTTTTCGGGGCTTTTTATTGTTTTAAACGATAAAAACGCCTTTTTCCTTAATCTCACTTAATTTTGCTTGCGGGGGAAACAATGAAAAATTTATATTGCGGCATGAGGGGAAAGCGTCCAGTTGATGAGGTTTTAAAAAAAGAATTCGGGCAGCGGTTTAAGGCATTAGTAGACAAGACGCCATTATCAAAAGTAGCTAATCAGCTCGATAACATAGTAAGTCCGGTCACTCTATGGGATTACGTCAATGGCCAGTCCTTGCCCGGCCCTGTTGTTTTAAAAAAGATAGCTGAGTTTTATAACGTCACAGTCGATTATCTTCTTTCCGGTCAGCAACCCTTATTCCCCGTTACGGACATGGAAAAGAAATTCTTTAATACCATGCGAGAAGCCGAGGCCCTGGGAATCGCTGAACAGGCTGAACATTTCGTCAGGATAATGATCGAACAAAAAAAGCAGGCTGAAACAAACTCTGGCATGGAGAGCAAGGCATCTGAAAATCATTAAATAGGAGGGTGTGAAGATGAAGAAATTTTTATTGGTTATCTTTTTATTTTTGGGGCTGGCCGGATGTGCAAGCGAGGCAGGGCCTTTTGTAACCAACATTTCCAGCGATGGCCGTGGCGGAATTGTAGTAGAAAAGTGCATGGTCGATTTAAATCGATACACACAGACTGTTGACGCCAGAGATTGCACGGAAACAAACATAACTCTATATCAGAAAAAATAATCATGTCCGTCTACAAGCGCGGGGATTCCTGGTATATCGATCTTATAATCAAAGGCCGGCGCATCAACAAAAAGGCCGGCAGGACGAAAGGGGAGGCGAGGGAAGCCGAGGCCTCGATCCGCGCACAGGCCCGCGCCGCTCAATTCGGCCTGGCCGCCGCGTATCCGCTTAAAACTTTCCATTCCGCAATGACGGAATTTCTGGAACATCAGGCGGCCACAAAGGCCCCGGCCACTTACGCCGGGGATAAATGGTACTACGAAAAGCACCTTCAGGATTTCTGGGGGGAACGGCAGCTTACGTCCATCACATCGGAAAACCTTATAGATTTCCAGAAACTGAAAAAATCTTCCGCCCTGGGCAATCGCACGGTGAATATCTGCGTGAACCTCGTGCGTAAGGCCCTGCACTATTCCGCAATAAAAGGATGGTGCCCTTCGCCCTCGATGCTCAAATTCCCCAAGCTCACGGAGCCGCGCCGCCTGCATGCCTATCTGGCACCGGAGGAATACCAGCGCCTTTTAAAAGGCTTCACGCCCCGGGGATGGATGGCCTATTACCGCACTATATTCGGCGTGCTGACGGGGCTGAGGCCCGCGGAGCTGTCTTACCTGGCATGGACGGACGTGGACACGTCCATGGCCATGATGCGCGTCACATCGAAGCCCAAGGAGGGCTGGCAGATTAAAACCAATCAGGAACGGGCCGTGCCTCTTTCTCTCGAGGCCCTGGAGGTGCTTGGGGCCGTCAAAAAGATGATCTCGGAAAAGAACAAAGCGCCACGCCGCCGGAAAGCCGAAATAAAAACGCCCTGGGTGTTCTCAGATGGCCCAAGGCCGGTGAAATCCATAAAGATAGCCCTGCGTACCGCGTCCACCAAGGCAAAGCTCTCCAGGACGGTTACAGCCAATATGCTGCGCCACACCTTTGCAACCCACGCCCTGCGCGCTGGCAGCTCCATAAAGGCCGTAAAGGACCTCATGGGCCATACCGAGATAGAGACTACGGAAAAATACCTGCACGTCCTTCCGGAAGATCTCCGGGACACCGTTGCACGGGTAAGTATCATGTCCAAAAACGAGGGCACCGAACCCGAGGGTCGATAAGGCCCGATGTCGGGACTTTGCCGGGACTTTTCCGTCATTTTCCCGTCAACCACTGGGTAAAAATACCCCAAACCCCGATAGTACGCACCAACTTTTAGAGGTAAGTTCCACTTTCCTTTTTGCTTTGTCTAGCCTCCGGAGCCGAGGGTCAGAGGTTCGAATCCTCCCAGGCGCGCTTTCAGCCAAACCATGCGCCGCGCTTCCCTGCCGGTACCCGGGGTTGTAAACAAGCTGCTATGCCGGCCTTCTTTTTAATTCAATAGGTTATCTGCCCTGTTGCCGCCCCGCGGGAAAAAGCTGTACGCCGGATCACAGGTAAGAAGCCATGAAAAACCTTGTTTTTCAACCACTCTCGTTGACTTTTCCCTGTTTTCGGGGGTATTATGATTTCAGAGATAACAGGATTCCGGGCAGGTAACTGTAGTCTAAGAAAAAAGAGGTTGCACATGTTTGAGAAATTCACCGAACGCGGCAGAAAAATCATCATAGATCGGAA
>JAKAMR010000101.1 GCA_021812785.1 Nitrospirota bacterium
AAAGACCGGCATGCTGGATTGCTCTCCCCTGCCTCAATTCCCGGTCATTAAACTAAGCCGTTCATTTTCCAGAGACTTTATTTTGCTCAAGTGACTGAAGCATACCTTTCAGGGCCTCTATCGCCATATCCAATATCCTGCCTCTGTCTTTTGCGGGCAGCATGTTTTCAACTGCGCCGCTGGCAATTGTGCCGGACAATGGGCTGTTCATATTTGCGCTCTGATAAAGCCGTATGGCATGAAGAAGCTGCGGAAGGTTTTTGCCGAGGGTCTCGAAGACCGGATCAGGATGTCCTGAAGAAGGGATGCGCAGAATGGTGCCGTCTTCCATCATTTCAATGCCGCTCCCGTCATCCATCACTCCGAACAGGTTCTTCACGTATGGAGCAACATCATTCCAGTTTGGTTGTTTCAGAGGCGCCGCGAACATGTAAGCGGAGTTCGCAAGCGAGCCGACAAGCGCGGTATTTCCATATGCGCTGAGAGCAACGGAAACGCCAAAATCGTTGTTTGCCGCCGCATCCGAGGCTGACAACACCTGCTTTTGAGACCATATATCGTCTTTACTCGTGAACACATAAGCTGCTCCCGACCTTTCATTTTTGCCGTTTGCGCCGATCAGGGCGGTATCACCATCTCCGCTTAAAGCCACAGAGGTGCCAAATATTTCCTTGCCGGAAACCGTAAACTCCCGTTGCCATTTCCATACGGTGCCATAACACTTGAATATATATGCGGCCCCCGCGCCAGCGTTTTTGCCTATGGCGCCGATAATGGCTGTGCCGCCGTCCGCGTTCAGTGCCATGGACCATCCGAACGCCTCCGGTTCATCATTGACCGGAGGCGTTAATTCCTGCTGCTTTTTCCAGACCGTTCCGCTGCGCGCAAATACGTAAGCCGACCCGGTCTGCCCGTATTTCTCATACGCTCCAATAAGGGCGGTCCGTCCGTCTGCGCTTAATGCTACCGATGATGCGAACCCTTCATACGGCAACCCGTCAGGGTTCGTCAATTCCTGTTTCTGCACCCATGCTGAGCCAATGCGTTCGAACATATATGCGCGCCCGCGGAAGGCGTCCGCACCGGGCGCCCCGATGAGCGCGGTGCGGCCATCCCCGCTCATCGCTACAGTGAAAGCAAAATTGTCACCCGGCGCCCCGTCCGAAGGCGCCAGATCCCTCTTTTTCCACGTTGAGCCAGTGCGCGTAAACACGTAGGCCGAACCCATTTTGGTGTGTTTGCCGATCGCGCCAATAAGCGCGGTGCCTCCGTCTCCGCTCAGCGCAACTGACCAGCCGAACGCTTCCTGTTCCGTGCCGTCCTGCGAGGCCAGTTCATGCTGTTCTTTCCATGCCGAGCCGGCTCGAGTGAATACGTACGCAGCACCGTGCTGGTTGCCTTTCTCATATGCACCAACAAGGGCGGTTCTGCCGTTTGCGCTCAGCGCCAGGGAGTAACCAAAATTATCCCCAGAGGAGCCTCCGATAGCACTCAGTTTGGCCTTCTGTAAAAAATGGCTGTCAGCATGGACGACACTTACGGCACAGAGCATTAAGACGACTGCCGCCAAAGGAAAAATACGCCTCAACATATTGCCCCTCCGGTTTAGCGGCCATTAATAACTTTGTATACTCCAAATCAATGTCCTTTTCAACATGAATTTTTGCGTGCCGAGGGCTGACGGTAACGGTATAAATTCGGATGTGAAATTCAAAAAAAAGCTTCAATTCATATTTCTTTATAAATGCCCACCCACTCTGTATAAAAAGGTAACATTTCTTGTTACCTTTTTATACCATTTAATATGGTTTAACTTTTTCCGGTGTAGTGAATCCGGAACGCCCGAGCCGTGATGACCGATAGGGGGAAATTGGCAAAAAAGCAAATGGAAATCAAAACATTACAGTATCTTCCTTTCACATTGTTTTGGGGGACGTTATCCTCGCACAGTTCACCAAAAACAGGCCGGGTATGTGTATTGCATACGATAAATGTTGTAACTGGCCTTACCCGGGACCTCTTGTTCCGTGCAAAAAATTTTTTTAATGCCTCGAATTCTCCAAGAATCGCATTCTTGGATTGTACAACAGATTTTTTTGGCACTTGAACTATGACGCTCACCCAAAAATGACTGGCTGGGCCAGGAATTAAAGCACCTTCTTTTAACGCTCAAAGACTGAAAAAAAAGCGTCTACCTGAAAGGAGAGATGGATTATGGGCTTTCCCATGCACCGGATGAGACGACTCAGGAAAAATGAAAACATGAGGAGAATGACGAGTGAGACCAGCCTCTCCGTGGACGATTTTATTCAGCCTCTGTTTGTTGTTGAAGGAAGCAGGTTACGGCAGGAAATCCCCTCCATGCCGGGTAATTATCATCTTTCCGTTGATATGCTAGTCGAGGAGGCCATGGAACTAAGTGACCTTGGCGTCCCCGCAATACTGCTTTTTGGCATACCAAATTCTAAAAATGACGGGGCGACCGGAGCTTATGCTTCCGACGGAATTGTCCAGCGTGCGGTGAAGGCTCTCAAAAGCGCAGTCCCGGAGACGGTTGTGATAACAGACGTTTGCCTTTGCGAGCATACGTCCCACGGGCACTGCGGCATTATCAGAAATGGGTATCTTGTGAACGACCCTACGATCGAGATAATCGCAAAAGCCGCGCTTTCCCATGTGGAGGCGGGGGCCGATATCGTAGCCCCGGCCGCAATGATGGACGGCCAGATACGGGCTATCAGGACGGTACTGGAGGAGAGCGGGCATCATGAGGCTGCTATAATGGCGTATGCCGCAAAATTCGCTTCAGGTCTCTATGAGCCATTCTTCAAGCACGGCACGCAGTCACCGGTCGTGTTCGGGGACAAAAAGTCACATCAGATGAATTTCGCCAATTCGAACGAGGCAATGCGGGAAATTGCGCTCGACATTGATGAGGGAGCTGATATCGTCATGATTAAACCGGCCCTGTTCTATCTTGACGTCGTATATCGTGCCAAACAAAGATTCGAACTCCCTCTGGCTGTATACAATGTGAGTGGTGAGTACGCGATGATACAGGCTGCAGCTGAGGCGGGAAGGCTCGATCTCGATGCTGTCATGCGCGAAGCGCTCATTTCCTGTAAGCGTGCAGGGGCCGACATGATAATATCTTATTTCGCGAAAAAAGCCGCCAAGATCATCAACAGGACATCTTTTTCCGCCATGGTGGCCCACCCATTGCAAGCAATGGAAAACGACATCACGTCCCCCGGCGGCAATGGGGGCCTCATATCCTGCGGCAACGTGGAGGCAATAAATAACCAATTAGGAACTTTTTCCGCCTGATAGCGGGCTATATTGCCAAGCCCCGTTCCGAGAGCCTTAAGGAATGCTTCTTTCCGTGTCCTGAGCATGGAAAAGGCCTTTTTTTGCATGTGCACAGGATATGACTTAAAAGCAATGCTTTCCTGCGGGGAGAAAAACTGTTCAGCATGGACCTCATCATCCGACATACATGGAATCATTTAGAGCATACTTCCTGATCCACAATCCTGATAAATTTCCTTGCTTGATATTACGTAAAAAATTTCGAATTGACCCCGAACAAGCGGTCACATTCATTGAGGACTGCCAGCCCAATGCAGAAAGTGAAGGCCCACACCATGTCCCTCGATGGCAATGGACGCTGCGTAGCCGTGCGCGACCTGAATGTCTGTAAATGACCATAAGGCATCCCCGTCTTTTTTTCGCAAGGGGCCGGCCAGACCAACCCCCTGTGCTTTCAGGTATGCCTCCATTCGGGTCCATAACGTAAAAAAGATTTCCCGCCGTACATGCGCGGGACTCTTAAACAGACGCTCCTCTTCCGGGAAGAATTGCCGCGCGATTTCATCTACCTTCAACCCGGAACTTATGTATTCAAGGTCCACGCCTATCTTCCGCCCGTGTGTAACCGCGTAAAGGGCAAGCCCCTTGGAATGAGAAGTACTGAAACTAAGCTCTATGGCATCACCGGCTAGCTCCGGTTTCCCGAAAGACCCGAACCGGAAGCGGATCTTCTCCGGCTTCATATTCAAATATCCAGCCAAGATGGTCCTGAGCAATCCTCGCGCGATTATAAACCGGTCCCTGTCCGCCGGGAAACTGAAACGTTCCGCCCTGCTTATCTCGTCATCCGCAAGCATTTGCCGGAACGCCCGCAGTTGAAATCCGGGCATTTGCAAAGAGGCGCGCCATATATGGGCCTCGCTTTTTTTTAGCTCCGGGAATCCGGCGGTGGCAATCCAGCACAAGCGGCCATTGATTTCAGTTGATGAATTTAGCCCCAGCACTGATTTCTGCCTCCTCATTACAGTGGCCGGACGCCTGAATCTGTTTCAGATAACCGCTCAGTTGCCTGATCCAAGTCCCGGCATGGGGTTCTTTCAAAATGGTATTGTGCTCAGCTCCAGGCACTTTATGAACATACGTGCGGCCGTCAGCAAATCCGCTCAGGTCATGAGCATCGCCATCTTTGCCATTCAGGAATACCACGGTCCGGCCTTTATACGCACAAGGGGCATATTTTCTGGAAATTTTCACGTGATGGTAATATCTCAAGCGTCGCGGAACGGACAATCCCGTGAGAAGAGAGGCCGTGCAGATGGAGGTCTTGATATTTTCCTTGAGCCTTTTGTACAAAAAATCAAAAGGTGATTTCAAAAAAACCTCAGAAGAAAACGAGGCACTGGATGGGCCGGAAAGGGGTAGTAATTGAGGAGGAGGGTCAACCAGACATAATAACGGCACTTCTTCTCCGCGCTCGATTAACCTCTGAGCCATTTCAAAAGCCACAAGTCCATAAAAACAAAAGCCGCCCAGCAAATAAGGACCTCCCGGCTGTACGGTCATCATTACGCGCAGGTGGTAAGCGGCCAGTTTTTTAACATCTCGATAGCGTATTGACGTCCCGTTGTCACCCTGCAGCATGACCCAATATACTGGCTGTCCGGGATCAAGATGACGTTGCAAAAACGCGCTGAAGCCAAGCCAGAACAGGGGTATCCCGGAGCCACCTGACAGGGGGAGTATGGATGGAAATCTGGAAATCGATTCCCCCCTGTGGAGGATTTCTGTAATCTGTTTGATTGTTGGCGACCGGAATATGGAAGCGGCCTGGAGGGTCTTGCCTGTCGCCTTTTTGATCTTAACCGCCATCTGCGCCACAAGCAGGGAATGGCCGCCAAGATCGAAAAAATTATCGGATACCCCAACGCGCTTTACCCCTAAAAGGTCGCACCAGATGCCGGCAAGTAATACCTCCATTGGTGTGCGGGGGGGCACGTAATCTGTTCCGGGTTCCGGACCTTCGTGCCCTGGAAAAGGCAATGCTCTCCGGTTTACTTTTCCGCTCAGAGTAAATGGCAGGGCATCAAGAAAAACAAAGCGTGCCGGCACCATGTAATCAGGAAGTCTACTCCTGAGGGCGTTTCTTAGTTCGCCTGCTGAAACCTCGCTTTCTTCGCGTGCTACGACGTATGCCGCCAAAAAATTGCCATCGCTGGGGTCGTCATATCCGACCACTGCCGCTTCCTTCACCGGGGCTAATTCGCTCAGCGCAGTTTCGATTTCGCTGATCTCAACCCTGTAGCCCCTTATCTTGATCTGCTGGTCTTTTCGCCCAAGGTGAACGAGGCAGCCGTCCGGAAGCATATACCCGATGTCCCCGGTCTTGTAAATACGCCGTTTGCCGTCATAAACTGGAAATGCCGGTTTGGCAGAGTTTTCATTTTTAAAGTATGCTGGCGGCAAATAAGTGCTTAGGACCGCAATTTCCCCTGGACAGTTTGCCCCGGCTTCTTTTCCGTTTTCATCCAGGACCAAAACTTCCATATCGTCCACCTCATAGCCGGCCGGCACCACATCTCCGTTTAATTTCGAATTGTGATCGAAGAACAACTGGCGGACGATGTTTGTTTCAGTGGACGCATATGACACATGAAAAAGACATTTTTTGTGAAAATGCCTTTTATAAAGCTCCACATCCGTTTTGCGTATGGACTCGCCAGACAATTTGATCAACCGGAGACTGGAAAAATCTTCCTTTCCGGTCAGAGTGGAAAGCAAATGACGGTAAACGGTAGGGACCGAATGATATATGGTTATCTCTTCATCCGTAAGCCAATCGGCTAGATTTATAATGCCGTTTTTCTTGATGTTGTAAGGGAACAGGGCAGCTCCATTGAGCAAAGCCCCGAATATATTAGGGATCGAAGCCGCAAAACTGCAGGACCAGAGGAGGCCGAGGCGGTCATCGGGCGCGATATGAAGCATATTGGTACATCTCATGACGTTATGGAGCACATTTTGATGATTTTGAAGCACTCCTTTGGGCTCGCCGGTTGAACCAGATGTGTAAATGATATACGCCGTCGACTCAGGGGAAATGGGCAGGTCCAGGTTTGACGGAGAATAAATGGAACTGGCCTCGTCGACTATCATTAGCGGTGAAGTGTTTTTAAATAATTTGCAGGCCTCGGGATAATGTCCCTTATCAGTGAGGATAAGGCGGGGCCGGGAATTCTCCACCAGTGAAACATTTTTTTGAGCGGAAAAGGAAGTGTCCAGGGCAATATATGCTTTGCCCGCTTTAAGAGCGCCTAAAATAGCAGCTATCAATCGTATCCCTTGTTCGAGAAAAAGCGCAACAGGAATATTTTCTTCTCCGGACCGCTCGACTATATCATGCGCAATCCGGTTGGCGGCCTGGTTTAACCCGGCATAGGTAAGCCGAAATCTTCCTTCCTTTACAGCCAGCCGTGACGGATATTTTGCCACCTGCTTTTCAAAGCGGCTGGTAATGGATTGATCGATTTCCGACCTTTCGAATTCAAAGAACGGTTTGTCAGGATAGACCCGGTGAGGCGCAAAGAAGTTTTGCCAGACATTATGCATTTCCCCTCCTTGAATTCCGGTCTTTTGTTTTCAACGGTCTCGGATCCACATTCTGGCGCATGCAGGCTTAGGAGAAGCCCCCAACGGTCAATTTAGGGCTCCAGAAGTCCGCCAGATCAAGCGCCCGTTCCTGCTTCCGGAACGCTTGATCTTTTGCTGTGAAGAATTCCTTGACATTGGGGGTGAGGAGATCTTTCCCCTTAAAAGCAGACGTCTAAATTTACCGCTTTCCAGGCCGGATGTCAATATTTTTGTTCCGGTATGTTATGGTGAGTGGTGGGGCAGTTTGAATGCGCATTCTCTTTCCTGCGCTTGAGCGTTCATGCAATTCTCCCTTTGCTTTTATCTGGGGATTACTCTATTTTTTACCTCGAGATTTTACACGTAAAATTTTACGCTACTGGCGGAAATCAAAGTTATACCTTGCAAAATATGCTTGCAGGCGCAGGAATATGCGGACATCAAATGAGATCCATCTCATTGACAGGCCTACCTTATAGTGCTAAAAGATAAAAACACGTCTAGCAGAATCATGGGAGGCATCTGGATATGTTTATGACCTATCTCTGGCAATCGTCAGGCATTTCTCCTAAAGACGCATATGATAAATTCTCATCTGATTTAGCCAACCAATGTGTTCAGTATAAAGATGCGTTCGGCGTGGAACCCGTCCTGAAAATAAAACAGATCGAAAATATGCTCCTGGGACAACTCCATTATGAGTATGGCGTTACCGGATGGGAACCGTGGGCCGACCTGGGCAACACCGGCATCATTTGGAACGGAGTTTGCGAAGATTTTCTCGGCAAAAAAATGGACACTGAAACAGTCGCCAATATTACAAAAATTCTGGAGAACAGCCCGGAAGATATAAGCTCATGGAATGGAATGTTTTC
>JAKAMR010000102.1 GCA_021812785.1 Nitrospirota bacterium
CCCCGCTGAAAGCCTGATGTTCTCATCAACAAGCCTGTGGTATTCCAGCGCCCTTTTCACTGTAAAAAGAAGGACGTCAGGATCGAAGGGTTTTTGTATGTAATCGTAGGCGCCTTCCTTCATGGCGGCAACGGCGGAATCGACCGTTGCGAAACCCGTAAGCATCACAACGGGCGTGAACGGGCTCATCTCTTTTGCGCAGGAAAGGACCTCCATGCCGTCTGACTCGGGCATCCTCAAGTCCGTCAGGATGACATCGAAATCCTTCTCCTTTATGAGGGATATGGCCTCCGTTCCATCCGCGCTGACTGCTACATCGCAACCCTGTTTTTTCAGCAGTTCCCTGATGAGCTCCCTCATCCTGAGATCGTCTTCAACTACGAGGACCTTGAACAAACGGGAAACCGCCTTTCCGCTTAGTTTTTAACCGGCGCCGGCAGCCGGAATATGAATTCCGTGCCTTTTCCGGGTTCGCTGACCGCACGGATAGACCCCTTGTGCTCCCTGATGACACCGGAGCAGATCGACAGTCCGAGCCCCGCCCCTTTCCCAACAGGCTTTGTGGTGAAGAAAGGGTCGAATATGTTGGGAAGTATCTCTTCCGGTATTCCAGGCCCGTTATCCGCGATACTTACCTGAACGAAATCTCCTTTGCAGGCAGCCCTTATGCTGATGACCTTGCCCTTGCCGTCCGTCCCCTCGAGGGCCTGTATCGAATTAAGCATGATGTTCAGGAAAACAAGCTCGATCTGCCGCGGATCGGCCCGCACGGCCAGTCCGTCGGCAACAGTGGAATCGATCCTTATACCGTGGCAGGCAAGCCTGCTTTGAAGAGTGCGGGTAGTCTTCCTGACGATGTCGTTTATGGGTATATCCTTGAATGCCGGGACCGACTGGCGCGAAAAATCCAGGAGGCCCCGTATTATTTCGCTGCCTTTTTTCGCCTGCTCAACTATTATCTCCAGCTTTTCCCTGTGCGCAGGATCCAGGGGGGATTCCCTGTCTTTAAGGACAAGCGTGGCGTAGCCCAATATATTGCCGAGCGGATTGTTGAGCTCATGGGCTATCCCTCCGGCAAGCAGCCCAATGGCGGTAAGCTTTTCGGCCTGACGCATGAGCTCCTCGCTCTTCTTCTTTTCCGTCACATCCATTGAGACCTCGATGGCTCCCGTAACCTGGCCGTCGGCGTCCTTCATGGGGGATGTGACTATCTGGAAATGCTTGTTCTTTTTCTTCACCTCGCGGATAAAAACGGGCCTGCCCGTCGCCAGGGTCTCAACGGCAGGGCAGTCCAGGCTTGGTGAATCCTTGCCGCAGTAGATCTCATAGCAGTGCCTGCCGATCACCTCCGTATTTGCTGATACAAGCAGCTCTTTCTGTTTTTCATTGCAATTTACTATCCTCATGTCCTCATCTATTATCGATATGCATACCCCGACGGCGTCGAAGACGGCCTGGAGCTGGTCCTTTGCCACGGAGAGCCGCTTGTTGGTTTCTTTCTGGTGTTCAAGTATCTGCTCAAAGGAAAGCGCGATTATTCCTATCGGGTCCAGCTCTATAAGGGTATTGTCGTCCAGTTCCTCCCTGTTCAGGGGCTTTGTTCCCATGACGGACAGAAGGTGGTTCACCTTGTCACGAATATATTTTTTGAGCGTCTCATCGCCTGGCCTTTGGCCCGTATTGCCGGCTCTTTCAGAGGTCATTTAGCATATTCCATGGTTATTTCGTAATATTTGTTCATCTGCTTGACAGTCACGCTGTACCCCATGGCAAACGCCGCGCTAGGTATCGTCCTTGTTGCGTCGCGGTGATCGGTTTTTACCACAAGCCTGACCTCCGCGTTTTTGAGCCTTTCCTTGTTGCTATTGAGCTCCCTGAGAGTGATCATCAGACAGGCAGGGCAGATCTGCCCCCTTATATCGAGGATGATGTTTTTGCTTTTTCCCTCATCCGCACTCTGCATGGCCTTTATCCCCTCTTTTCCCAAATTAACGGAAAACCGCCTTTCTGATAAAAACGGATCCCAGAAAAGCCCCGCCTGCAATACCCAAAGCAAAAACCATGCTTTGAAGCGCGAACACGGGCAACCCCCCTATTAAATGCCAAAGATTGCATCCCCCGGCCATAAGGGCACCTGCGGCCATGAACATGCCCCCGAAAAAAGCCGAAACGGCCTGCTTTTTTGGGGGCAAGCGCCTTATTTTGAACTCCCCCAGCCTC
Source organism: Nitrospirota bacterium (assembly GCA_021812785.1). The sequence goes on from JAKAMR010000102.1 coordinate 2,221, forward strand.
AGGGACGATATGAAAGACCCGCTCACCACTCCCGCCATGAAGGAAAGCTGGGTCAGCACAACGGAATCAAATACCGGAGCGGCCCCTCCATCCATTATCCGGCCATAAAGAAGCCTTGGCGTTTCCCTGTGAAAAAAAGCCATTTTTCCGGTTAGCGCTGGAAGGAACATTCCGCCTAGCAGGCCAGAAAGTTTGGCATACCCCATGCTCACGGCCAAAGGCCTTCCGGAAAATATCTGTACCGCACCTATGACAAGGGCCATGATCAAAGACGCCTTCCATAGCTGAATGTATCCGCGGGCATAAGCCGTCTGGGACAGCTTGCCGGCTTTTTTCCACCTGGCCACAAGGAGGGCGGCCAGAAGCGAGGCAACCAGCACAGGCGCACCTGCGCTCCCCACTATATGCTCCAGAGCTGTCTTGTTCCTGAACAGCACGGTGGAGGCCGCAAATGACCGGAACATGGGATATAATGCCGCAGACGCGAACCCCCCAATTATGACTCCGCTGAAGGTAATGGCGCTTGCCGTTTGGCCCGCCCCAAGCTTGTAAAGGGTGCTTAGAAGACATCCGCCGCCCAGCACCATTCCTATGCCGAAGATAAGTCCTCCGCATAGGTCGGCAGCCGACGGGGTCCCGAAATAAGATGGAAAATAGGCGGATGTGAGATTGAAATGCCGGATCAAATAAATGAAAAGAACCAGCAGGGAAACAAGAAGAAAAAGAGCTCTCAGCCTGAGATAATCCTTGAACAGATAAGCGTCCCGGAACACGCCGGCCATACAAAAATCAGACCTGTACATTACAAAGCCAAGCACCAAGCCGGCTACAAACTGAGTAAAGACAATGAAAGAAAGACTAAACGCACCCGTATTTTTTAATTCCTGGTCCTTTAAAAACCCCTTCCCACCTTTTCCTAATATAATTGCGGTGTTCCGCGAAAGTCAAATGGATTTGATACAAAAACCCTTGTCTTTTATTTGGCACACTATTTGCAAACTCATTTCACGGTCGCGATGGGCGGCAACGGTATGGAAAAAACATGGAGGAAGAAATGTCTAAAAAAATAGCAGTGCTTGTGAGGGAAAGGCAGGAAGAGGCGCTTCGAATGTCGCTAGGGATGACGCTACTTGAAGATACCATCGACGTTTTCATCCTCGACCAGCCTGTAGGGGACTCCGAAGAAAATGCCATGAACATGGAGACAATGAAGGAGATGGGGTTGAACATATACACGAATTTCTTTAGCGGCAGCGCCGGGATAGCATACGTCTCAACCCAGGAGATGGCAAAGAGGCTTTCCATTTATGACCTGGTGCTGCCTTACTGAAAAAAGGGAGAAAAGATGAAAATCCTTTATATATTGCACAGCAAAGAAGCCGGCGGGACGCTAAAAACCATGATCGAGCAGCAGAGTATCGATAACGACGTCTCCGTGTTTGACCTTAGGGAAAACAAGGATTATAAAAGACTTCTGGAAATGATCGAAAAGAACGACAAGGTGATTTCTTGGTAATATAGAAGGAGTCCCACGGAGGGAAAAATGAAGATAGGTATGCTTGTTAACACGGACAAACATCTTGCGGATATAATAGGAATCACAAAGGAGGCTCTTTCAAGAGGGCACGAAGTAAGCATATTCACGATGGATTCCGGGACAAAACTGCTTGAAAACGCCGAGTATTCAGGCCTTTGCAGATTAGAAAGGGTCAGGATGGCATTCTGCTCTCACAGCGCGGGGAAGGAGGGCCTTGCCGCCGGATCGGTCCCCCAGCATATAACCTGCGGAAGCCAATTCGACAATGCGCTTATGTGCAATGAATCAGACGTGGTTATCGTGCTTTAAAACCAGTAGTGAAGACAAGAATTTTTGATTTTTTCAGGAAAAGGCTTTTCACAAAAGGGGCGCTCCTTCTTCTTGTTGCGGCGCAGTTCTTTATTGTACTTTCCATCTCCGGCTATAAGGCGTGGCAGAACACCAGCGAGGGCTGCATAAGCTGCCACTCAAACCGGGAAAAACTCGCGAAGCTGGGCTACCCCCAATTCTACATCACCCAGGAGATGGTCGAGAAGCAAAGCCATCATACAAACGTGACCTGCCGGGACTGCCATCTGGGAAACGGAAGGGCAAACAATATGAAAGATGCCCATAAGGGCATGCTTAAGGCCCTGTTCATAGGATACGACGGAAAAATCCTGGACAGAAGAGACGTGCTTACAGGCCCTCTCGTTCCCACCGGCCCGTTCGGGATAAGGGACTTGCTGCCAAAGATAAAATCCTCTGACGGGCAGCCTTATGTAAACCCGGAGGTGAGAAATCTCCTTTGGCAGGACAGGAACCCTGACACATTGGACTTTGACCCGGAGATCGTAAAAAAGACTTGCGGGCAGCCGGGCTGCCACCCGGAGGAGTTGAAACAGTTTGAGACCTCCGACATGGGGGCCGACTACAGGCAGCGCACCATGAGGACCTGGCTTTATCCTTATGGCCCCCATAACTGCGGCCCGTCTTTTGCGGACGTCCCTCCACAAAAAAGGCTCCGGAAGACGGGCTTCGATTATTCAAACACAAAAAAAATAGCTGCTGAAATGGATGTGCCCTTCACCCATCAGCAGGCCAGGGCCAAGCAACGTTTCTGCAACGTCTGCCACCCGGGATGTCTCGACTGCCATTACGCCCCGAGCGCTACGCTTGGAGTCCATAATTTTTATAAGAAGCCCCCGGCACTGAACTGCGCCGGCGACGGGAGGGGGACAAGCATCTGCCACCCAGGCGCGATGCAAAGCAGAAGGGGAGAGACATACATCGGAGGAGACTATTCCATCCCGACCGGCGAGAAGCCAGACGTGCATTATACAAAGGGCCTGCAGTGCGTGGACTGCCACCAGATGGGACCCAAAGGAATGGGGGACATGATGCGCAAAGCCACCTGCCAGGACTGCCATCTGGAGGCTCAGGCGGCATTGGCAAAAAGCGTTCACAAGGACCTGAACTGCGCCTCCTGTCATTTAAGCCAGTTGAGGGGATATCAGTTGACGATCTGGGGGCCCGGCGAAGTGACCGGCAAACCCAATCCTTTCGTCAAATATTCGCTCTATTACGGCATACAAAAACCCCCCATCTTAATGAGGGACCAGGAAGGCCGCTGGATGCCCGTGAAGGTATGGCCTCACGCCCTTGGGAATTTCAAAAAAGACGTGCCTCCTTCCCCCAGGATAATGTTTCGCTGGCCGGGCGGCCAAACGAAGGACGCCTATTACATAGTGGGTACTGTAAGCGGCCTGCCGGCAGATAATAAGCAACTGCTGTGGCTGGAGATCGAGCAGGCGTCCCACCCCTATGGAAAGGCCCGGAGTTGTGGCTCCTGCCACAGGCCTGGAGGGGTGCAGGTCTCCACATCCAACTGGAAGTTCGAGCAGGACCAGGGTGCGCTGCCATTTAACGGGACTCACAAGATAGTGGCTGACAAAAACGGAATCCGTATAGAGGGGCTCAGAAACACAACCCCTATCGTGCCTCTGCAGGGCGCAAGGCTTGCCGACTTCGCTTCATGGGTCTATATGAAAGATAAGTGGAGGGCCCCCGGAGACTTCTCAATAAAAACGAATCCGTTAAAATATCACAAATTGTTCAAACTGGCCGCCGAAGCTGACAAGAGGCTCTCGGTTTTGGAGAAGGATTCCAGCCGGTTCAGCAAGAAGGAAAAAATACGGTTCAAAAGGCTGAAAGAGTCCGTATTCCATGACCCTCTGGATCTCGAAATGTACTTAAAGAGGTTCAGGCAATCCATCAAAAAATAAATTTTCTCTAAAAACTGAATGGATCCAAACGATCTCTTGATCCGTTTCATAACAGTTTTGCCTGAAAAGATGTGCAATCTTACAGAAGAAGAGTTTAAAAAAACGGGCCTAAAGAGGCTTTTAACAGGTTAAAGAGTTACGAGGAGATAGCTGAAAGTGTCGGAAATACTTGAAAAATAACGCCGCGGTAGCCTGTTGGAATCGCCCCCCCTGCTTGCTTTTGGCCGGAAACATCGGATTTGAAGAACCGGCAAAACCGTTCATTTAAGCCATTTCCTGGCAACTTGGGTGCATTTTTGGTGCAGGTTCTTTTTCGTACCGGAGGCTTCTTACAGCGGATTTTTATTTTTCAGAAGGTTCTTCGGAGAAAGAAACATTTTTGACCAACTGAGGTCCGGTCCGGGCTCCTCCTTCAAAAAAAACTTTTTTGGGTAGGCGTGGCGGATGCCAAGTGCCCCAAAAAGTTACATGACTGTCCTCCCGCCGATAAATTTCTATTCATCTTTTTTCAGTATGGGCGCTCTGACTATATTGATTTTGGCCTTGTTTCTTCCTTTGCTGAATCTCCTATGTCTCCTCCGCATTATATCTTCCCATTTTCCGTGTTCTTCCAGAAAATCGGCGACGACCCCTCTCGATGCGTCGTCCAGTTGCCTCCACTCACGAGTACCGACAAATGCGGCAAGATCTTCAAGTGGAAGCGTTGAAAGATAATCTTTATAATTTTGATTTCTTTTCGTAATGCTCCTGAAGTAAAAAAAGGACCCACAGGCAATAAACGAGATAACCGAAGCGAAATATTCCCAATAGAACCGCCAATTTTTATGGGTAGCCGACCACGCGAACCCTAGAACGATTAACATTGCATATGAAGTAATAATGACCCATGCTGGGAATACCTTTCCGCCTTTTTTCACCGTTTCTATAGTCATTCTTCTCTGCTTCTATTAAGGCCTTAAACGGTTTATTTTCCTTTTCCGGGTCCGTCAGAACCCTTTCGATTTCGCAAGGATAATGATACCAATTTTTTCGGAAATCCGCACCAATGCCGATCCCGCAAGCGCGACGTGTTATAGGGCGAAGTCTGCGAGTCGTTTGACTTGAGAACTCTGGATGTAGCTTTGTTCAGGGGACCTACCCCCATCCTTTGTGCCAATCGTGATTAGAGTACCCCAACCGTTTTTTCCTCTTCAAGCCTGATGAATTCGGATGGCGTCAGATCGCCTAAGGAGCTGTGGGGCCGCTCATTGTTGTAATCGACCCGGTAGGCCTCGGCGATGCTGCGCGCTTGCCCGGCGCTCATGAACCAGTGGAGGTTCAGGCACTCGTCCCCGAATCTGCCATTGAAACTTTCCATATACGCATTATCAACCGGCTTGCCTGGCCTGATGAAATGGAGATTTATTCCACGCTCATAGGCCCACTTATCCAGTTCATTGCCGATGAACTCGGGGCCGTTGTCCACGACGATGTTGTCGGGAAGCCCTTGAATATCGGCTATCCGGCTTAATACTGCGCAAATCCTTTTCCCGGTGATCGATGTGTCCACCTCGATCCTAAAACACTGTTTTGTATATGTGTCGATGATCGGCAAAAATCTCAGTTTCCTTCCGTTATATAGAGCATCCCGGAGAAAATCCATGGCCCAGAGTTC
>JAKAMR010000015.1 GCA_021812785.1 Nitrospirota bacterium
GGGGTGGTCACCAACGAGGTCAAGGACGCCCTGGCCAGCACCCTGGTGGCCCTTATAAACAAGGACTACGACCGGCTGATAGAAAGCTACTTCACCCTTGGATATGTGCAGGAGGACGTTGACCCGGAGGTCTTCCGGCGGGAGTTCAAGTCCAAGCTTGCCGACCTGATTGAGCCCATGTACGGGCTTACGCTTGAGGAAATAAACCTCCCTGAATACATGGAGGCGTTTCTGACGCTGGCCATGCGCCACAACCTGCGCATACCGGGGGAGTTGATGCTTATCAATAAATCAATGCTGATACTTGAGCACATAGGGCTGAAGCTTGACCCCTCGTTCGACTTCTTTGCCGCATCGGAGCCTTATGCCTCAAAGCTGTTGAAACAGAAATTCAGCCCCCGGAATGTGCTTGGCAAGATGGGGGCGGAAGCGCAGGAAGTTGGAGAGCTTGCCTTTTATCTCCCCAGGTACGCGCATCAGATCATAAGAAAGACCATTAAAAACGATATTCATATGAAGCTGCATCACCTGGGGCTTGAAAACCTGATAAAGGATATGGACCGGTCAACCAACCGCGTTGCCTTCGCCATGGTCGTCAGCGCGATGATAATAAGCGGTTCCATAATGCATGCCATGCGGGTGCCGCCAACCGTCTTCGGCATCTCGGTGCTCGGGTTCCTCAGCTTTTTCTTTGCAGGCATATTCGGCATCTGGCTGGTTATATCGATCATCCGGTCCGGAAGGCTCTAGAAGCCAGAAAAAAAAGGAAACGGCCCGGTCCGGGCCGTTTCCTTTTTTTCCACTGGAACTGAGACCACTTTTTTCTCCCTCGCCTCCCTGGAGAAGGGGTAAGGGTGAGGGCGGTAAAGTAAACGGGTGGGGAAGCGGTCAGGTATTATTCCTGCGTTTTCCCGTCCGGGCCTTCAAAACTTTCGGTCTCCTCGGCACATAACAAGGCCCCTGATGGTTCCTCCCCATTTTGCCCAAGCAATATGCCGGCCCTGTACAGGCCGGCGGCTATTTTTTTTACACCATATTACCGTGCCATGCTTTGGAATGTCCCATATCTTTCCGGAGTAAATGATGAAGCGGGAGCCTGACTTCAGTGGTTTTTCACTGTAAATGCTCAATCCGGAATCGCTTGCGTTCACAGTGACGCATTCTATTGAATGGGCTGTTGGATTGGCGACTGACTGCGGCTGGTCTTCTTTTTCCGGTCTCCGGCCCTTTGTATCAACCCGAATATCGGACTCGAGTATCAGGTTGACCTGTTCAGTGACCATTTTTCTGTTTTCGGACCTCTTGGGTCCCGGCTTGGCAGAGCGGCTGTCGTCAGATTTCAAGAAACTTCCCCCTCTGGTAGAATTTTCGCTGCCGTCTTATTGCGCCGCCGTCTTGTCTCCCCCGATCATTCTCGTTATCATTTTTTAATAATATTAGCTTTCTTATTATTAATAAAAACTATAAAAAAGCAAGGTTTTTTTTCATTTAAATCTTTGTAAATATTCACTTTCCTTGACTCAGTTTTGGATGCATGGTAGGTTTGGCTTATGAATTATGAGACTCTGGACATATCCGGGGACGCGGGCATCAGGGCCAGCGGAGGGAGTCTCCGGGAGGCCTTCGAGGCCGCGGCAACCGGCATGTACAGTCTCATTACCGATCCTGACGGCGTGCAAGAGTACCGGACCATCGAGGTGGCGGCGAGGGGTGAAAGCCTGGAGGGGCTCCTGGTTAGCTTTCTGAACGAGCTTGTATTTCATTTTGACGCGTACGGGTTCATAGGCAAACGGGTGGATATAAAACAGATGGAGATGGAAAACACGGGCAGGGGCAGCCTTAAAGCGGATGTTTACGGGGAGCAGTTTGACCCGGTCAGGCATTCGAGGGGGCTTCTGATAAAGGCGGCAACCTATCATGGGCTGGTGGTCGAAAAAAAAGACGGCCTCTGGAGCCTTGATGTGATCTTCGACATCTGAACAAAGGGGAGGCAACAGGAATGGCTGTCCAAACGCTAAGGAGAATAGACGAATTCCGGATCGAGATACCGGAGACCTATGCCCCTGGGATGAAGGTCCCCGGCCTCATCTATCTGGACTCGGCGTTGGGCGCCGGGCTTGAGGAGCGGGCGATAAGGCAGGTGGCCAACGTCGCCATGTTGCCGGGGATAATAAAAGCCTCTCTGGCTATGCCGGACATTCACATGGGCTACGGGTTTGCGATAGGCGGGGTGGCAGCCTTCGGCCAGGAAGACGGGGTGATCTCTCCGGGCGGCGTGGGCTATGACATAAACTGCGGCGTGAGGCTTTTAAGGAGCGGCCTCAAGGCGGATACGGTTGTCCCCAGGCTCAGGGAGCTTTTAGGGGTTTTATATAATGAGGTCCCCTCAGGGGTTGGTTCCAAAGGCAAGCTCCGCCTTGAGGCGGGGGAGCTTGAAAAGGTCATGTCCATGGGAGCGCGCTGGGCCGCCGGCAAGGGGATGGGAGGCGCTTCGGATCTGGAACGGACAGAGTCCGGCGGAATGATGGAAGGGGCCGATCCTTCCCTGGTAAGCTTGAAGGCGCGCGAAAGGGGCCATTCCCAAATAGGCTCGCTGGGCAGTGGGAACCATTTTCTGGAGATACAGAAAGTGGACGAGATATATGACGAAAAGTCTGCCGCCAGGCTGGGTCTTTTCAAAGGGCAGGTCACTGTCATGATACACACCGGGTCCAGGGGGTTTGGGCACCAGGTCTGCACGGATTTCCTGGAAGTGATGGAACGGGCCGTCAAGAAATATGGCATAGTCCTGCCTGACAGGGAGCTTGCCTGCGCCCCTATAAATTCCAAAGAGGCCAGGGACTATCTTGGCGCCATGCGGGCGGCCGCAAATTATGCCTGGGCCAACCGGCATGCCATCATGCACTGGACCAGGGAGGCCTTTATGAAGGTATTGGGCGTAGGGCCAAAGGATTTGGGAATGGAGATGGTTTACGATGTGGCCCACAACGTGGCAAAAATGGAAGAGCACCTGGTGGAAGGACGTAAGATGAAGCTGGCAGTGCACAGGAAAGGGGCCACCAGGGCCTTTCCGCCTGGCCATCCAGAGCTCCCGGCCATATACAAGGAGACCGGCCAGCCTGTGCTTGTGCCCGGGGACATGGGGAGGGCCTCTTTCGTTCTGCTTGGCACCCAAAAGGCGATGGAGGAGACATGGGGCTCCACCTGCCACGGGGCGGGAAGGTTGCTTTCAAGGCATGAGGCCATAAGACGTGCAAGGGGAAGGTCCATTTACAGGGAACTCGAAGACAGGGGAATAATCGTCATGTCGGCCGGAAAGCAGACGCTTGCCGAAGAGATGCCGGATGCTTACAAGGATATCTCGAATGTGGTGGACGTGGTGCACAGGGCAGGGCTTTCGACGAAAGTGGCCAGGCTTGTGCCCATGGGTGTTGTGAAGGGATAGACAGGCGGGAATGAAAGCCATTGCGCAATATTCCGAAAACGGAAAAACGCTAAGGGCGGTAGAAGGCGATATCACTGAAAGAGATGTGGACGCTATCGTGAATGCGGCAAACAGCCGTCTTCAGCATGGGGGTGGCGTTGCCGGGGCGATAGTGAGAAAAGGGGGCTTGAGCATCCAGGAAGAAAGCGACAGGGTAGGTCCTGTCCCCGTGGGCGGTGCCGCGCTAACCGGGGCCGGCAGGCTCCCTGCCAAAGCTGTGATACATGCGGTAGGGCCAAGAATGGGTGAAGGCGGAGAGGACGAAAAACTTGAAAGCGCGGTATTCTCCGCTCTCGCGCTGGCCTCCGCGAAGTCCTTCAAAAGCATTGCCATGCCCGCCATAAGCAGCGGCATTTTCGGTTTCCCCAAGGACAGATGCGCCAGAATCCTTGTGAGGTCTGCCCTCCGCTTCATCCGTGATAACCCGGCTACTACCCTTGAGACAATTGAATTCTGCCTTTTTGACAGGAAAACTTCCGGCTATTTTCAGTCGGAGATAGAGCAGCTAGGCTAAAAAAACAATCGCTAGCGCGACAGCCGCTTTGTCCGGCGATATTTATCGAGCTGAGACACTAAATTTTACATTTTTACGTTCGAAAATTCGTCACTTTTTGCCCACTATTCATTTTATGCCTGCGCGGGCATCGGATGTGAGGACCTTTTTTATTTACCGTATTCGCTCACTTTTTGCTCGCTATGCATTTTTCCCTTGCAAAAATAAGTATTATTTTTTAATATCTGTTCAAATATATATGGAAAACAGCGTGTTAAGAGATAAACTTGAAGCAACGCTTGAGAAAATACGCCAGGGGCTGAAGTCTGAAGGCGGGGACATAGAGCTGGTTGATATCAAGGGAGGGGTCGTTTACGTGCGGCTCAAGGGGGCTTGCGAAGGGTGCCCCATGTCAATGCTCACGATGAAAAATTGGGTGGAGTCCACTTTTAAAAAAGAATTGCCGGAGTTGAAAATATCTCAAGTGAAGGCGGTATGAAGGGAAGGACTTTTTCATTTTTATTTTTATTTTTTCCGGCTATCTTTCTTTCGTTTTCCCCGGGACTAAAGCCCGCCATGGGCTGCGAGCTTAAGGACGTAAAGATATCCTCAGAAACTGGGCGCGCCGAATGTGTACTTGTGACCAGCGGCAAGGTGGATTTCCAGGAGCACGCCCTTTCCAAGCCCCAACGGGTTTACGTGGACCTTTTGGGCTCAAACCTGAAAAGGGGTCTTTCCCGGATTTTGCAAAGGAGACTCAAGGCCGGAGGCATTGTAAGCGCGGTAAGAGTGGCGCAGTTCGATCGAAGGACCGTAAGGGTTGTTTTTGAATTCAATAGCACGCCGAATGTAAGCATAACGAGGCCTTCCGGCAAAAAAAATTCAGGTCTTGTCCTTGATTTCTCCGAAGGGTTCAATGGGGATGAGAGTAAAGCCGCAAGCCATCCCGGCGCAGGACTCTCTGTTGAGCCAGGACCCTCTGTTAAGTCAGGACGTTCTGAGATCGCCGCTCAGATCAACCGGATAAGAACAGATGTCTTGAACGGCTTGTCCGGCGCGCCCTCCCACGAGTTGCCTTCGGCGCTGGCAGTTAATCGAAGGGGCGGCTCCGCAAAAGAGAAAGAGATATACGGTGCATTGGCAAAAAAAGTTGCACCTTCAGCCTCCGCATCATTCGTCAATAATACTGCCCCGGCCTTAAAAAACGGAAACAGAAATAATGTCCTGGCCTCTGTTTCTGATGTCAGGCGGCGGAAGCCGTCGGAAGACGAAAGAGGCGGGCCGTTCCCCTTTAATAAATGGCGCGTAGTGATAGATCCCGGCCACGGCGGGAAAGACCCCGGCACAAGCGGCACGGACGGCCAGCACGAAAAGCAATACACCCTTGCCATCGCCAGAAGGCTGGCCGGCATTCTAGGCAAGGATCCCCATTATGAGGTCTTCCTCACACGGGACAAGGACAAGTTCATTACCCTGGACAACAGGACACTCATGGCCAACAGGGTCCAGGCGGATATCTTCGTATCGATACACATAAATTGGAGCTCGGATTCCGCCACGCGGGGGATAACCACATATTTTCTGAATTGGACGAATGATGCCGAGGCAAACAGGGTTGCGGCCAGGGAAAACCAGATATCCATGAAAAGGCAGAAGCAGGCCAGATCGCAGCTTGGCTATATCCTTGCCTCTCTTCAGCTTGAGGGCAAAAGGGACGGTTCTTTAAGGCTTGCAAACTATATTGAGAATTCCGTAAGCTCTTACGTCCGTGAGTATCATCCCAACGAGCCTGGCCTGGGCGTAAAAGAGGCCCTTTTCTATGTGCTTGTGGGCGATAAAATGCCTGCTGCGCTGGTGGAGGTCTCCTTTCTCTCCAATCCCAAAGACGAGGAGCTACTTGAGGAGCGCTCTTATATCGATGAGGTCGCACAGGGTATAGCGGATGGCATCGGCGATTATTTCAGGAGCGTTCCCGTGAGGGCCCTCCGCGCCATGGCCCAAAGTCAAATATACAAAAGCAATGAAAAAGGAAAAACCCGGGAACCGGGGGCCTGACGTTTTTTTATTTCTATTTTTTGACCCGGTGCGCTGATACTGTAAAAACAAAAACATAAATAAAGCAGAGCAAAAGCAAAAGAAAGCAAAACTAAAGCCTCGTGAAAAAATTCGATATCCTCATATCAGGCGGTGCTGTCTATGACGGAAGCGGACAGCCGCCGGTGGAAGCTGACGTCGGCATCTCCCAGGGGCACATATCATTGGTTGGCGGGGCGCGCGGGGGAGATGCATCATTCGTTATTGACGCAAAGGGGCTTTGCGTCTCGCCGGGGTTCATAGACACTCACAGCCATTCCGATTTCACTCTGCTTGCGGACCCCCTTGCGGCGGAGGGGAAGCTTTTCCAGGGCGTCACCTGTGAGATAAACGGCAACTGCGGACTTTCGGGAGGGCCTATCGCCGGCGCGGCCAGGCAGCAAAGGGAAAGCGACCTTTTGGAATACGGGATAACCGAGCGTTGGGAGAGCATGGGGCAGTATCTGGATATCCTGGAAAAGCGCCGCCTCCTCATGAATTCTGCCACCCTCACAGGTCACGGTAATCTGAGGGCCTCCGTAATGGGATACGCGGACCGGGAGCCCTCGAATGACGAGCTGAACGCCATGGCCGCCCATCTGGAGGAGTCCCTGCGGGCAGGGGCCATCGGCCTTTCGACCGGCCTTATTTATCCGCCCGGGGCGTACAGCCGCACGGAAGAGCTCGTGAGGCTGGCGCAGGCGGGCAGGAGGGTATATGACAACTTCATTTACACAACCCATTTAAGAAGCGAGGGAGACAACCTTATCGAGGCGCTCGGGGAGGCCATAACCATCGGAAAGGCGGCGGGGCGTCTGCAGGTCTCCCATATGAAAACGGCGGGACGGCGGAACTGGGGCAAGATATCGGAGGCTATAGGAACGATGGAGGATGCCAGGGCCTCCGGACTGAGGGCCACTGCGGACCGTTATCCCTATACCGCCGCGTCAACGGACCTGGACACTATACTGCCGGCGTGGGCGTATGAGGGGGGCTCACAGGCCGAGCTTGCCAGGCTAAGGGATCCGGCGGCGCTCAGGAAGATATCAGACGAGATCAAAAAAGTCAAAGACTCTCCTTACTGGGAAAGCGTCTACATAGCCTCCACCCCCAATAAGGAAGACAGCTGGATGGAGGGCAAAAACCTGGCTGAAATAGCAGGCGCGCTTGGGGAAAAACAAAAAACCCCTCTCGATGTGCTTTTTCACATCCTGATAAGGGGCGAGGTGCGGGTGCAGGCCATATTCCACAGCATGAACGAGGACAACCTGCGCCGCCTGTACGAATTGCCGTGGGTGATGGTGGGCTCAGACAGCTCGGCACGTTCGTTTTCCGGGCCAAGCGCAAAGGGCAAGCCTCATCCCAGGGCCTTTGGAACCTTTCCCCGCTTCCTGAAAAGGTATACAATTGAAGAGAGACTCATGAGCTTGGAAGAGGCGGTAAGAAAGATCACCTCTCTTCCGGCGGACACCTTCGGACTCTCCGGAAGGGGAATGATAAAAGAAGGATTTGTGGCCGATATAGCCGTGTTTGACGCCGGGCGGATAGCGGATACCGCAACCTTCGAGGAGCCATTTCAAAAGGCGCGGGGGGTTGAGCATCTGCTTGTGAACGGCAATGCGGTAATAACAGGGGGCGTTCTCACGGGAAGGCGGCCCGGCAGGGTCTTGAGAAAGGGCAAATAAAGGACGGCCGCACTATTTTTTTATTTTCAGTCCTGCCGCGGCAAAAAATCAAAAAATAAAAACATGCTTTTAAAAAAAGGACCGGTTATAGGGATAACCGCTGACCCCGGACCAGACCCATCCGGAGAGCGGGCCTCCCTCAAAGAGGAGTATGCACTGGCCGTCCTGAGTGCGGGAGGGATGCCTGTGGCCGTTCCGGTTTTTCCCATGGAAGACCCTCAAAGGGTTCTGGAATACCTGGACGGGATAATAGTTCCTGGCGGTGACGATATCGAGCCCTACTATTACGGTGAAAAGCAGAGGGTCCCCATGAAACTCGTCCCGTCGCGAAGGACGGATTTTGAGATATCTCTCATAAGGGCCGCCATCAGTCAGAACGTGCCTATCCTGGGCATTTGTTACGGGATGCAGCTTATCAATGTTGCCCTTGGGGGAAGTCTGTATCAGGACCTGGAGACGGATCTCAACGAAAAAATCCCGGTGATAAAAAAAAGAAGGGCGACAGTAGCGCACAGGCGGGGCTTGCATGAGATAATTATCTCAGGGACAGGCCCGCTTCCCGCCGGACGGCACATGGTAAACAGCAGCCATCACCAGGGGGTAAGCAGGCTTGCAAACGTACTTATTCCCGCGGCGCATTCGGAAGAAGGGCTTGTAGAGGCTTTCTACCTGAATGAGCGCACTTTTTCTTTTCTTGCGGGTGTGCAATGGCATCCGGAGCGCATGGCCGGAGATCCCGTTGCCCGGAACATATTCAGCTCGTTCATAAGAGCTGCCCAAAAAGCAGGAAGAAAGTAATGGACATGAAGGACAGCAGGGTCTTTTTTTTCATAGTGCTCCTGTTTTTTATAAGCGTCCTTGGATATCTCACATATGAAATAATATCCCCTTTCATGGGCCCCATAGCGTGGGCGATTGTGGTTTCCATAGTCTTCTATCCAGTGTACGCAATTTGCCTTAAGTGGTTCAGGATAAAGTCCCTGGCTTCGCTGGCTACCCTTTTGTTGGTGGCCGTTGTCATTTTCGGACCCATCTCCTCGATGGGGTATGTCCTTGTCCTGGAACTTGGCCAGCTCGTCCAGCAGTTTGAAAAAGGGCAGATCAATCTCCATCGTGTTATCTCCCACCCGGCAGTACAGTGGCTGATAGACCATTTAAGGCTCATCGTGGGGGAGGACAAAGCCAGCGTTGAGGGGATGGTGGGCCGGTGGCTCGCGGGCCTGAGGGCCCATCTCCTGCAGACGCTGTCAATAGGCGCAAAAAACGTCCTCACGGTGTTGTTTGACTTTGTGCTGATGATGTTTTCCATCTTCTTTTTTCTCAAAGATGGGCCTGACTACATAAACAGGATAAAAAACTATCTGCCCTTTTCTGAAAGGCATAAAAACAGGTTGATCGGTCAGGCAAAGGGGATGGTGGTCTCGACCATATTCGGAGGCGTGCTGGTGGCCATCATCCAGGGAGTGATCGGCGGGCTTTCGTTCTGGGCGCTCGGGGTTTCCTCTCCTGTATTCTGGGGGGCCATGACGTTCATAGCCTCCTTTGTGCCCCTCATCGGTACGGCTGGCGTCTGGCTGCCGGGTGCCGTCTACTTTTTCCTTGCGGGGCAGCCTCTTAAGGGTGTTGTGCTCCTTTTGATCGGCGTTTTTCTTATAAGCATGCTGGTGGACTATTTCCTGAGGCCGCTCATCATACGCGGCAAGACAAAGATGAACACCCTTTTAATATTTTTCAGCGTACTGGGCGGAGTGGAGGTTTTTGGCATCATAGGGCTCGTCCTTGGACCCCTGACATTGGCCATTTTTATTTCGGTCCTGGAAATATTCGGAAACCTGGAAGGAGGCGGCCATGCTGAATCTTGAGGAATTGAAGGGGATAGCAGCAATAAAAAATCCCGGCGGAGATTACTATGTGAGTCTTTACCTGAACGTAGACCCTGTTACCAATCCGAACGGCGAGTACATGATCAAGGTCCGCAACATGCTTAAGGAAACGGCGGAGGGCCTTGAAAAACCGGTTTTCAAGAAAGTAAAGGAGGACATCGAGCTCCTTGAGAACTATTTCATCGCCCAGAAACCCCAGTTCAAAAAGTCGGTCTGCCTCATCACCCGGAAAAGCGGTGGCTTCTGGAAGGAATACCATATGGCCATGCCTGTGCAAAGCGGCGTGTTCGTGGACAAAACGCCTTACCTGAAACCCCTTTTTGGTCTTATGGACTCCTACCTAAGACATCTCGTCCTTCTTTTAAGCAAGGATGACGCGAGGATGTTTGTCGTGCACATGGGAGAGATACTGGAATATGGGGAGATAAGGACCCCCGACGTCATAGGAAAACATAAAAAGGGCGGCTGGTTCGCTCTGGAGCAGGACCGCTTTGAAAGGCACACTGAATTCCATGTGGGCCTTCATTTGAACGAGGTAGTACGGCAGCTTTCAGATTTCGTTCAAAAGCAGGGCATCTCCAGGATCGTCCTGGGCGGCCCCCAGGAGACCCTTTCCATGGGCAGGGAAAAACTGCCCGAAAGCCTGTCAGAAAGAATAATAGGGGAGTTCACCGCGGGGATGTACGAGACTTCCCGGCAGATACTTGAAAGGGCCCGCCCGGTTGTCGAAGCATATGAGCGTGGTGAAAAAGAAGAGACTGTGGATGAGCTGGTGACGCGGGCCCACAAAAACAAGGGGGCTGTCCTGGGCATGGAGGACGTAGTCCTCATGTCCGGAGAAAAAAGGATAATGACCCTGCTGGTGGACCCGTCCATGAAGCAGGAGGGCTATGCGTGCGTAAGCTGCGGCGCGCTGGCTCTTGGCCCGGAGAACTGCCGCTGGTGCGGAGGGGATATGCATAGTGTAAACTATCTTATTGACCTGCTCATGGAAAAGACGGTTGAGAATGGAGGACGTGTGGAGGTAGTGCCTGAAAACGAGAAGCTGCGGAACCTGGGCAAAATCGGGGCCATTCTCAGGTATTAAAGGTACAAAAAAAAGGATATTAAAAAGAACGAAAGGAAAGGTTCTTTTTTCTTCCGTTCTTTTTTGTCTGGCCGTTGTTTCCCTGACAACGCTGCTTGGCGGCTGCACCCCGGAAGACAGAAGGCCGGGATACGTATATTACGCCTTGAGCGCGGACCCCTTCACCCTGGACCCCGCCCTGATAACGGATGTGCCGGGCGGGTCCATAGCCGCCAAGTTATTTAACGGGCTGCTAAGGATAGGCCCCGGCCTCAGGGTAGAACCAGATATCGCCAGTAGCTGGCGGGTCTCGAAGGACGGGCTTCTCTACAGTTTTAGCCTGAAACGGGGGGTCAGGTTCTCAAACGGGCGGGAAGTGAGGGCGGAGGATTTTAAATATTCCTTCGAACGCCTGTTGAGCCCCAAAACCCTGTCTCCCAACAGCTGGGTGCTTTCGAGGATAGAGGGGGCGAAGGATTTCATGAAAGGCTCTGCCCCGGCAGTAAAGGGCATAATCGTGAGGGGCCCTTACGCGCTCGATATAAAACTGGAGAAACCCTTTTCCCCGTTCCCATACCTGCTTGCAATGACGGGGGCCTATGTGGTGCCGCGCGAGGTGGCCCAGTCCGAAGGGCCGGATTTTTCCTCCCGCCCTGTTGGGACGGGCCCGTTCACGGTGCAAAAATGGCAGCCGAACGAGGAACTGGTGCTTAAGGCGAGGGATGATTACTTCGGGGGAAGGCCCAAGGTAAAAGGCATTGTCTACAGGATCATCCCGGAGGAGCTGACCCAGGTGGTCGAATTCAAGCTTGGCAACCTGGATGTGATAAACATTCCGGATGCGGATTACAGCCGTTTCAGGACAGATTCAAAATGGAGCAGGTATATTTCCATGGCGGATGGGACAGATACGTACTACCTTGGGCTCAACTGCTCCAGGCCTCCGTTTAACGACAGGCGCATGAGGCAGGCTGTAAACTACGCCATAGACAGAAAAAAGATACTGGCGACCTTCATGGAAGGCAGGGGCACGCTAGCGAATGGCCCGGTGCCTCCGGAGCTCAGGCGCTGGGCCTCTCCGCCATCGTATGAGTACAATCCGGAGAAGGCCAGACGCATTATCAGGCAGGAGGGCTTCGCCGGGGTGAAGGTGAAATTCTATGTCACTTCCCCTCCGCAAGACATTGCCGACATGGCGGAGATCATACAGGCGTACCTGAAAAAAGTGGGTATAAACGCAGAACTTAAAAGCCTTGAGTGGAACACATACAAGGAGGCGATCAACCAGGGAGAGCCCAACATGTTCTGGCTCAGCTGGTGGGCGGACTATCCTGATGCCGAGAACTTCCTCTATCCCCTTTTCGATTCCGTGAACATGGGGGCGGCGGGCAATCGGACGAG
Source organism: Nitrospirota bacterium (assembly GCA_021812785.1). Next base: position 12,086 of record JAKAMR010000015.1, read on the forward strand.
ATATTCAAACAAGGAAGTCGATCATCTTATAGAACAGGGGCAGCACGCTTCAACCGCCGCCAGCCGCGACGGCTATTACAAGGAAGCCGAAGACCTTATCGTAAAGGACGCCCCTTGGGTCTTCTTCTGGCACACAAAGTCCGTCACCGTCCGGCAGCCCTGGATAAAAAACTACGTGCAGTATCCGGTCTACAGCATGGACAAGGGGATGGATATCAGTATCGTGCGGTAAGCAGCATCCTGTTTTCCGGGTATTGGATTTCTTTCGCGGTCACGATAATGTGGTTCCTCTCCAGCCTGGGTGTGCAAGGCTTCCCGGCTGTTCAAATCTGCCGGGAAACGCAGGCGCATGGAGGCTCCCCTTTTTGGAAAGAAGTATTTGCCAGACATGGAGACACCTGGACCTGAATGAGCCTGCGGAGCTTAATAGATAATACTTCCACATCCGGTAAAACCTCTGATCATAGAGCCCCTTTAATTTATCCCAATTCCTGTCAAAGTTGTTAAACCATGAGATCAGGGTTGCATCGTAATGAGGGCCCAGGTTCTGCACGCCTTCCACGGCGAACAGGCCCTCGATGGCCGTGCTGATCTGCTTCATCGAAGGGATCATTGAGTTCGGAAAGATATAAGCGGCTGTCCAGGGGTCACAAGATACGCCTGATACGTCCTTCCCTATAGTGTGAAGCAGAAACAGCCCATCCTCTTTCAGGCAATCGTGCACCTTCTGCATGTAGGTCCTGTAATTCTTGTATCCCACGTGCTCAAACATCCCGACAGAGACGATATGGTCAAATTTTTCGTCAATATCCCTGTAATCCTGCAGCCTGATCTCAACGGGCAGTCCAGCGCACAATTTCCTTCCGAGCGAGGCCTGCTCTTTGGAAACAGTTATGCCTGTTGTTTTGGCCTTGTAGTTTTCGGCAGCGTGCCTTGCCAGGCTTCCCCAGCCGCAGCCGATGTCCAGGATTCTGTCACCAGCCTTGAGGCCCAATTTCCGGCAGATGAGGTCCAGCTTGGCTTCCTGTGCGTCATCCAGATTCCCGGCCTCATTCCAATATGCGCAGCTATAGACCATTCTCCCGTCGAGCATATTTTTAAAGAGTTCATTTCCCCTGTCATAGTGTCTTTCTCCTATCTGAAATGCCTTTGATTTTCTGCCCGGATTAATGATCTGGTTGCCCATAAGCCTCAAAAGGAGCCTCCAGTTTTTTCTGATCCTGGCCTCCGGTTGCGTGGGCAGGACCTTTGAGAAAAACTCGTCCAGGCATTCGCATTCCCACCATCCGTCCATGTACGATTCGCCGAGCCCCAAACTGCCGTTCCTGACCACTCGCCGGTAAAATCTTTCATCCTTTACCAGGATATCCCATGGGTTTTCTCCATTAAGAACGATGCCCGAAGGATATAGAATTTCCTGAATAACATTTTTCACGCTAGATGTTCCCATTCCTGTTTAAACTATCTTTTCTCAAGTCCTTTTTTCTGGATTATTTATCATCATCTCCGAAGACGCGGTATGAACCGGGCATATGCGTCTCCAGCTCAATACCCCGGATAAAGGGACGCAGCCAAAGAATTTAAGGTCCATAGATTTGTTGGCCCTGTATCAAAGATAGCATCTAATAAAATCTTTGCAAATAAGAGCAGATACTGCCAACTTCAATGAGTGTGGTTATACGGCTCCTTTTGCCAGGTTGCGGACCTGTTATAATAAAGGCATGAAGCAAGATAAAAACATGAAAAAACCCGCTGCACCAGAAAACGGCCCACAGGCTGCCGGGATCATCCAGCCCGGCCCGCAAGGAGGCCAGAAGAGTTGCAGGTGCAAGGAAGTGGCCGAAAAAAAGCCCATGGAGCTGGTAAAAACCATGTTTGACGATCTTTCTTTCTGGAAAAAGAAAAAGAAAAATACCGGCAAGTCTTCCCCAGGGGCACCTGAGGGTGCGAAAACCGGAGGCAAAAAAGCCGGTTAAATGGGCGACTATACCCTCTACCAGCCACTTACGAGGACCGACAGGGTAACGGTCCGTATTTACAGGACAAGCATTGCTCTGACCTGCCTGTTGCTTGTGGCGCTTGCCGCCGTCTTGGCGGTCTCTCCGGCAATTGGCGCAGGGAGGGCCTCCATTTATTTTGATCTTTTTCTGGGACTTCTTTATTTTGCCGTGGGGCTCAGCGTATTTTTTATCCACCTATATATCGGCAGTTTCAAAAGGAAATTGATCGGGCTCTATTTTATTTCGCTTGCCGCACTGGCCGTGGTCTTCATAAAAGGAGGGGGGGACGCTCTTTCTTTTATATCCGGTGTGACTGCGTCTGCTTTGCTTTTTTTGCCGCTTGCTGGTTGCATGGGGTTCGTGGCCGCCAAGGAGGCGTTTTGTTTCAGGCTTGCGGAGGGCTATCTGCTTGCCATCGCGATGCCACTTTATCTTTTTGCTTTTGCAACGGGCGGCTTGGGCAGGTACGGAATCGAATCGGGGCTTTTGTTCATTGCGGCGCTTTATGTCCTGTTTGCCTCCAGGAAGGTGTTCATGCCTCTTCACTGCGACATAGGAGACAAATCCGCATACAGGTAGGTTTCTTATCTTTTCTTTTTTCTCTTCTCTTCTTTCTTTTTCTTTTTCAGCACACGTTTTTTAACCGGCCGCTTTTTTATTATGCGTTTTTTTATAGTTCTTCTCTTGAGCCTCTTTCTTGAAGTGGGCCTCTTCTTTTTTTGCGGGATCTCAGGGATACCTATAAGTCTGGGCGTCTTCGGCACTGCTTTAAGCGCAGGCGCCCCCTTGACGGCTCTTTCCATCTCTCTCAGGTTATGGCTTAAGTCCCAAAAGCCGTTCCTGAACGCCATCTGGTCCGTAGCACCGGACATGGCTGCGGCATACTTTACGTTAGTCGCATAGAAGAACCACTGCCTCACCCAGTCCATTTCCGTTTCATCAGAGAAAGGATTGGTCTGATCGGAGAGGCCACGCCGCCAGGCCTCATCCATGATCTTTGTGGCGGCATCCGTCATTTTATCGGCCGCCTTTATGGTGTCGTTCATCTTGGAGAAATGGCCGTCCGTCCACCGGTTGCCGTGGCAGGCATCGCATATGGATTTCATAACGGCTTCGCGGCCTGTCTGCATGGATTGGTCTATAAGGTATCTTGAGGCCGGCGCACCCCCAAAAGTGGAAGGAAGCGGAAGGCCGTCCTTATTTTTGATAATCGTGGTGTCGCCCTTTTTAGGCTGGGCTGTGGAGTAGATGAGCCCCAGGAGCCTTACCCATAGCCGTGAGCCCGAATCGTGCGTCCTTTCTGCAATGACAGTGCCGTCCGCCCCTACAAGAAGACTGTTGTGGCAGGCCGCGCAGGTAGGCGCCTTGAAATCCACACCGGGTCTCCAGGGGACACGCGTGAAATTCCATTGCGTCCCGTCAGAAAGAAATATCCCTCCGTGGCTGCTTTCTTTATACACGTCCCAAGCCGGGGCATGCGGTCCGGTGTGGCATCTGGCGCATGTGTACGGTTTTCTTGCAGCCTCCATTGAGAATGAATGCCCCGGATGGCAGGCCTCGCATGCCCCCCGTGAACCGTCCGGGTTGATCCTCCCGATTCCGGTATTGGGCCATCCCTTAAGAGCGGGCACATTTACGATCCCCTCCGGAGTGGACAATTGCTTCATCCCTGCCACTTTCACTGGAAGCCCGTGGCAGCTGTAACAGGAGTAGTCCTCAAGCCCCGGATCAGGTTTTTCTATGACGATCCTGCCGTCCGATACGTTTTTCGTTCCAATGATGGTGTCCATCAGGGTATGGAACAGGGGATTGTTCTCCAGGTTGCTCCAGGCGTAGGACTCCATGCTTTTGTCAAATTGCGATTGCTCCACGGGATGGCAAACGGCGCAGTCCGCCGGAGAGACGATCACGTTTATGGTTGCCCCAAAGTGCTGGAAACTGTCTTTATGGGCGCTCGTGTTTTCCCCGTGGCACTCATAGCAGCCAACCACATAGTTTGCGAGATTTTCAGGCACATCCTTTGCCGAGACCAGGCGCTCCATAGCGGGCTTTTTCAGGGCTTCCGAAGGTGTAGTTCTGGAGTGCGGGCTGGAGAGCCATTCCTCAACGATGCCGGGCGTATATTTGCGGTGGCAGTCGATGCATTTTTGGCTCTGGGGGCTGACCATACCGGGGGAAAGTCCTGTGCTGTCTTTGGCCGCTCCCGCCGCCTTCGCCTGTACCATGCCGGACACGGCAAACATCATGAGGGCGGCAAAAAAAGTATATAAAAATTTTGTCTTCATGAAAAACAGATATTTCGTTTCGTTTTTATGTGTTTGTTTTTAAAATCAGGGTTTTATTGTAGTAGTATAAAATAAAAAGACCGGAAAGGATACGGTTTTGGAGGATATATTATGAACATGGAAAAAGAAGACCCTTCCGCTTGTCTTCATGGTGATGTGTTTTTGTTTTCCGCCGGTTTTCCTGACGATGCTCTGGATGTGGTGGCTGGTGTGCACAGTTTTTTTAAAAAAACGGGGCTTAAACTCTCGGTTGCGGAATCGTGCACCGGCGGGCTCATTGGCCACTATATCACTCAGCTTCCGGGCGCGAGCTGTTTTTTCGAGGCAGGTGTCATCTCCTATTCGGAAAGGGCAAAGGAGAAGGTACTTCATGTTCCGGAGGAGGTGGTACGGGCTTCAGGCCTTGTGAGTGAAGAGACGGCGCGTGAGATGGCCAGGGGAGCGATGGAATTGCTTGGCTCGGATTTTGCTCTCTCCACAACGGGAAACCTGGGGCCGGACGCGCTCGAAGGGAAAGCCGTTGGCCTTGTTTATGTAGGGGTCTGCTCAAAAAGGCGGGCCGGAGACCCCGGCCAAAAGCCGGTTTGCCAAACAAAAAAAATGCTGCTTAAGGGCGGACGGGACGAGAACAAGAAGGAGGCCGCTCTGGAGGCACTAAGGTTCCTTCTGGAGCAGGCCCGCAACCGGTCTTAGCCCGAAGCAGCATGAGTTTTTTTCTGTTTATTTCGCATCGCACACCCCGCCGCAACCGCAGGGTTTGCCTTTGGCCTTTTCGAATGCCTCACGGCCTCCCGCAAATCTATCCGGATCGGTTCCATTATGTTTTATTTTAACCGGATATATCAGCGGAGGGAAAGGCACTGTGTTTTTGGGCCGGTGATGGCCGGTATGAGCGACTTCGGGCATTAGCTTTTTTTGTTTCTTAAAACAGGGTCGGGTTTCCGGGGCTGGCCTTTATCAACTTCAAAAGCTCCTCATAGGAGATGGTCTTTACGCCAAGCTCTTGGGCCTTGTCCAGCTTCGACCCCGGTTTTTCCCCCGCCACCAGATAGTCGGTGCTGCCGGAGATCGCCGATGAGGCGTGTCCGCCTTCTGCCTCTATCTTCTCCTCCACTTCCTTTCTGGGGGCGGGCAGTGTGCCCGTGATCACGAAGGTCATCCCCTCCAGCGGGAGTTTTGCCTGTTTTTTTGCCGCCTTGAAATCCGGGTTTTGTATCCGGAGTCCGGCCTGCTTCAGCGTCTCCATCGTCTTTATGTTTTTTCCGTCCCGGAAGAAAGCTGAAATGGAGTTGGCGATCTTGTCCCCCATGTGCTTTATCGGTCTCAGCCTTTCCGGGGTCACATGATACAGGTCCTCAAGACGCGAAAAGTTTTTGGCAAGGAGCCTTGCCGCGTACTCTCCCACATGGGGGATCCCAAGGGAATAGAGAAACCTTGCCAGTGCGGGCGTTTTGCTGCGCTCTATGGCCTCCATCATGTTGGAGGCGGATTTTTGGGCGAATCTTGGAAGGTTAAGCAAGTCTTCCTTTTTAAGCCTGTAGATGTCCTCAAAGTTTTTTATGAGGCCCTTCGTATAAAGGAGTTCCACGTTCTTTTCGCCAAGCCCCTCTATGTCCATTCCGTTTCTTCCGGAAAAATGTATGATCTTTTCCTGCACCTGCACCGGGCATGAAAGGGACACGCATCTTACGGCCACTTCGCCTTCCTCTCTTACCACTTCTCCCCCGCAGGCCGGGCAGCGCTCAGGCATGGGCACTTCTTTTTCCCTGCCCGTCCTTTTCTCCTTTATCACCATGAGCACATGCGGGATCACGTCCCCGGCCCTTTCCACGACCGCGGTGTCCCCGATCCTTATGTCCTTTCTCTTTATCTCGTCCCAGTTGTGGAGGGTCGATTTTGTTACGGTTACGCCGCCTATCCTTACCGGCTCGAAAACGGCATAGGGCGTTATGACGCCCGTCCGGCCCACGCTGCCCCTGATGTCCTTTATTTTTGTGGATGCCTGGTGGGCGGCGAATTTATAGGCGATGGCCCAACGGGGCTCCCTTGTCTTTGATCCCAGTTTCTGCTGGAGCCCGAAATCATCCACCTTTATTACGGCCCCGTCTATTTCAAACCCGAAGCTCTCCCTCTTTTGCTCGATCTTCCCTACTGCTTTAAGAACGCCGTCAATGCCTTTGGCCTTTTCAAGCATCGCCGGCACGGGGAACCTTTTTCCCCTGAGCCAGTCCATGAACCCGGAGTGGCTTTTGAATTCGATCCCCTTTGCCGCGCCCAACCCATAGCAGGCCAGAAACAGTCTCCTTTCCGCTGTAACGGAGGGGTCCAGCTGCCTGATGCTTCCCGCCGCGGCATTCCTTGGATTGGCAAAGGAAGGCTCCCCCGTCTCTTCCCTGCGGCGGTTCAGTTTTTTGAACTCCTCAAGGTCCATGTATACCTCGCCACGGATGTCTATCACCTGCGGTATACTGCCGTCCGCCTCTATCTTTATGGGGATAGACCTGAGCGCTTTTATGTTCAGGGTCACGTCCTCCCCTTCAAAGCCGTCCCCCCTTGTTGAGGCCCTTGCAAGGAGCCCCCCCTCGTAAGTTAGCTCCATGGCTAGGCCGTCGTATTTGGGCTCCACCGTGTACTCTATGTCCTCTTCCTGCTCAAGGAGCCTTTTTATCCTGCGGTCGAACTCCCGCAGCTCGTCATGGGAGAATGCGTTGTCCAGGGAGAGCATGGGGACGGTATGCCTCACTTTCGCGAATTTCTCCAGGGGGGCGGCACCCACACGGCGCGTTGGGGTCTCAGGCAGGATGTAACCGTATTTTTCCTCAAGCTGCATCAGGCTGCGGTAGAGCCTGTCGTATTCCTCGTCCGTGATCACCGGGGAGTCGAGCACATAATAACGGTAGCTGTGGTAATTAAGCACCTTTACCAGAGACTCTATCTCTTTCTTTATTTCCGGTGGGACTTCTTTTTTTTCAGGCATAGATAGATTTTATCTCCAAAACAGAATTCGAAGCCGCTTTGCCTCTGAAAAAACACGGGTTTTTTAGTTTTATCTTCCCGGGACGGACATATTATAACAGCAAGGCCCGGCGGCGTTTGACCAATGCAATCGCAAGGAGCATTATTGCAACCGTAGGTTGACTTATTTGCCTCTCCCCGTTTAGAATCTTTTCCTGAATGGAAAAATGGTATGCCTTATACCTTAAGCAGGGACATGAGAACGCTGTCTCCATCCGTCTGGCGGGCGCCGGGATCGAGACGCTGAACCCGCTTTTAAGGCAAAAGAAGTTCAGAAGCCACAGGATAGTCGAGACCGTTGAGCCCCTTTTCCCGTGCTACATCTTTGCCCGCTTCGATCCCTCCGTGCATTTCCGGATGATAAGTTACACAAGGGGGGTGAGGTACATCGTTGGCGGCGGCTCCCTCATGTCCGTGCCGGAGGAGATCATAGTCTCGATAAGGGATAAAATGGAGGGTGGACTGATTGCGCTTAAGCCCGAGGAAATCAAGGAAGGCGGGCAGGTGGTGATAAAAGACGGACCCTTCGGCGGTTTCTACGGAATATTTAAGCGGTACACAAAGGGCTCTGAAAGATGCCTGGTGCTCCTGGAAGCCCTTGGGTGGACCCTGGAGACTGACAACTGCATGATAACGCGCGCATGAAAATCCCATTAAAAAAGGGCTTGACAAACACCGGCAAGGGTATTACTCTAGGTTGTATAGTTGAAACTTATAGTTGTGTTAAGGAGAAGACCCCTTTTGCAAAAAAAAATGCAAGGAGGCTGTCATGAAGAGAAAAGCCGCATTCCTGGCATTGATCGCCTTTTCGGTAAGTTTCATCATTCTTCCCCGGCAGGCCGTTGCCGCCCCGGCAAGCATGGTGCAGGGGCATGTTTCAACCGCCTCCGTCACAATGGCGGGGAGGGCGGCCCCCGGCCCCTCACTGATCGGGAATGCCTATCCCAAAGGCATGGCCCGCGTTTTTCTGGCAGGCCAGTGGCTAAAGCTGAACGGTATCTGTCCGGTTGCCCCTGGCGAGGTTTTCAGCACTGCGGGAGGCACGATCTCCTTTCTTTTTACCGACGGAACGCGCATGGATGTGGGAGGGGGCTCGGCTGTCTATTTCAAAGCCGGGCCGGGCGGCGGCCATTCCTACGTCATAGCGCTTGTTAAGGGGCGGATAGGTATCAATGGCGGCAGTCTCTCAAAATTCGCTGTGCAGACCCCGGATGATCTCCTGATGTCTCCCGGGAAGGCCGGTTTTATAGGGGGCCTTTATTTTGATGGAGGGCGGACCATAGTAAAGACACTTTCGGGAGGCCTTACGGTCAAAAAGGATCTCTCAGCCCAAAAAATCAAAAAGGTCACAGTGGGATATGCGGGCGCGGATGGCGCAGGAGATGATGACGGAACCATGGCCCCAAACGCCCAAGCCGGCTCTTCGGACCCCGGAGCATCGGGGGGCGCCGGAGCGGCAGGGGGCGGCTCAGTCGCAGCCGCGCTTGCGATTGGAGGGGCCGAGATTGCGGGAACTATAGCGGGGGTTACCGTGGAACAAAACCGCGGATGGAGCGAAGCGAGCCCTTATAGTCCATAGGCATACACGGGGGGGTATACGAACAAAATGAAGACGTTTAATAAAAAATTAATATTAGTGCTCGTTCTTGCCGCATGGGCCTTTGCCTCATGCGCTCAGGACCAGGAGTACCAGCGGGTCATAAATAACGCGTACTCCGGGAAAGGCAGAGCCAGCCTGCTCAACAGCGAGCTCGTCAAAAGGGCGATGACGCAAGGGGCCCTTGATTCCACCAGGGATTACAGGCTTGGGCCGGAGGACCTGGTTCAGGTCAATGTCTTCCGGGTGGATGACCTCTCCTCTACCGTCCGTATAAGCCAGGCGGGCATGATAGAGCTTCCTCTTGTGAATGAGGTGAAGGCTGCGGGGCTGACGCCACCGGAACTGGAGGCGGCCATCGCCCGGAGGCTGAGGGCCTATATACAAGACCCGGTGGTAAACGTGTTCATAGAGGAATACCGCAGCCGGAGAATAACCGTTTTGGGGGCCGTGCATAACCCTCAGGTCTTCAGCGTATCGGGGCCAAAATATCTTCTGGACATGCTTTCAATGGCCGGGGGGCTCACAGACGAGGCCTCGAACCTATGTTTTATCAGCAGGCAGGCGGGGTCAGCCGGGGCAGATAAAGAAAAAACACTGAAGATAGACCTGAATGAACTTTTAATGAAAGGGAATGCAGAGCTCAATATCCCGGTGAAATCGGGTGATGTCATAAACATCCCCCGCGCGGGGCGTTTCTTTGTGGACGGGGCGGTCGGGGCGCCGGGTTCCTTCTTACTTACCGGCAGCATCACTCTTACGCAGGCCATCAGCATGGCAAAGGGACTCAATTTCGAGGCAGTCAAGAGCATAAAGATATACAGAAACGCCGGGAGCGGCCGGAGGAAACTCCTTGTGGCGAATTATGACGCCATACTGGGCGGGAAGAGCCCCGATATTTACATAAAGGACAAGGACGTTATCATAGTGCCCACAAGCAGCGTCAAGGAGTTTTTCAAGGGGCTGAGGAGCTCCATTTACACCCACTCGATATCGGTTGGAAGGGGATATTGAACGAATGGACAAGGAACTGCAGACATATGGCATAACTGGTAAACCCGCCGTACCGCAACCGACGGCTTCCGGCGAGCCCCTTGCGGGCCTACAGCGTGGGGAGAGCGAAAATATCCATCTGAGGGATTATCTCCGAGTCCTTTCTGGAAGAAGGTGGGTCCTGGTCTCTTTTTTCACTTGCGTAATGGCGGCCGCGGTGGTATCCAATTTCATGGTGAAACCCGTCTACACCGCCACTGCGACCATAAAAATAGACAAAGGCACCCCAAACATACTGGCATTCAAGGGGGCCTATGAATCCGCGCAAAATGACGATGGCTATTATCAGACGCAGTACAAGATACTTAAAAGCAGGAACATAGCGGCAAGGGTAATAAGAAAACTGAATTTAGGCCGCAACAGGGAATTCGCACCCGCAGGCGGTCCGTCAGCTTTCAAGGAAGGGGACGTGTTAAGCATTTTGCCGTTCTTCCAGGAAGACGGGGGCGGCGCAAACCAGGAGGGGATTAGCCAGGAGGGGACCGGCCAGGATGTTGTGAAGCCATTTTTAAAAAGAGTCAAGGTAAGCCCCGTTCCAAATTCACAGCTTGTGAACGTGAGTTTCTCCTCGCACGATCCCGCTCTTGCAAGGGATGCGGCAAACGCCATTGCCGGCGCTTACATAGATTATAACGTTGAGAGCACATACGATGCGGGCAGGCAAGCCAGGGGGTGGCTTGAACAGCAGATAAAGATCATGAAAGCCAGGCTCGAGGACTCCGAGGAGAATCTCAACCAGTACGCCGCAGACAACCAGATGCTCTATATAGAAGACAAAAACAGGATCAAGCAAAGCCTAGTGGACTATACGCTTGGCTATATGGCTGAGTCCCTGGATCAGGCGGTAGCCGAACGGATAGACAAGGAGTCGAGCTATACGGAGCTGAAGGACGCCGGGGAGGACAGCCGTGCGGTCATCGACAACTTGCTGATCCAGCAAATGAAGTCCCAGTATGCGACTCTGGTGGCGCAATACAATAACCAGCTGAAGACTTTCAAGCCCTCGTATCCGCAGATGAAGAACCTTCAAAGCCAGATCAGATCGATGGCAGCCTCCATCCGGGAAGATGAACTGGGCATCTTCAAATCCATCAAAGGGGAGTACCTGGCGGCGTTGAAAAAGGAAAACCAGCTCAGGCGGGTCTTTGATTCCCAGAAGAAAGAGGCCATCGGCTTTCAGAGGAAAATGGTGGAGTATCAGATACTTAAGCGGGAGGTGGACACGAACCAGACCCTCTATCTGAGCCTGCTTCAGAGGCTGAAAGAGATCAGCGTTTCGGCCACCATGACCTCCACCAACATCCAGGTGCTGGACAGGGCCCGGTTACCCAAAATGCCGTCTGCGCCCCAAAAAGTGAGAAACCTTGTATTTGCGCTTTTCTTTGGTCTTACGGGCGGCGTCGGGGCGGCCTTCTTTGCGGAGTACCTGGACAATACGGTCAAGGACACCTCAGAGATAGAAAGGAACATGAAGCTGGCGCCTCTTGGCGCGATCCCCCACAGGAAAAAGATCGAAATGGAGGAACTCTCCCTGGTCTCCCATGCGGATAACAAGGGGCCCCTGGCCGAGGCGTTCCGCTCCGTAGGCACATTTATCCTTTTTTCATCAGCGGCGCGGCCTCCAAAGACAATACTTGTTACCAGTCCGAGGGAGGGCGATGGCAAAACCACGGTGTCCTGCAACACCTCTATCGCCTTAACCAAATACCTGGGGAAAGGAATGATTATCGATGCGGACCTGAGGAAATCGAGCTTGCACCGTGTATTCGGCCTCGAAAACAGCAAGGGGCTTTCAACTTATCTTTCGGGGAACATGGAGTTTGCAGGAGAAGGGCTTATAAGGAGCACGCATGTTCCCGCCCTGGACATAATCACGGCGGGCCCCGTTCCGCCAAACCCCTCCGAGCTTCTTGGCTCCCCCAGGATGAAGGAGCTGCTGGAGCGGCTGGGGGGTATGTACAATTTTGTGATAATAGATTCGGCCCCCGTTCTGGGCATGGCGGATTCTGTCTGCCTTTGCAGCTTCGTGGACGGGGTAATAACCGTGGCGATGAGCGGCCGGACCACCAGAGACGCGCTAAGAGAGACCAAAAAGATCCTGGACTATGTGAACGCGAAGGTGCTTGGCCTGGTCATAAACGGCGTCAGGGGAAATGACATGCGCTACGGGTACTATTCATATTATCCGGCTTACCCCCGCAATGACGGAAGGGTGTAAAAACGCGCGGCAGGGTAATTATCGTCCTTGTCCATCTTCTAGGTCTTTTCATGGTTTACAGGCTGGGCGCGGACTGCCTGGCGGATATTGCCTGCAGGTCCGGAAACCGCGTGGCCCTCAGCATCGCCTCCCGCGTGGACCCTGGCAATGCCAGGGTGCTTTATGGTCTGGCCCTCAAGAGCCACTATAGTCTGAAGAGACCGGAACTAGACAAGGCAATATGTCTGTACAAACTTGCTCTGGGCCGGGACCCTTTTTACGCCCAGGCGTGGTATCAGATGGCCCTTGCCTGCCGCCTGGCCGGAAAGAATTCAGACGCCGGGGATGATATGGCAAGGTATGAAATGCTCAGGGGTACCTACGAGGCGGACCTCTGGAACATAGGAGTGTTCAGGCTGGATGGCGGCCAGGAGGACCTGGCGGCGGCAGCCTTCAGAAGGTGCATTGAACTCAGGCCGGATTCTGAGGCCGGCGTATCGGGTCTCTTTCTTCTTATGAACACGCCTCAAAGCTATATGGCGGAAAAGGTGTTGCCTCGAACGGCCGAGGCCTATTCCGGCTATATGGATTACCTGCTTGGCAGCAGGAGGACGGATGATGCCCTTTCTTTTTTCAGGCTTTCGAGTGGCTTTGTCAGCCCGGACCGCCTGGCCTCTCTTTGCAGGCTATTGATCGCAGACAGGCGCTCAGAAGAGGCCTGGGATTTTTGGCGGCAGTTTTTGGGTGGAGCCAGGGAAGCAGGTGTGGGAGGCCCTGGCGCCGGGGACCCGGTCATGATTAACGGGGGATTTGAGAGGCCGGTCGGGGCGGAAGATGAAACGTGTTTCGGCTGGAGGGCCAGGCGCGGACCGGGTCTTGATCTCTCATATGATGGGAATGTCCGGGCGGAAGGGAAAAGAAGCCTGCATATCGCGTTTGATGGTCGCAGGGAGCCCGGGTTTTGGTTGTGGCAGTACATAAGGGTGAAGCCGGACAGCTCATATGAGTTGAAGGCGGAAATCAGGACGCGCAATGTTATAACGGCAGGCGGCATATATCTTGAGGTCTGGAACCAGGCGTGCGGCGGTTATTATGCGCGCACGGCGGCGCTGAGGGGCACGGCGGATTGGAGGGAGATGCAGCTTGAGTTCAAGACCCCCATGGGATGCCGTTTGCTAAAGGCCGGCATATTAAGGCAGGAGGCCCTGAAGCTGGATCTTCAGGCGCCAAGCGATGTGTGGGTTGACGATGTCCGGATATCGCCTTTTCCGCCGCCCGCGGAACTGAAAAAATAAAAAACAAAAAAAGCGGAAAGGCAAAAAAACAAAAAATAAAAAAATAAAAAAAGGAAAACAAAAAACCTTTGAGATACGATCCCCTTTTTCTGGCTGTCACGGTAATGGTCTCTGTGCTGCTTTTTGGCTCCGTGGAGCCGTGGGCCGCAGGCCTGATAGGCCTGGCTGTAACAATGTATTTCAACATCCGGGTCCATGATGCCAGGTTTTTGGACGGCATGGGACGCCCGTCCAAAGGGCCGCGGTGGAAAAAGGAGATCATCTGGGGTAAAGAATCCGGACCAGGGATCCCGTGGCGGGTTTTTGCTTTTTCCTGGCGCGGGGGGATGCTCATTTCCGCCGCAGGGTTCATGGCGGTTTCACTTTTGGGGCTGGCACCGCTTCCGGTTCGGACAATAGCTTTTTTTTCAAAAAAGGGATATGGGTTAATAGAGGGTCTTTCGCTGCAGCCGCCCGCATGGCACACCCTGAGCCTGGATGGTCATCAGAGTGTGGAGGCGCTTTTAAGGCTTGCGATATGCGCCATGGTATTCATTATCGCGGAGAGGGCAGGCAGAGACAGGAAGGCCCTGAAACGGACCTTTTCGATTCTCTCTTTTTTCGGTTTCGGTCTTGTTGTTTTTGCGGTCATTCAGAAATCCACGTGGGATGGCAGGCTCTACTGGTTCAGGGCGCTCCGGTACGGGAGGCATCCCTTTGGGCCATTTGTCAACCGGAACCATTTCGCGGGGTTTATGGGCATGCTTATTCCTCCGGGGCTCGCGCTGGCCTTTGAGGCCAGGAGGCCGGCTAAAACCGTGCTTTATGCCCTGCTGGCAGCGGTAATGGCCGCTGGCCTTTTTTACTCCCTTTCCAGAGGAGGAATAATTAGTTTTTTCGCCTCCATGCTCGTTTTCCTGGCGATGGCCAGACCGAAGAGCGGCAGGGCGGGGAACAGGGCCGTTTATTACGCGGTTTTTTGTTTTTTTGCGATTGCCCTTCTGTTTTATGTTTTTTATGGGGGGATCTCACCGTTGCTGGGCAGATTTGAAGAGGGTGGGCTCAGCTTTGGAACAAGACTGAAGGTATGGGAGGCGGCGCTGCGTGCTGCCTGGGACTTTAAATGGTTTGGCACCGGTCTTGGCACCTTCAGGGAGATATTCCCACTGTATAATCCAGGTCTGCAGAAGACCTTCGATTTCGCCCATAACGACTATATAAATCTTATTGCGGAAACGGGCCTGTGGGGCTTTTTTTTTCTGCTGGTTTTTTTTGCGTCATTCGCCAGGGGCGTATATAATTATTACGGACGGCAAAAGCCATCTTACCTTACCGCCGGGCTGCTTGCATCCGTGGCTTATATGCTTGTCCACAGTTTTTTGGATTTCAATCTGCACATACCTTCGAACGCGATCACTTTTTCTGTTGTTGCGGGGTTCGCCACAGCGCGCATCCATCTGAGAGGCGGGGGCGCCCGCCCCGGCGGAAGAGAGGACTTCGATGGAACAAGGGCTTGCCCAAACGGGAAGCGGATTTATTGACATACACTGCCACATATTGCCAGGGCTTGATGACGGCGCCAAGGACATGGCGCAGACGCTTGAGATGCTGAGGATCGCCGCAAAGGACGGCGTCGAGGGCATCGTGGCCTCCCCGCACATAAAATGCGGTGTCTATGACAACTCCAGGCAGACTATAACCCGGGCCATTTGCGGCCTGAACGGGAGCGCAAAAAAGAACGGGGTCGAACTTTATCAAGGGGCGGACATTTATATTTCCAGGGGCCTGATAGAGGATGTCCGCAAGGGAGTTCTGCCCCTTATAAACGACAGGAATTATCTCTTGCTGGAGCTTCCCGATTATGTGCTTCCGCCCATCTCCGAGATCGAAAAAATGATAGCCGGCCTGAAGGTAAACGGGGTCACCCCGGTGATAACTCACCCGGAAAGGAACCTTGCCATACTGGAAGACGTCTCCATCGCCGGTAAGCTCATAAAGGCCGGCGCGGTATGCCAGCTCACCGCGGGCAGCATAACCGGGAGGTTCGGGGCCGCGGTCCGGAAGGCAAGTTTCAGGATGTTGAAAAAAAGCTTGGTCCATGCCATTGCTTCGGACGCGCACGACACCAGGAGGCGCCCGCCCATCCTCTCGGAAGCACACTCCGTGGTTGCGTCAAAATTCGGCCAATCTCTCGCGAACGACCTCTTCATACTGAACCCCCGAAGCATACTGAACGGGGACCCCCTGAATGGACATTATCCAAGGGCCTGAGCCAACCTTTGGCGCACGCGGGTTCTTCTCTTATCTGAAATCCCAATCGCAAAGATAAAAAAACCTTAAATTTCCTCTTGACATCACTTTGCCCCCTACTTATACTTAAATACAACTTAAGGTTGCTATAGAAAAAATCTTCGGACCAATGTATCTGCCATTTCAGTTTCAACGCAAGGGCGGCCAAAAAATAGGCCATGGCGGTAGCATGCCTAAAACTGCAAAGGAGGAGAGATCCCGGTGAATGGCGCGTGGCTCATTACGGGTGGGTGCGGGTTCATAGGTTCCAATCTCGCGGCACATATTCTGAAAAATCATGGCGGCACAAGGATCAGGGTCCTGGATAACCTTAATCAGGGCTCCGTAGGTGCGATGGTATCAACGATCCGTTTTAACTGCGAAATGGGAGACCCCCTTGCCAATGTCTCCGTTTCCGTGGGGGATATAAAGGATTACGGCGTCTGCGCTGAAAGCGTCGAGGGGGTGGACACGGTTGTGCACCTGGCTGCGAACACGGGGGTGGCCCAGTCGGTCGATGACCCAAGGGCGGATATGGAGACAAACGTGATAGGTACCCTCAATATGCTTGAGGCCTCAAGGCAGGCCGGTGTGAAAAAATTCATCTTTGCCTCTTCGGGTGCTCCGGTCGGAGAAGTCGAGCCTCCCATACACGAGGACAAGGCGCCCAAACCGGTTTCACCGTACGGCGCCAGCAAACTGGCGGGCGAGGCCTATTGCCAGGCCTACTGGCGGTCATATGGACTGCCCACGATCTCTCTCAGGTTCGGGAACGTTTACGGCCCGGGTTGCAAGCACAAGGACAGTGTCGTCGCCAGATTTCTGAGGCGGGCCCTTGCCGGAAAACCCCTGGAGATATACGGGGACGGCGATCAGACGAGGGACTTCATTTATATAGACGACATCGTAAGGGCGATCTCATTGGCTGGGCAGCCCGGCCTAGGGGGTGAGGTCTTCCAGATAGCCACCCACCGGGAGACGACGGTAAACGAGGTAGCCCAAAGCATAAGGCGTCTCGTTGAAAAAAGGACCGGCAGGAAGGTCGGCATATTTTTCGGCAAGAAGAGGCGGGGGGACGTAAAAAGGAATTATTCGGACATCTCGAAGGCGAAACGCATGCTGGGGTTCGATCCTCGCTTCAGCATGTCCCAGGGACTTGAAAAGACCCTTGAATATTACCTGAGGGAGGGACCTGTAAGCGAAGGCAGGCTCAAGGCGGTTTGAAGAAAAAGATTGGAAAATCAAAAGGCATCTCTTTCGGAGGGAATATTTTGAAAGATTTTTACAGCGGGAAAAAGATTCTCGTGACGGGGGCCGCAGGCACGGTGGGCAGCGAGATTGTGAGGCAGCTTCATGCATTCGGGCCGTCTGAGCTGAGGTTGGTGGACAACAACGAGTCGGCGCTTTTTTTTCTTATGGAGCGGTATAAAAGCAGGAACATCTTTTGTTTCCTTGGGGACGTCCGGGACCCCGGAAAACTGAAGAAGCTCTCCGAGGGCCTGGACATAATCATCCACTGCGCGGCGTTCAAGCACGTCATCCTTTCCGAATACAACCCTTTCGACGTGGCCCAGACGAACATCTTCGGTGTTGAGAACATCATACGGTCCGCGAAGGCCGGCGGGGTCAAGCACGTCCTTTTCACAAGCAGCGACAAAGCGGTAAACCCGACGAACGTCATGGGTACGTCAAAGCTGATGGGAGAGCGCCTTATCACCGCCGCCAACGCCCTCAAAAACGGCGATGGGACCATATTCAGCAGCTCGCGCTTTGGCAATGTGATCGGATCGAGGGGCTCTGTGGTGCCCCTGTTCATCAGCCAGATCAGAAAGGGCGGTCCCGTCACGCTTACCGATAAAAGGATGACCCGTTTTATCATGAGCATCCGGGCATCGGCAACTCTTGTGCTGAAGGCGCTCACACAGGCAAGAGGCGGAGAGGTATTCGTCACCAAGATGCCTGTGGCAAGGATCTCCGACTTGGCCCAGGTATTGATAGAGACAATGGCCCCAAGGTTCGGGTACAAACCGTCGGCGATCAGGACGGTCGAGATAGGGGCGAAACCCGGAGAGAAACTCTATGAGGAACTCATGAGCGACGAAGAGGTCTCCCGGTCCATGGAGTTGAAGGACATGTTTGTGATAACCCCGGCTTTCAAATCGATCTACCAGTCGATCGATTATTCCTACCCAGATGTTGTTTCAATGGGACTGACAAAATCCTACGTATCGGCAACTGAAAAACCCATGGGAAAGGATGACATCAGGGATTATCTGCTTAAAAACGGCCTTCTAGACGATATCTGGGGCGGCCAGACGGGCAGGACGGAATCTTTTTTGACGGAGGGAGCAGCGTGAAGGTACTGGTCCTTGGAGCGGACGGTTATCTCGGGTGGGCGACGTGCATGCATTTTTCTTGCAAGGGGCATGAGGTCACGGCCGTGGACAACTATTTCCGGCGCAACGCCTCGGAGAGATTGGGCTGCCCGCCCCTTATTCCCACGCCCGGGCTGCCACAGAGGGCGAAGACATGGAAGGGCATGGGTGGAGGGGCCATCCGGGTCCTTACAGGCGACATTACCGATTACGATTTTCTGCTGGCCGTGTTCGGATTGTGCCAGCCTGAGGTGGTGATACATTACGCGGAGCAGCCTTCCGCCGTTTATTCCATGATGGACAGGGACACTGCGGCCTTTACCGTGCAGAACAACCTTGTGGGAACCCTCAACCTGGCCTATGCGGTCAAGGAAACGGGGTCCGCCTGTCATATCATCAAGCTGGGGACGATGGGGGAGTACGGGACACCTGATATAGACATAGAAGAGGGATGGCTGGAGATAGAGCACAAGGGCAGAAAGGACAGGTTCCTTTTCCCAAGGCAGGCAGGCTCCATCTATCATACCTCAAAGATACAGGACACAGATCTGCTCTGGTTTTTTGCGAGGACATGGGGGCTGTCCGTCACGGACCTGATGCAGGGCCCGGTTTACGGCATATCGACGGAAGAGGACAACATGTACCCGGACCTTATGCCCAATTTCAGTTACGACGAGGTCTTCGGCACGGTGCTGAACCGTTTTGTCGTCCAGGCCGTTGCGGGACACCCCTTGACGGTCTATGGAAGGGGAGGCCAGGCCCGGGGCTATATCAATATCAAGGATACCCTGCAGTGTGTCTACCTGTCTTCGATGCTTCCGCCCGGTCCCGGAGAGCTACGGGTGTTCAACCAGATGACCGAAACCTTTACCGTGAACGATCTGGCAACGAAGGTCAGGAAGGCCGGGGAAAAACTCGGCTACGAGGTGAAGATCGGGCACATGGAAAACCCCAGGGTCGAGCAGGAGGAGCACTATTACAACCCTAAATATACCGGCCTCATGGAACTTGGACTGAAACCCCATTACCTGACAGACGATGTCCTGGAAGGCATGTTCCGGCTTGTGGCGGGTTACAAGTCAAGGATCAACAGGGCATCAATATTCCGGGGCGTCAAATGGAGATAAATAGTAAATGAAGTTATTTTCCCACCTGCTTCCGTATCTTCTGCTTGTAAGTTTCTCCGCGGGTCCGATGAAAGATTTCGGCCTGCCAAAGATGGAGGCCCTGAACAAGTCTCCTTACGATGGAGCGGCAGTCCCGTTGACCAGCCTGTACGATACGGGACGCTTCAGCATGAGCGATTTTGACGGCGCTGTAAGATCTTTCAGGGAGAGGTCAGTCAAGCAGATATGGCCCTGGATCTTTTTCAACAGGTTTCTGGGAAGCAAGGCAGGCGGCAAAACCCATTCGCCACGTTCAAACACGCCCGCATTCAGGCGGATAAAGGGTATGGACCTTTACAATGAAGAGGGGGCACTGGGGGATTTTTTCTCAAGGCTCGGCATATCTCTTTTGATCGCGCGTAAGCTGGGGACCCCGGGAATAGTCATAGACCCGGAGTTTTACAACGATTATGGAGTAAGCGGCCTTCCGGCACTGGCCAAGCGAATGGGCAAACCGGAGGATGAAGTGAAAAAGAGACTTGAAGCCATTGGCGCCCGGATGTGCGATATCACGGACAAGCAATATCCAGGGGCCACATTATGGTTTCTTGACACCGGGCTTGCGGAGCCGCTTGGCGGCGGGATAAGGAGTACGCTTTCTTTCTGGAAAGGCAGGCGCTACAGGGCGTTTACTTATATAGTACGCGGCCTGCTGGAACGGGCCGGAACTGCGCATTCGCGCATAACCGTTGTAAGCGGCGGGGAGATATCCCTTACCTATTGCCAGGAATCCCTTGAGGGCCTGAAGCAGAATATAAAGCAAAGGGGTATTGCTTACGAGGGACTGCTGAAGGAATATCCGAACCTGGCTCTGGGCGGTACGATCGCCCCATGGGTAAGCAGAGAGGCAAAGCGGGGCTGGATGAAGAAGGATAACTGCGCGTCCTCGAAGATAAGTGACCTTGAGGGGTTCAGGCCGCTGATCAGAGAACTGCTTGTCTCCTACAACTACGTCTGGATATACGGCGCATGGGCTGGCGGGTATGACCCTTTCAATGTGAAGTCCGGGGAATCCCTCGCCGGCGGAAGCCCTTTTGCAAAAATAAAAACAACTCGGACAAGCCTGTCGGCCAGGGCATTCGCACCGTGCGCTGCTCAAGGCGATAAGGGGGATAGTTAAGCCAATATGGGTTTTGATATAACAGGCAAGCTCCTGGCCCGCAATACGGTTTTAAATCTGCTTGGGCGGGTCGTTCCGAGCATTATCATCATTTTCAGCATCCCTCCCCTGGTGAGGATACTGGGCTCGGAGCGCTTCGGACTACTTTCTCTCATATGGCTTACGATCGGGTACGCGCAGATGTTCGGGTTCGGTTTTTCCCCGGCTATCACCAGGTATTGCGCCCAGGCGCTGGGAAAAGGGGACAGAGGGGCCGTAAAGGGTATAGTGCTCTCCGGGTTTTGCGTTCAGACGGCCATTGGGCTAATGGCCATGCTTGCGCTTATGATAGCCGCCCCGTATCTTTCCGGCCGGATATTGAAAATAGGCAATGGCCTTCTCGCTGAGGCGCGGCGCGGCTTTTACGTGGCGAGTCTGGGTTTTCCCGCCGTTCTGGCAGCCAATTCGTTCAGGAGCCTCCTTGCGGCTTTCCAGCGGTTCGATCTGATAAACATGGTAAGGGTCCCCCTCAGCATCTGCAATGCCGTTGTGCCGCTTGCCGGGGCCGCCCTTGGCTGGCCTTTTCACTACATAATACTGGCCCTCGTCCTTGTGCTTTATCTTTATCTGGCGTTTTTTTTCCTGTTGTCGGTGCGCATCTGTCCTGAGATATTCAGGAGGGGCGGAGGGGCCAGGCTCTCCAATGTCCATTTGCTGGCCAGGTTCGGCGGATGGGTCTCCGTGTCCAGTTTTCTGGCCCCTGTCTTTGAAAACATGGACCGGTTTTTTGTGGGGGCTCTCGTCTCCCTACCGGCTGTAGCGTTCTACACGGTCCCGTACGAAATAATAAACAGACTTGTGATAATCCCTTCGGCCCTTACCTCCACTCTTTTTCCCGCCATGAGCGGCCTGCACGGGGCGGGGCAAAGGGAAAGGATCAACGTTCTGGCCGCGCACGGGCTCAAGTTCCTGTTTTTTACGGCGGGGATCATAGCCATCTCCGTTTTCCTTTTTGGCGGGGATTTCCTCAGGATATGGATCGGGGCCGGGTATGCCGCAAGAAGCGCGGGAGTTCTCAAGATATTGGCGGCGGGCTTCCTGGCGAATGTGCTCGCCTACATCCCCTATAATCTCCTTCTGGCAACAGGCAGACCGGATATCACGGCCAAGTTCCACATGATCGAATTCCCGGTGTACGTCTTTTTGCTGGCCGTCCTTGTCCCGCTTTGGGGCATAAAGGGAACGGCCCTCTGTTGGACACTCCGGTCGCTTATGGACGCCATTCTGCTATTTGGCGCCGCCGCAAAGCTGCACAAGGCTGGGGAAACCGGTTTTTTCCACGCGGGAGGCGGATGGATGTGGTTTGTGCTTTATATGGCCTTTTTCGGGGCGGCAGCCTGGACGCTTTCAGTGGCCGTGCAGGGTTTGCTGCCAAGGGCGCTCTTTTTCATGACCGGCCTGGTCCTGCTGACTCTCTCATTCTGGAAAAAACTAGATGCGAGCGCGAAGGTGTCAATGATGGATATCCTTCGGGTCAAAGTCGCCGGGCGCGGCAAGGCGGAAATATTGCGATGATTGAAAGAGCAATGGATCCGCTGGTTTCCATAATAACCCCCACTTTCAACCATGGGCCGTTTATAGGAAGGTGCATAAGGAGCGTTCTGGGCCAGACCTTCACCGGATGGGAGCAGATAATAATAGACGACGGTTCAACGGACAATACGGCCGCTCTGATCAAGGCCTTTAAAGACAGCAGGATAAAATATGTTTACCAGGAGAACAGGGGCATATTCAGGCTTGCGGGAACTTATAACCGGGCGGTCGGGATGGCGAAGGGCAAGTTCATAGCGATCCTGGAAGGAGACGATTTCTGGCCGGATAATAAATTAGAAGCACAATTGCCGCTTTTTGGTTCCGGATGTATTTTGTCCTGGGGATCTGTCCGGATCATC
>JAKAMR010000016.1 GCA_021812785.1 Nitrospirota bacterium
ATCCAGCACATCGAGACCAGTGGGGGAGATGGTGACCATCTCCAGCCGGATACCCCTGCACTTGCGAAGTTCCCTGTGGACAAGCCCTTTTTCGGAGAGATAGCAGATGTGGCTCTGGCACTCTTCTTCGGTTATGGAGTATTTGAGGTCGTCCAGCAGCAGGTGTATGACTTTGGAATCCACAGGACGTGGGTGCTCATAAGCCAGAAGCTTGAGGATCGCCCCTCGAACGCGCCTGTATTTTTCTTTCCTGGCATCCATGATTTAATATCTTTCTTTCCTGGCTTCCATGATCTATCTGTTGCCTCCAAAGAAGAACTGGCGGGTGATATCATTTTTTTGCATTAAGCGACTCCTCCAGACCCTTTAATTTGTCAATTGTGAGTTTCTGCAAGATCAGTATCTCCCTGTGCTCCGAGTTGTCCCGGCCGATGAATTCCTTTATCGAGGTCTTCATCTCCTCCATCGCTTCGGCCTGCTTGCCCATGGCCACCGCCTGGGCCTGCTGCGCATGGATGAACTGCGTGCCGTGCTTGTCCGCCAGGCGGTAAAGGCCAAGCAGGATAACCAGGGCGATCAGCAGGCCCCCGCCCGCGTTTATGAGGGCCTGCATTATCTGTGGGGAAAACCAGGACATTTATCTTTTCCCGCCCTCCACCCCTTTAGATGTATGGGGCTTCGCCCCATTCCCCATCAAAGACAAAGGATTCGAACCCATTTCTACTCCCACACCGGCACTGAGGCCTGCGCCGCCTTTATCCTGGCCACAAGCGCGTCCTTGTCCGCCTGGGAGAGCTCCCGGCTCTCGTTTACGGCCCTGGCGATCTCCACGCCCACCTGCACCGCCGCTGACATCGCCATTTCAGCCACGCCGGTAAGATTGTTTGCCTGCTCGAACGTCATTATTTCGCACCTCCGTTAATAAAGACGGGCGTACCAAGGTTCGCTCCTACGTACGACTGCGACCCTGCTGTTGGATTTGTACGTAGGGGCCCAAGGGGGGCGGTTGATGCGCCCCTACTTAAAAACCCTTGCTGCGCCCCTGATGTTTTGATCCCCAATTGGTCCGCCGTGGTTATAAGCTCCGGCAGGAAAGCGCTCAGGTCCGAAAGCGCCTGCTGGTATGCGGCCAAGGATTTTTGCTTTGCCGCCGCGTCCCCGGAGTCCAAAGCCAGGATAAGTGCGTCGCCCGAAGTTATGTAGGCTAACCTGGCCTTGTTATAACCGGCCTTGAGCGTCGCACAGTCCGCGGGCTTTATCTTTCCCGAGTCGCACATGCTTTTTGCCTGGGTCTCAATACCGGCCAGCACCGCGCCTGTGGATTCATACCCCGCGGTGGTATCAGCCTTCCATGCGGCGCAGGATGCGAAAGCGAGGACAAGGGCCGCAAGGGCCAGAAGAAAAAACACCTGTTTAAGCCTGATAAACCCGCTTTGGCCTCCCTTCATGCCAGCCTTGGCGGTTATTGCGCTATCTTCAGTCGCTCCGGCGCCGCTGGTCTTTCCAAGGACAGCCGTTATCAGGTCCCTGGCCTCATCTTCAGAGAGCGCGGGGACCGTCCGCAGCAGAAAGGTGACCGCATCGGAGAGTTTGGTGTCAGAAGGCAGCTTGCTTCCGTGCTCTTTTATGAACTGTGCGCCCTCTTCCTCGGCAAAGGCGATGGCACGCACGGCAATGGCTTCAACGTAGTCCTGGCGGGCCTGGCTTGCCTGTATATGGTATTTCTTCTGAAGCCATGCAAAGAATATTCCCAACAG
Organism: Nitrospirota bacterium; assembly: GCA_021812785.1. The sequence continues at coordinate 1,758 of JAKAMR010000016.1, forward strand.
TGCGAGGACTACGGCAGTAAGAAGCGGGGTTATAGTGTTTTGCACAACCGCGACGACAGCGTTGATCATATAAAGGCCTCCTTTTTGTTTTTGGTTTTTTGTTTTTTGTTTTTTTTGCAGTCATCCGGGCCGGATATCGACTGGCACGAGCCGGGCTGGATGCAGCGTCTTGAGGCGGGACCATGTGCCAGCATGGCTCGCATGGAGGGCCAAGTGAAGAAACAAAAAAGCTATGCGGCGGGCCTTTTCCCCTCCTTAAGCTCCTCGATCGTAAGCCCGCCCGTGTACTCAAAGTGCCCCCAGTCCCTGAACGTAAACCTTCCTCCCCATCTGAGACCGAGGGACTCTCCAACGGCCCCGAGCCGCTCAAAGGAGTAGGTATCCTGCCAGTCGATCTTCCCGTCCTTTAAAATGGCCACATCGAAGGCGCAGCCGAACATATGGACGGATGTGAGCAGCCTTGTCACGATCCGGTTTTGTCCCTCCGTAATCGGGGCAAGCCCGGCCTCTTTCCGCAAACGGTTCACCTCATCTACGGTTTTCCTGCCCTGGGCGAACAGGGCATGCTGCTCGGCCTCCGTGCGGAGGGTGTAAACGGTAATGAATTCAATGCCCAGCTGCTTTGCCCCGGCTTCCAGTTGCAGAAGCCTCTCACGGACCACGGGGACCAGGCTGTTAATATCTCTGCTCATCTTTGTTCGCTCTCCTTTCACCGGACATCTTCCCCTCTTCGCCTGCTTGGCGGGGCGGGCGCAAATGAAAAGGCCGTTCGCATTCCTTTGGGACCTCATTTGCGCCCGCTGTCAGGGGGGGATTAAAAAAAAACCCGTTTTGCCGGCGCGGGCGGAATGCCGGGACGCCCGCGCTTGTTAATGGTAGGGATCCAGGTGGGTTTGCCGGCCTCGTGCCGAGCGGATTCTGGTCCGGGAAAACGGGTCCTGAAACTCTTATTTCAACTCTCATTCCAAACATCATGCATTGAGTTTAAAAGGCGGCGTATGTGCGCGTCCGCTGAAAGAGTTTAGAAAATCAGTTTCTTGAAAAAACGGCTCCGGATTAAAGGGGGGTTTTTCGTGTGTTATAATTAATTTTGCGTGAAGACAGATTTTTAATTTAAAAACACCGTGGCCAGACAGGGATTTTTCCAGTATCAAAAAAACCCCTGCGCCGCCTGCGGAAGGCAACCACATTCAGGCGGGTGCATGTTTAAAATAAATTTTTCAAAGGACGTCACCGGCATCCTGCTCATAGCCGTCATATCCGTTTTTCTCTTCGCGGCTTACAACGTTTTTTTCGTCTTCCCTTCTTTCTCCAGTTTGCATGTGGATTCCATGGAAAACGAGGCCTCCAATATTGCCGTCCACTTCAGCAGCTCGCTTGCGGAGATGGACTTCCGGTTCGAAGACGGGGGCGTAACCGGCGAAGTGAAGAAGGAAGCCCGCCTTCTCCATAACGACTTCGGGCTGTGGAAGATACGGCTTTTTTCCCCTGAAGGCAAGCTTATATTCGATGATACCAACTCTTCCGCGGTGGGGCACATGATCACAAAGAGATTTTTTTATGATACCGTGGCAAAAGGCTATATATACAAGCATTTTATTCCCAAAAACAGCCGTACGCCGGGCGGGGAAGCGGCCCCCACGGACCTTGCCGTAGCGTATGCCCCCGTTATGGTGAACGGAAAGTTTGCCGGGGCAAGCGAGATATATTACGACGTATCCGGCATCAGGAGAAAAGCGGACTCGCTTTTCCTTACGTCTTTTTTAATGCTGGCGCTCCTTGTGTCCGCCTTGCTCCTGGCGGTCGTCATCGTTTCGCTCAAGGCCAACAGTATCGCCGGGGCCAGGCAAAAGGCCGAGGAGGCCCTCCACCGGAGCGAACGTCTGCTGCGTTCCATAATAGAGACGGAGCCCGAGTGCGTAAAGCTGCTTGCGGCGGACAACACCCTTTTGATGATGAACCCGGCGGGGCTTGCCATGATACAGGCCTCCTCTTTTGAAGATGTAAAAAACAGGCCCGTCACGGACCTGGTCATCCCCGAACACCGGGAGGCATTTCTGGAGCTTACCCGGAAGGTGCTGGCCGGGGGGGAGGGTTCGCTGGAATTCGAGATAGCGGGGCTTAAGGGACGCCGCCTTTGGCTGGAGACCAACGCCATCCCCTTCACCAATGAAAAAGGCGAAATAGCCGGTCTGCTCGGCATAACCCGGGACATCACCTCAAAGAAGCGCTGGACGGCAACCCTTGAAAGCTCCCTGAGGGAAAAAGAGACCCTGCTAAGGGAGCTTTATCACAGGACCAAAAACAATATGCAGGTGATCTCAAGCCTCATAAGCCTGCAGTCTTCCTCCGTCTCGGATAGCCGCGTCCTCCAGATGTTCGACGACACAAAAAACAGGATACGCGCCATGGCGCTCGTGCATGAGAAGCTCTATCAGTCCAGGGACCTCTCCAGCGTCAACATGAAAGAATACATCCGGGACTTGGCGGACGCCCTCATTGAAAGCCATTCGCAGGTAGAAGGAAAGGTGGCGCTGAAGCTCGATGCTGACAGCATCACATTGCCCATAGACATAATAATGCCTTGCGGCCTCATCATAAACGAGCTTATCTCCAATTCACTCAAATACGCCTTCACGGGTGAGGGCGGCGGAGAGATAAGGATATCCTTCCGGCAGACCGGCCCCGGCCTGATGGAGATCGTTTACAGGGACAACGGGCCCGGCCTGGAGTCTGCCGGTATCGGCAATATCAGGACCCTGGGTTTGAAGCTGGTCCGCAACCTGGCAACCAAGCAGCTTGGCGGCGAGATAGAAATGATCCCCGGCAGGGGAGCGGAATTCAGGATCAGATTCAAGGCATAAAATGGACAGCGAGCGTAAAGCGAGCGAATATAATCAATAAAAAAGTCCTTACATTCGATGCCCGTAGGGCATAAAAAAAACAGGCGCTCAATAACGGCCTTATTTTAAAATAGACAATGCGCTGTTTAGGCTAAAAATGAAAAATACGAACGGAAAGATAAAGATACTGATAGTGGAGGACGAGTCCATCACCGCCATGAGCATGGCGGATCTCCTGGACCTGTGGGGATATGATGTATGCGAGCCCGCTCCGTCCGGCGAGGACGCGCTTAAGGTGGCGGAAACCGAACGGCCCGCCCTTGCCATACTGGATATAAAGCTGAAGGGGGACATGTCCGGGCTGGAGCTTGCCGCGCTGCTGAAGGAGCGCTTCGGGATACCGGTGGTCTTTATATCGGGCTATGCGGATGAGGCCATAAGGAAGCAGGCTGAAGACGCGGGGGCAGCCGGATACCTGCTTAAACCCTTTGACCTTGCCCACCTGAAGACCATGCTGGAGCGGGCGCTGGGGTCTTCAAACATCTGATTTTTTCGATTCTCATGCCTGCAACGCCAAAAAATTTTTATTTTTTGCGGGATATCGCTATTGGCTGCAGGACCAGTAGGGCCACTGGGAAACCTGATTGCTGTTTTTTACGTTAGTGCAAAGCGAACCGCAGTCCTGCTGAAAGGGGCCGACCCCCAGAATGCCGTTATACCCGTCAATTGACGGGCTTGTATCCAGACTGCTCCCTCCATTGCAATTGGTATAACCCGGAAAAGTCGCATCTATCACCTGGATGGGCAAGCTGGTCACAGCAGGCTCACCGCCCAGCTTCACGTCCGCCAGCTCTACCGGCCCCCAGTCGGCGGTTAGGTCTACATATGGCTGGCACTCGGCAAGCTGCCCGCCACTGGTTTTTTCCGGAGGCAGGGAAAGGCCGTTCAGGGCCTGCTTGAATATCCTGAGTCCATAGCTGCCGGTGTCCAGCAGTATGCCGTTTATGGTCTGGCAGGCGCTTGTGCCGGGAGCACAGACCGTGATACTTACCATCGGCTCATTGTTATAAGTGGCAAGGCCGGGGACGGAACCGCTTACGCTGATAGGCATTACGTTAGCGCCGGAGGGCTGGCTCCCATTGTACACGCCGCTCGCGAAATACAGTCCGTTGTCCCCCAGGTTTGAGCTTTTCCCTTCTATACCCATGAAGACGTTCCTTCCAAGATAAAAAGGCAGCCCCCAGTCAAATGCGCTATTCATCTGTCCGCCTATGTCCGGAAAGACCATCTTGTTCCCGCTACTTGTAAGAGTCTCAAAGTTTTCGATCGTGAATGTGACATTGACCGAAGCGCTGCCCCCCTCCTGGGTGGCCGTATTGGTGAAAGGCGTCTGAGGGCAGTACCACGAAGATAAAGGGGCAGAACAGATGGGGGGATTGTTCTTTGAAACCTGGGGAAAAAAAAGGCCGTTGGAGCCGGTGTCTATGAAGCTGTCTAAGGGGGGCAGGCCGTTCAAAACAGTTGTAAAATCCCCCCTGCTATTCAGGGGTATTGCCGCCGTTACCGAAGAGGGTTGATTGTTGCTCTCCGTTCCGATGCCCAGCACAAGGCTTCCGCTTGCTGAAGAAGCGCCGTCATTGGACACACCCGGAAGCTCGACAAGGGTTCCGTTGTTATCTGTAGGCAGCAGGGGCACCGGGTTTTGGACCTGGCCTGAAAGGGAAACCGCAACCGCCGTGCAGGTGCCAGTGCTCGATGAGGAAGATGGGGTACCATTTGAAGCCGGCGACGAAGATGACCCTCCCCCGCCGCCTCCGCATCCGGCAAGAAAAAAAAGCAACAAGGCAACGGAAAGAAGCCCGATGCTCTTTGTTCCCCTTGTTTTCATTGCCGCCTCACCGGACGGCATCAGGGCTCACCCCCTCGGGAAGAAGCGCCGGCACGTAGGCCCTCCCGTGCATGCTCCGCATGTGCCCCCATTTCTCGACGACCACATCATTTGCCTGCACCCGCATGGACTTTTTTCCGTGCGAAGGGGGCATCTGCTGCCTGGCCTCATGGTACTGGCTGTAATAGGAACCAAGAAGATATCTCAGGTTCGGGCTTAACGGCCCGTCCCAGGCTATGCCGAACACTACTCCGCCTGAAGAAACATACTCCCGCAGCGTCAATGTGCCGGAGGTGATCTCATGGACGGTATAGCAAGGCAGGGTGGTAACCTGGCTGCGCGTCGCCTTCATGGCGGAAATGTCTTTGCTGACCGAGTCAACCGGACCGCCAAGCACGGCGCGCGCATCCCGCGCGGCGGACAAAAAGGCCACGGAAAAAGCGAAGGCCAGCATAAGGGCAAGAAGACCCGTTCTTTTTCTTTTCATTGGCTTTGATACATCCTTATATAGGGGGTTTTGTTTGACAAAAACACTTATATTTTAAGTTTACTTAAATAGCCGCCATGAGTAAAGTGCGGAACAATTGGGATCTTGTGAACAGAAGATCTTGTGAAAAAGGATCTCTGTAGCGGGTGGCCTTTCGGGAAACAAAAACCTCCCCAGGGGGCTCAATCCGCCCTGCCCCTGCGCCTGTGGCTTACGATGCGCCGTATCCAGGTTTCCGTCAGAGCGTATTTCCTGGCAAGCTCCTTGTAATTTGCCCCCGTGAATTCGCGCCTGATGTAAGCGTCGCGCCTCTTTGAAATAAGGGTCCCTATTTTGGGGAAGTAAAAGGGCAGGCCGCCCAGTTCTTGGGAAAGCCTCAGCGCGTTCTCCACGCCAACCACCATGGCAACTGCCCGATAGGCCTCCGGCAGGTCATCGGGGACCATCTCGCTAGCGACTTCTTCCAGCCAACCTCTGCTCATATCAAAAACCGCCTTTCAGATCAAAAAGTCCTTGGAATAAAAAAATTAAAATAAAAACAATAACAAAAAACTTTTTTTGCCCGTCCCTATTGAAAAAAAGCCGTCCCACGGATAGAATATATCGGAGTGCCGATATTGATGATGATAAGAGCATATCCATTTAAAATCCTCCGGCGGCAGGGTTTTTTACCTGTCTTTCATCGAATCCAGCTTGGCCCTCGAAACCAATGCGGACAGGGATACTAATGGAAACATCACTCCCTTTAACGCCAGGATACAGGTTTCAAAATGCGCAGCCGCCATCCTCAAAAAAAGCCTCCTTCCTGCAACTCCCGATAAATATAATCGTCATGACGATAATTTGTCAAGGGGGTGGCGCAAAGTGACCATAGGGAAAAGGATAAAAGGGTACAGGACAAAAAAAGGCTTAAAAGTCAAGGAATTTTCAGAAAAAATAGGAATATCCCAAGGCACACTTTCGGACATTGAGAATGAAAAGACAAAACCCTCGGCCGACACGCTGAGCCTTCTTATTCGACATACGGATATTAATCCCAACTGGTTGCTGACCGGCCACGGGGGATTTACCAGGGAGCCTGCGGCCGCCTACCAGGGCAGGCCCTTTCTGAAAAACGCTCCGAAGGCAGGCGAAAAAGAAAAAACCATGTACTCCCCGCAGCAGCCATCCAGCGCAAAAGGACTGTCGGTCTCCGAGGCCCATTGCAGGGACGAGTTCGCTCGCATCCCGGTTTTCACTCTGGCCGGCGCTGGCGCGCCCAAGGACATCTCCGAGTATGAGCCAATAGAGACCATAACCCTGCCTGGAGATTTTACCGGCCCCGGCATCGTGACCGTCAAGGTGCGAGGCCAGTCCATGGAACCCACGGTCTGGGACGGCGCGGTCACCGGCGTGAACACCATGGTGCAGAATATCGTGAGTGGAGATATCTACGCCTTCTGGCTCCCATACGAGGGCGCGGTCATAAAGAGGGTTTTTGTGGGGTATGAAAGGCTGATACTCAGGTCAGACAATCCCAACTTCCCCCCTATCGAACTGCCCAGAAAGGAACTGGAGGCGGGAGGAGATATTTACCGTCTGCTGGGCCGTGTGGACTGGGTGGTGCAAAGAAGGAAAAAATAGGACATGAAGATCACCGGCAGGGAACCGCTATGGCAGGGCGATTTTCTAAAGACCGTCCGCATCGCATACCTGGACAATAAAGGGGTGGCTCGCACATGGGAAGCCGTGGACAGGGTGGGCGCGGACGGGGTTGTGATAATCGTCCCCGTTACCGGGGCCGGCGAGCTTATCCTCATAAGACAGTTCAGGGTGGTTATCGGCAATTACGCGATAGAGTTCCCGGCAGGGCTCATAAACCCCGGCGAAGACCTGATGGATGCGGCCAGGCGGGAGCTTATAGAAGAGACCGGATTTGACGGGAGGGATTTTTCAGTTCTGGTTGAGAACGTCATATCGACAGGCTCTAACGCCGAGCGCTGGACGGCGGTCCTGGCCAGAGGGGCACTCCAGGTCCCGGAAGAGATCAGGGCCGGTTTTCCCGGTGACGAGTCCGAGGACATAGAGGTCATCAGGACGCCGGCGGCGGCGTTGGCTGATTTTCTTTTCAGCTCACAGAAAGCGGGCGACAGCGTGGATCTGCGCGTCTACGGGCTTTTCGAGACAGCCAAAAGGAAAAAGCTCATTTGAGCCCAGGAATTTCCCCTTTTTTCATTTAACAGCAACCAGCAATATCCCAAGCTTCTTCTCCAGCTCCCGTATCTCCTCCAACTCGCCCGCTGACAGCGCCTCCGGCCTGGTCTCATAACAGCTGTAGGCAAGCAGCGTCTTTCCTATCTTCTTCTCAGCTGTTTTCACCTGGTCCAGCCGGCTTGCGTCCAGTTGTGAAAGGCTGCACATCATGGCAGTGTCCTCCTTTTCGGTTTCGGTCAGTCCTGATTAGAGGTTCTCACCGCTTTGGAAATTGTCAAGACGTGCGGGGAAAGCACCGTGGAATGAAAAGTTTTTTAAAACCTTCCAAGCACCCTGTTTAAAAATTCCCTTGTCCGGAGGACTTTCGGGCTGGTAAATATCTGGGATGGCGGGCCGGTCTCTATGATGCTCCCCTTATCGAACACTATCACCCTGCCGGCCACTTCACTGGCAAAGCCCATCTCATGCGTGGCGATCATGGTGGTCATCCCCTCATCCACCAGCTTCCTTATCACGGAAAGCACCTCCCCGGCCATCTCCGGGTCCAGCGAAGATGTGGGCTCATCGAAAAGCATCGCCTCGGGGCGCATGGCAAGCGCCCTGGCTATCGCCACGCGCTGCTGCTCGCCGCCCGAAAGCTGGGCCGGATAGCTTTCCGCCTTGCCCTCAAGATTGATCTTCTTAAGGAAGTCCCTCGCCTGGGCAATGGCTTCCGCCCTGCCCATTCCAAGCACGCGTATGGGGGCCTCCGTCACGTTTTGCAGCACAGTCATATGCGGGAAGAGGTTGAACTGCTGGAAGACCATTCCAAGCTTCAGCCTCACCCTTCTTATGGTTTCCGCGTCTTCCTTCATAGGCCGCTTCCGGTTTATTGAATGCAGCCCGATCCCCGCCACCGTTATCTCGCCGCTGTCGAACGTCTCCAGCCCGTTTATGCAGCGAAGGACGGTGCTCTTGCCGCTTCCCGACGGGCCTATGAGCACAACGGCCTCGCCCTTTTCCACCTGGAAGGAAACACCCTCGAACAGCCGGTTCGCCCCGTAAGATTTATGCAGGTCCCGGACGTTTATCATCGCCTGTCCTTTTTGAGCTTTTTTTCAAGCCTCCTTGCAAGCAGGGAAAGCGGATAGCTCATGCCAAAGTAAAGGAGCGCGGTGATTATACCTAGCTGGAAGAAGCGGAGCGTGCTTGCCGCAAGCATGCTGTAGGTCTTGGTGAGCTCTACCATCGCGATGACGGAGACCAGTGAGGAGTCCTTGAACAGCGCGATAAAGTCGTTCGTTATTCCAGGAAGGGCTATCTTAACGGCCTGGGGGAGGATAACGCGCTTTAGGGCAAGCCCCCTCTTCATTCCCAGTGAAAGCGCGGCCTCCATCTGCCCGAAGGGCACCGCGTTTATCCCCGCCCGATAGAGCTCGGACTCATAGGCGGCGTAATTCATCCCAAGCCCCAGGAAGGCGGCCATCACCGGGTTAAGAGAAATGCCGATGTTCGGCAGGCCGTAGTAGAGTATATAGAGCTGTATCAGAAGCGGAGTTCCCCTGTATATCTCTATGTAGCCTGTGGCAAGCCAGTCAAAGGGCGGCCCGGCATAAAGCCGCAGGAGGGTAAGCATCAGCCCGAGCGTAATGGCAAGGGCCATCGACGAGACGGATATAAGCACCGTCACCCCGGCACCCTTTAAAAGCATGGGGAAGAAATTCTTTATGGGCGCGCTCCGGCTTTCGTCGAGGGTCTCCGCCCCGGAATTCTTAAAAAACGCGGCCAGCTTGTCCTGCTTGCTGTTCCAGAGGCCCCATTTCTCGTATATCCTTTTAAGCTCGCCCGTGCGGTAGAGTTTTGCCAGAATCTCATCCAGCCTTTTTTTCAATTCCGTGTCGTTTTTACGGATGGCTATGGCATACAGGCCCTCCCCCACCGGCGGCCCCGCAAATTTGAGCGCGGGGTTCGGCCTGGCGTAGTAGGCGGCGATAGGCAGGTCAAGAAGGACGGCATCCAGCCTTCCAAGGGCCAGATCCTGATAGGGCTCCACCTGCCCGGAGTATATCCTTACGTTAACGCCACGCATGCCCATGAGGATGTCCTGGGCCACCGTGCCGGAGAGCGTGCCCACCTTTTTGCCCTTCAGGTCCGCAACGCTCTTTATCGAGGAATCGTCCCTACGCACCACGAGCTGTTCGGTGTAAACGTAGTAAGGGGCACTGAAGAGGACGTGCTCCATTCTTTTCTTCGTTATCTCTATGCCGTTCATGGCGAAATCGAAATCTCCGCGCTCAAGGGCCGGGATCAGGCTGTCCCAGGCGTTCTGGGACTGCACGGCCTTTTTTACTCCAAGCTCCCGCGCGATCGCCCCGGCCAGGTCCACCTCGAAGCCTACGAGTTTTGAAGGGTTTTTGGGGTTGGGGAAGGCATAGGGCGCGCCGCCCTCTGCGTCCGACCCCCAGAGGAGGTAGCCGCGTTTTTTGATCTTTTCAAGCGTGCTCTCCTTAGGCTTGGACGGCGCGGCCATGTATATGACCGCCGCGATCCCGGCAAGGAGCAAAAGAAATTTAAGCAAACGGGACATAATCGTTTTAAGGTAAACAAATCAGGCATGAAGCGTCAAGAGTTCGGGCGACATTGGCTCATGTAAGCGTTATAGGGGGGGCGGCACAGTTTGAACCAAATTGAATCCTGCATTCCCAAATATCATCCGCGCCCACGAGTTTTTTGAAATACGAAGCCGGCACGAAATCCAAATCTTCCAGAAGACTTAAAACCCGTAACTTTTTGCGCCACTTTACTGGGAAGCGAAATCCAGGAACTCCTGTTCGTTAAACGTTTGAACAGCCAGGCCTGTAAAGTCCCAATAAAATCAGGGGTTAAGGCTTTCACCTTGAACGGAAAAACAAAAAAAGGCAATGGGCTTTCAGGAATTTTTTCCCCTACGAATCGGGCTTCAGTCCAATTGCGCTTTGGACCATCCCGGCAACCCGCCTGAAATCGATCTTCCCGGTCCCGGTCCTTGGGAGTTCCGGCAGGACAATGAAATGTTTGGGGATCGCGATATTGGGAAGATACTCCATCAACTGCCTGATGGTTTTCATCTCGTCTATCCCGCTGGTCACGGCCGCCACTATTTTCTGTCCCTTTATTACGTCCGGCACGGCCGCCACGGAGCTGAAAACCCCCTCGGGAAGCACCTTCTCCAGCGCCTCCTCCACCTGCACCAGGGACACCATCTCCCCTCCTATCTTCACGAACCTTTTAAGCCTTCCCGCAAACCACAGGTAGCCGTCCTCATCCAGAAATCCCATGTCCCCTGTATCGTACCAGCCATCGCGTATGCGTCCGGCCGTTTCCTCCGCATCGCCAAGATAGCCCCTCATTACGAGATCGCCTTTCACCATTATCCGGCCGGCAATCCCCGCTGTGCAGTCCTTTTTAATGTGGGGGCCGGCCTCGGGGTTTTCTATGCGCAGGGACACGCCCGGCAAAGCCTTCCCCACGCTGCCCGGCCTGTTTTGCAGCGGCGTATTCACCGATATCACCGGGGAGGTTTCCGTGGCCCCGTAGCCCTCGTAAAGGGTAATATTGTGCTTGTCCATAAAACCCTGCCGCAGCGCGTCCGCGCATTTGTCCGCTCCGCAGACGGCCACTCGCACGCTCCTGAAATCTCCAGGCTCGGATTTGCGCAGGTATCCCCAAAAGAAGCTTGGCGTCCCCAGGATGATGGTCGGCCTTTCGTCGCGGATTATCTCACATATTTTTTTATAGTCGATGGGGTTGGCATAGGAGATGATCGTCATCCCGTGATAAAGGGGCGTCCACAGGTTGGGATTGAACCCGAATATGTGGAAATAAGGCAGGCTGGCAAGCATGCTGTCCTTGCCGGAAAGTTCAAAGGCGCCGCTGAAATCCCTTATGTTGGATATGATGTTCCGGTGGGTCAACTGCACGGCCCTGGCCTCTTTCTCGCTTCCGCTCGTAAAGAGTATGGCCGCCACATCGTTTTCCTCTCCTCCCTCAACCAACCTTAATATGAAGGGGACAGGCAGTTTGGCCAGCGCCGCCGCACTCAATTTCTCCAGTGCGGAAAGCCCTCCTACGATGTCCTCGATAAAGACCATGCCCTCAACATGGGGACAATCGATCTTCTCCATGAGCACCCTCGATGTGACCACTGTTTGGAAAGAGCATTTTTTCTGCGCGTACCGGACATTCCCGGAGGCCCCTTCCAAAGCGGTCCCGGTTGAATAGTTGATCATAACGGGCACCCGGCCGCTCATAAGGACACCCAGCACGGAAAGCGCGCAACCCGCCCCGGTGGGCAGCATTACCCCTATATGGCTCTCGTCATTTCCCCCCAGCCTGCGGGAAAGAGCAAGCGACAGGGCAAGTGCCCTGAAGTAGGTTACGGACTTCCCGGACGTGCAGTCCACGAACGCCGTTTTCCCCGGATATTTTTTTGCTATTTTTATAAAATGATGGTGCAGGAGCATTTTACTTTTTTTATTTTCATATCGTTTTCCGGTTTTATTCATATTGTCCCGCCTTGAAACAACAGCATTTCCATTATCGTCTGTTTTTTGTTTTTGTTTTGCTTTTGACCCATGCGAACAACAAAAAACAGCAAAATTATATCACAAGCATTGACATGAAGGCGCTTATCTGTTGCAATTTGATTAGGCGCACACACCGCCTGGAAGAAAAAATAAAAATAAAAATACAATACAAAAACAAAACAAAAACCCGTGGGGGCCGTTGCAGGAAGGAGGCCCACCCATATGCCAGAAGCGGAAAACAGGTCCGGGAATGAAATCGGACAGAACGAGAGCAGTTCCGGTCAAAATGAGAATCGAGTCCTCCGCAAGGCGGCCTTTGCCGGCGGGTGTTTCTGGTGCATGGAGCACGCTTTCGATCAGGTCCAGGGCGTGCTCTCCGTCACGCCTGGCTACACTGGGGGACACATGGAAAACCCCACTTACGAGGATGTCGCCTCCGGGCAGACCGGCCATGCAGAGGCGGTCCTTGTGGTCTACGACCCAAGGCAGGTGGATTACGAAAAGCTCCTTGACGTCTTCTGGCGCAACATAGACCCTACCACCACGGACCGGCAGTTCTGCGATGTAGGGAACCAGTACAGGACGGCGGTTTTTTATTTTGATGATCAGCAGCGCCGTCTGGCTATGGAGTCAAGGGACCGGCTGCAAAAGACGGGGAATCTCAGGGGGCCGGTTGCCACCGGCATCGTTCCCGCGGGCAGGTTTTACCCCGCCGAAGATTATCACCAGCAGTATTACAGAAAAAACCCGGCCCTTTATGACGCCTACCGCGCCCAGTGCGGACGCGACGAGCGCCTTAGAGAGCTTTGGGGAGATAAGGCGGGGGCCAAATAAGAATGGAAGGAGAAAATAAAAAATGGAATTCGCACTTATTGGGGACACCGGCATAAAGGCCACGCGCGTTTGCATCGGCACATGGGCAATAGGCGGATGGATGTGGGGAGGTTCTGACGAGAGCGAGTCGATAGCGGCCATCCAGGCCGGCCTGAAAAAAGGCTTAAACATCGTAGACACGGCCCCCGTTTACGGTTTCGGCCTTTCGGAGGAGATCGTGGGGAAGGCCATTGCGGCCGCAGGACGTGAGAACGTATATATATCCACCAAGGCAGGCATCCAATGGAGGAACGGCAGCACCTTCCGCAACGCCTCAAGCGGCAGGATCATTCAGGAGCTATCGGATTCGCTGCGGAGGCTCAAGACCAATTACGTGGACATCTACCATGTGCACTGGCCAGACCCGCTTGTCCCGGTGGAGGAAACCGCTGGGGCGATGAACAGCCTCCTTGAGCAGGGCAAGATAAGGGCCATCGGGGTCAGCAATTTCAATGTGGAGCAGATGGAGAGGTTCCGGAAAGAGGCCCCGCTGCACACATGCCAGCCCCCTTACAACATATTCGAGCGCGGGATAGAAAAAGATGTCCTCCCCTATTGCAAAAAAAACGGGATCGCCGTGCTCGCTTACGGGGCCCTGTGCCGCGGCCTGCTTTCAGGGAAGATGAGGCCGGACGCCGTTTTTGTTGGCGACGACCTTAGGAACAAAGACCCCAAATTCCAGCAGCCGCTTTTCGGCCGGTATCTGAAGGCGGTGGATGAGCTTGCCCAGCTGGCCAGGACGCGGTATCAGAAAAGCGTGCTGGAGCTGGCCGTGCGCTGGGTGCTGGACCAGGGGGCAGACGTGGCCCTCTGGGGCGTGCGAAACCCCAGGCAACTGGAACTGGTGGAAGGCACCATGGGTTGGAGCCTGGATGAAAACGCAAAAAAAGCGATAGACGATATCATCCAGAGGAACATACCCTCGCCCGAAGGGCCGGAATTCATGGCCCCTTCATCAAGGACGCCTGAGGAGGCGAAGGTTTATTAATGGAAAATTTATTAACAAAGATTTATTAATATGAAGACATCCAAAAGATCTTGCTGAAAAATTCAAACAGCCCGCCCGGATGTCAGAGGTTTGGCCGGATATTGGGCCGGATATTGTTTTGCCTTTTGGCCTTCGCGTTATTATTTTCAATAGCCGTTAACACCGCATGGGCAGGCGGCGCTCGGGGCGTTAACGATGAGACACTCCAAACCGATGGCGGGCGCTATCAAACGCCGCTTTTCGGGCAGGGGTTCAGGGGAAACGTCTTTGGCCGTGAGGTGACGGTGGCCCCGTTCAACACGCGCTCCATCTCCTCCTGGGACCTGGGGATCGATCTGGCGGAGCCGCCCCCGCAGGACTCCGAACTCCTGCCCGTGGGCAGCCTTTACTTCTGGCGGCATCCGGACAGCGCGCACCTGCTGCGCGCTGAGGTCTCCGGGGTTTATGACGACATATTCTGGGCCCGGCGGCTGGCGGTGGAAACTTCGAAAAAACCGCTTCCCCCTGGGGGCTTTGAGGCGGTCCTGACCTTCAACAACTTCACCCTGCCCTTGGCCAGGGCTGAGTTGGTTGACGGCCGCGCCCTCAAATCCGAAGAGCTCCTTTGGGGGTATGCGCGCGCCGGGCTTGGCGTGGGCTACCGCCGCCAGGTGCGCCCCGGCAATCAGGACAACATGTTCGCCGCCGGCCTCATGTTCGAGCCGGGCTTTCTTTTTTTTGACAGGGGCCCGGACACGGCGGGAGCATTCTCGGTGCCCGAAAACACCCTGGAACTCCGCGCCCATTTGCAGGTGCGCCTGGATGCATTAAAACGGAACATCCTTAAGCTTGCGCACGATGGGTACGCCGCGGGCGCCGACCTTGTTTACGGGCACCGCACGGACTGGCGGGACTGGGGAACAGATGGCGCGGAGAAGGCCGCTCACGGACGGAATTATCTTTCTTTTGCCGGATATTTCCTAAAGGCAGGCGATGTGCCATGGGCAACCGGCAGCAGCCGCCAGCGGCTTATAGCCTCCTTGAACGGGGGCGTGGGCTATCACCTGGACCGGTTTTCCGCGCCGCGCGTGGGCGGCGGACCGGACCCGCTGGGAGAGGAATACGGTTCCACCTGGATACCGGTTCTGCCAGGGGCGTCTATCTGGGAGTTCTTCCCGCACCATTACATCATTTTCACTGGCGAGTACCGCTTTGAGCCCGTCTTTTTCACATATCTGGGCCTTGATGCCGCAGCCGGCTGGCTGGACCGCCTGAGAAACCAAAACACCGGAGGCGGACCGGTAACAAAAAATGATGTCATGTCTTCCGTTGGGACGCGGATCACGACCGGTTTTTTCTTTAACACACGCCTGCAGATCGCCTATAACTATAACTTTTCGGTCGTCAGGAAAGGCTCCTACGGCGGACACGAGCTTTTGATACAGCTGTCGGGCAACCTCTAGCGGGCTTTTTTTTGCAAAGAACGGGGCATTTTTCCTCCGGCCCTCACCTTTTCAGACAGGGCCGAAAAGGTGAGGGCCGGAGGAAAAGCAATCAGGACTTCAGTGCGGCCAGTCTCGTTTTTAATGTTATCTGCACCCCGGCCAAGGCCTGGGAGACGGGGCAGTTCTTTTTGGCCGCCTCCGCCTGCTGCTGGAATTTGCTTTCATCAATGCCCGGCACCTGCGCCTCGCAGTCAAGCTCGCTCTTTGTGATCTTGAAACCGTCTCCGCTTTTTTCGACATGCACATTCGCCGTGGTCCTGATGTGCTCCGGCTTAAACCCTGCCTGCTCAAGGAGCATGGAAAGGGCCATGGAAAAACAGCCCGCGTGCGCCGCGGCGATGAGCTCTTCAGGATTTGTGCCCTGTCCCTGCTCGAAGCGGGACGAGAACGAATAAGGGCCTTCGAACAAGCCGCTTCCAAGCTTCATCATTCCTTTGCCGTTTTTAAGGTTTCCATCCCATATGGCTTCTGATTTGCGTACCGGCATTCTTGACTACCTCCTGACGATCCGATTTTGAATAAAAAAAGTCTATCAGGAAAAAATCTTTTTACAACTGAAATAAAAGAGGGATACGGGCCAGTTTGATAAATACCGCCAGACGAGGCTCATTCGCTTTCACTCTAACAGTAACTGCGTCAAAAATGACCGTCTGCGACACGCCGGCTGTCCCGCGGGAGAAATAACCGCCTTTGTTTTAATATAAATATGATGAAATGCGATGTCATCGTCATAGGGGCAGGCGCCGCGGGACTGATGTGCGCGATCGAGGCCGCCAGGCGCGGCCGGTCCGTTATCGTGCTGGAGCACGGGAAGCCGGGCAGAAAGGTGCTTGCCTCCGGAGGGGGCCGCTCCAATTTCACAAATCTTGAGCTGGGGGCGGACAATTACCTCTCGGAAAATCCCGATTTCACCAGGTCCGCGCTGGCTGGTTTCACTCCCGGCGATATCATCGGGTTCCTTGAAAGCCGGGGTGTGCCGTTTGCCCAAAAGGAAAACGGCCAACTCTTTCTGAAAGGCAGTTCCAGGGCGCTGCTGGAGCTGCTGCTTGGCAAGTGCAGAGAAAACGGCGCGGCCGTAATTACCGGCATAAACATAAAGGGCTTCGGTAAAAAGGCAGCCCGGTTCAACGTGGACACGAATAAAAAGGTCTGTTTCGATTCGGAATCTTTGGTGGTGGCAACCGGAGGGCTCTCGTATCCGGAGCTTGGGGCCACGGACCTGGGCTACAGGATAGCGTCCAGGTTCGGGCTGAGGATCACACCGCTACGTCCGGCCCTTGTTCCATTTACATTCGCCCCGGAGGAAGCGCATAGGTTCAGCGGCCTGTGCGGCCTGTCGCTGCAGGCAGAAATATCCTGCGGCGGGGGAAAAAATAAAAGCAAAAGAACTTTCACGGGGGACATCCTTTTCACCCACAGGGGTCTGAGCGGCCCTGCGGCCCTGCAGGCCTCTTTGTACTGGGCCCCCGGGGAAGAACTCTCGATAGACCTTCTGCCCGATGCCGATATTAAAGGGATGTTCATGAAAGACAGAGGCAGGTCCGTGGAGATGCAGAACTATCTTTCAGGCTTCCTGCCCCGGCGTATGGCCCTTAAGTGGTGCGGCAGCTTTCTTTCTTCGTCCTCAAAAAAACCGCTGCGCCTTCATTCGCAGCGGGAGCTTGAGAGCGCGGCGGAAGCCCTTCATAACTGGACCTTCCGGCCGGCCGGTACGGAGGGATACAGGACGGCGGAGGTGACGGCAGGCGGAGTGGACACCAGGGAACTTTCCTCAAGGACCATGGAGTGCGGGAAGGTGCCGGGGCTTTTTTTTGCCGGAGAGGTGATGGACGTAACGGGGCAGCTTGGGGGTTATAACCTCCACTGGGCCTGGGCGTCGGGGTGCGCGGCGGGCAGATATGCGTAACAATCAAAATAAAAATATAAAAACAAAAATAATACTTGCATCCGCATCGGAAAGAAGAAGGGATATACTGGGCCTGACGGGGCTTCAGTTTACAGTAGAGGAAAGCGGGGTTGAGGAGGTGATGAGCGAATGCGTGCCGCCCCGGAGGCTGGCCAGGCTTCTATCCAGGCAGAAAGCGGAGGCGGTCGCGGCGAGAGAAAAAGAAAAGAAAAAGAAAAAGAAAAAAGGGGGAAACGCGCTAGTGATCGCGGCGGACACCTTTATAAGCATTAACGGCCGGTATCTGGGAAAGGCGCAAGATCAGGCGGAGGCCAGCGCGATGCTCAGGGCTTTAAGCGGACGAGCGCATCTTGTTGTCACGGGCTACACGGTGATAGACTCTTCAAGCGGGAAACGGATATCCGGCTCCTCAGAGACAAAGGTCTATTTCAGACGGCTTCACAAAGAGGAGATAGAATCTTATGTAAAGACCGGCGAGCCCATTGGCAAGGCCGGGGCATACGCCATACAGGGGCTTGGAGCCGCCCTTGTCAGAAAGATCGAGGGGGATTTTTTTAACGTGGTGGGCCTGCCCTTAAGCGCCCTTATAATGACGCTTAATAAATTCGGCATACGGATTTTGTAGCCGGCGGCTCAAAAATTTGCGGCCCTTTTGTCTTTGGGCCATTGTTTTATGATCTGCAATAATTCCCTCACATATGCGTTTTTGCATCTGGCATCGCCCTCTCTGCCTCAAAAAACTCCATTTACTGTCCCTCCCCGCACATTTAAATTTGCTCTTGGGGCTCGTCCTTTTCCCGCGGCAACATTTTCACGAAGTCCTCGATCATGCCCAGAAAACCACGTTTCAGTTTTTTGCTGCGGAGCCCCCTGTAAAGCATAAGAAGCCTTGCCTCCTCATTAAAAATGGCCTGTAAGGCATTCGGCTCGCCCCCCTTGCGAGGGTCTTCCTCATCCAGAAAAAAACTTGAAGGCATTCCCAATGCTTCGGCTATCTGCTCGATCCTGGAAAGGGTGAGCCTGTTTATACCTCTTTCATATTTTTGCACCTGCTGGTATGAAATCCCGATCCTGTCCGCAAGCTGCATCTGGGAAAGCCCGCATGATTTCCTCGTCTGTCTGATCAGCTCCCCTAGCGCCTTGTCGCTCATGAACGTTTCAGTCTTTTCCCAATACATATCTCCCTCTCCTGAAATTTGGGTTAGCCTCTAATTTTCCCATTTTGAAAGTCATTCAGCATGCAGTGCCTTGCTCCCCAAGGCACTGCATGCTGCTGTATTCATACGTTTTATCTGAACGCAGGGACGGCCCAATGAGCGAACATATAATGCGTTCAACGGTCCTGCCCGCTGTAAAAATCCCTGGCGGGTCTGCCCACATAGTAGCCCTGGTCATAAACTATTCCGGCCTGTCTTACGGCCCTCATGATATCTTCATCCTCAACGTATTCGGCGACCGTCTTGATGCCGAATTCCCTGCATAGCGCCACCATTGCCTTCACCAGCGCCATGTCCCTTGCGTCGGAGATCATGTTCTTTATGAATTCCCCTTCGATCTTCACAAAGTCTATCGGGAACCGCTTGATATACTGGAATGATGAAAAACCGGAGCCGAAGTCGTCTATCGCAAAATTAAAACCCTCGGCCTTCAGGTCCCGCACGAACTTCTCCAGAAGAGAGATGTTCTTGACCGTGTCCCTTTCTGTGATCTCAAATACTATCCTGCGGTGGTCCATGCCGTAATTTTTGGCCAGCTTCAGCACGCCCGGAATGAATTCCCTGAGGATCAGGGACTTGGGCGACAGATTGACGAACAGGAGTCCGTCATAACCCTCTTCCCGCACCTTCAGGAAGGCCTTTTCCATGACTATTTGGTCCAGCTTGCTTATCACCGCCAGCTTCTCGGCGATCTCTATGAACTCCCCCGCCGCCAGAATGCCCTTGTCCGTCTGGAGCCTGCAGAGGACCTCATGGCATTCGACCCTGCCCGTCTCCATGTTGACGATCGGCTGAAAGTAGGGGATGACCCTTTTTTCTTCGAGCGCCTTTGTGACGATCGCGGACATTTCCCCTGCCGCCCTGAATACCTCGACTATGTCCTCTTCGGTTGGGATGATGATCGTGTTCTTCCCCCCGCTTTTAGCTTTGTACATCATGTTGTCGGCAAACAGGAAAAGGTCCTTTGCCGTTGTGGCATGAATGGGATAAACGGAAAAACCGATGGAGGCAGTGGCCTTCACCGTTACCCCGTCAATCGTGGAAAAAGATACTGCGCTGATATTCTCCCTGAGCCTGTTAGCGACAAAAAAAGCCTGCGCCTCATCGGCGTCCTGAAGAATGACGGCAAATTCGTCGCCCCCATACCTGGAGAGGATATCGCCGGTCCTCAGGGTATTTTGCATCGCGGCGGCGATCTCCGTAAGGAAACGGTCACCGGCGATATGCCCGTGCGAGTCGTTGATGTTCTTGAAATTGTCCAGGTCTATTACGAGCACCGCAAACTTGTACCCGTAGCGGTCCGCCCTGCCTATCTCATACCCCAGCAATTCCCAGAACAGCCTCTGGTTATAAAGATTGGTCAGGGGGTCCCTTGTCGCGTAATATGCAAGGTCCATGGTGTATTTAGAGATGGCCTTAATGGAGCCCACAACATTCAAGAGGGTGGTCAATATGCCGTCGATGGCAAGCGAGCGGACGGGGTCCCCCGCCAGTGACGGATGTATGCCTATTCCGGCCACTCCCTGGATAGTGGGGTTCTGGACCAGCAGGGCTTTGGTCTTCAGCACAATGTCCTCTTCATTTATGTCCGCCGGAGCGGGGAATTCGGACATTATGTTATGGTTGATCTTGAGAGCGGGAGAGTTGCCCATGCCCTCGCTTATACCGGAGACCTCCCGGCGGACGGCCTTTTCAACGGCCTGCCTTGTCCTGTCAGACGGCGCGCCGGCCCAGAAGATATCGAGATCGTACAGCTCATTGTTGACCTGAAAAACGGAAAAGAGCACGCATGCGTCGATTACCGTGTTGATCTCGCACAGCAGGCGATGGACGTGTTCCTTCCAGTCCCTGACCACTTCTGAGGTGATGACGAATTTCTCCAGCACCTGGAGCTCGAATTCGAGAGTCTTTCTGTCTACCGCAACATCCCTGATGCGCCCCGCGAAGCAGCCCAGCTCCGTCAGTATGCTGTTGAACTCAACAAACCCTATGCATTGGCCGGAACGGTCCATTTCGAGCTTTGTCAGGTCTCCGACGCTGCTTACAGCGCGTATTTTTTCAAGGAACAGTTTTGTTGAACAGTTGATCTTCGCCTTCAGCACGGTCGAGATGACGCCGGCCATGATAAACGGTATTGGGGACAGGACCAGGAAAAAGAATGTAAATTTTCTTTTTATGCGGGCAATTGAGAGCTCAACGCTCCGCATGTGGCCTGTTCCCGGCCCGCGCCCGGTTTCATTCGCCATGTATTCAGGGACCGTCATATTTGCCCTCCCTTGATAGGCCGGACGGGGAGCTGCTTCGCGCGCATAAATGAAAAAAGCGATCACCAGGGCCAAATTGAAGCTGAGAAAGGAAACGGCGAGGGTGGACACGCAGACAAAGGACTTAAGCCGGTACTGCCTTTTTAGGACTGTCCGGGCCAGAGGCTCCCCGGCATAGCGCAACATTGCTTTTTCTATATTCCCGAAAAATTCAAATACTCTTCTCACTTGATGCCACCTCGTCATTTTCCGCAAAAAAAAGGATTTATTTCATCCTGATTTTTAATAAGAAAGCTCATTCGATGCTCCGTCATTTTTAGCAGATCAACCCCGCCTCAGCGTCAGGACACGCCCTTGCCCAGAAGGAAAGGGGCATATTTCTGGTCCGTGCCCCTGATGTGCGTAATAAGCCAGTCCTTGAGGAACTGCATGACCTCGACGGTTATGAGATACTTGCCGCATTTGAAGTCATCATTGAGCTTTAGCACCTTTTGAGCGAACCCTTCATGTTCTTTTTTATGGAACGCGTATCCAGGGAACCCGCAGGTTGTCATAAGCCTTTCCTCATTTGAGAAGTGCGTTATGGTATAGGCGGCCAGCTCGTTCAGGACCTTGCCAAGCACATCCTGCCCTTTGCCCATCTTCATGGCTTCGTGCAGGACGTTGATATAGGAAATAAGCTTCTTGTGCTGCTCGTCTATGGAAGCGATGTTGGTGTTCAGGTCAACTGTCCATTCAATTAACGCCATAATGTTCCCCCATGAAGCTTTTTTGTTTTTTTATTTTTTGTCTTTTGTCTTTTTTTTCACAAAGCAAAGAGGCCCTCGCTTGCCCCTTTTTTTTAGGCTGCAGACAAATATAGCACAGCCTTTTGCAAAAGGAATCCTACTTTGGTTGGGTTGTTTTAACCGTCAGAAATGGTTTAATAAATATGTGGGATGCTTGACAAATGTCAGGATATGCTTTAAACAAGATAGATAAGGTCCGGTTTTTGGATTAAGATGATTTTTTGCAGACTTGAACTTATCGGCAGAGACAAAACGCGGGAAGAGGCGGCAATACCCGCGCCTTTTTCAAATGATGAGCTGGAGGAAACGGCTGTCTGATGGTCCTTTCCTGCAGAGATTACAGGAAGGCATTGGATATAATCGATGCCATCTATTCGATCCCGGATCAAAAGGCGATGATCCGGCAGGTTTGCGAAGAACTGAGGAAGTTCATCGGCATCCACAGCGCGGTCTTTGTCTCCTCGGACCCCAAGACAAGGGAATTCCATTTCAGCGGGTACGAGGTATTCAACAACAGCGAGGAATCCATGCTCACATATCTCGCCCACTTCGCGATGAATGACCCTTTCATGTCAAACGGCTGGTTCAAACACCATTTTAACGAGGCGGCCAGAATTACGGACATGGTGCCCGGGCTTGGCGAGACCGGGTTCGCCCGCGATTTTCTCATCCCAGTTGCCTCCGTATTTTACGGTCTTGGCGCGTGGCTCCGGGCACAGGGCGATATGGTCGGGATATTTATCGCCAACAGGCAGAAGCATGAGCGCGATTTCAGCCGCCGCGACCAGGAGATCGTAAATATCCTCCTGCCCCATGTGGCAATGGCTATCCGCAATATTGAATTGATAGGCGGCCGGGACCCCCTCAAGGAGGCTTGCGGCGTCATCATGAGGGATGAGGCGGGCTTGCCTGTTTTCATGAACGATGCCGCCAGGCAGGCCATAAAAGGGACCTCCGCGGAGCATATCCCCGACCCAGGGCTCGGTTCAGGGGCGGCCTTTTTTAAAAACGGCTCCAGTACGTTCAGAGTGCGCACCGTGCCGTTATGCAACAGGAATAAAAAAGGGAAATTCATACTCCTTGAGCCCCATCCGCCCTCACACAGGCTGGACCCTGGCCTTGACCGCTTCAATCTGAGCCGCCGGGAAAAGGAGATCGCCGTGCTCGTCATCCAGGGCCATTCCAACCGGGAGATCGCGGAAAGGCTTTCTATCAGGGAGCAAACCGTGAAAGGCCACCTGAACAACATATTCGGCAAATTCGAGATAAGGCGGAGAAGCGAACTTGCCGCCGTGGCCCTTGGGTTGCGCTGTACGGCTTGAAGAAGGCGGGTTTAATGGTTCAGGAGGTTAAATTTGATCGAAGCCGCCGTTCGTGGTCCTCTTGCTGCTGATGAAATGAAATGCTGTTTCAGCGGAAGGCGGCGGACCACTGACGGGGGTGGAAAGGCTTTATTTTTAATTTTTTATAAAAAAAGGGACTCGGCGAGAATATTATGCAGATAACAAGAGAGACCGATTACGCCATACGGTGCGTATGCTATCTTGCCCAGAGGCCGGCAGAAATAGTCCCGGTCGAAGAAATATCGAATGGGACGGCGGTCCCCAGGGATTTTATGGCAAAGATACTTCAGAAGCTTGGCAGGGCGTCCATCGTCAGGTCCCACAGGGGAGCAAACGGAGGGTTTGAGCTTGCCAGGAGGCCGTCCGTGATAAGTTTCCTCGATGTGATCGAAGCCGTTCAGGGGCCTGTGGCAATGAATATCTGCGCACTGGACAAGAGGCTCTGCTCCAGGAGCGATTCCTGCATAGTGCATCCCGTGTGGATCGACGTGAGGGAGCAGGTCCGCAAGGTCCTGGCAAAAAACAGTTTCGCCAAATTCATATCAAAATCAAAAAACGGGGGCTTGGTCCGTTGAAAAATTTCCCGGCCCCAGGGGGACTGTAAACCCTGTCGTTGCATTAACCGTTGTCATTCCGGCTTGTCCGGAACATCAATATGCCGCCACCGGGGGGAATTAAAAGCATGCCCGCCAGGGAATTAAAAGTATGAATGTCAGACGCGTGGGCCTTATGCCCTTGCCTTCCCTGGCGCTTCTGACGGGGGCCCTCTACCTTTTCGTAAAACCGTCCTTGTTTTACGACCCGCCCTGGCTGACCACGATCTACAATCTTTTATTCATCGCGGTGATATGTTTCATCGTCGCCTATACAGCCATGAAGAATTACAGGGCAACCAGCCGGGTACTGATACTGCTGCTGGGTTGCGGTGTTTTAAGCCTGGGGCTGGGAGCAGCGGTATCAGGTGGAAGTAATACAGGGACAGGGGACCAGGATCGTTATCCGCTTTGATCGAACACACACTTAACGGAAAGGGGGATTTGTGAGAAGAAAAAAGATACTGATCGTTGAAGACGAATACGTTGGGGCCCTCAGCCTTGCCGACCTGCTTGATCTGTGGGGTTATGAAGTATGCGAGATCGCAAGCACGGGTGAGGACGCCATCGCCGCGGCAGACGGGGAAAAGCCGGACATAATTTTAATGGATGTGAACCTGAACGGGCAGATAGACGGCGTCCGGGCCGCCAAGGAGATAAGAGGCCGGTCTTTCACTCCGGTCGTTTTCATGAGCGGCTACGAGTTGGAAAGGATCAGGGAACTTATGGCGCAGGTGGAACTAAACGGACAATTTCATATCCTCACCAAGCCCGTAGACTTTGACAACCTGGAAAACATCCTGGCCTCCCTATAATTAAAGCATGGGGCGATAATTAAAGCAAAAGCGGGGCCGCCGTTAATTTTAAGGCAAATCCCGGCCCCGGCCATATTCCTCCATCCAGGGAGGTTTTTGTTCCTTGAGAAAAAACGAACTGCACGTCGTTACCGGGGCGTTCGGGTTCTCCGGTAAATATATTGCGCAGCGTCTACTGGAGGCGGGTTATCAGGTGCGCACTCTCACCAATTCCCCCCACAGGGCAAATCCCTTCCGGGGCCGGATAACCGCTTTCCCGTATAACTTCGATAAGCCAAGGAAGTTAGCCGAGTCCTTAAAGGGCGCAACCGTCCTCTATAACAATTATTGGGTGCGGTTCAACTACCATAACGCCGTTTCCTTTTCCTACGCCGAAGCCGTTAAAAATACAAACATACTCTTTGACGCGGCCAGGGAGGCAGGCATAAAAAGGGTGGTCCATATCAGCATAACCAACCCGTCAGAGGACTCGCCTTTCGAGTATTTCAGGGGAAAGGCCCTTCTGGAACGTGCTCTGGCCGAAAGCGGCCTGAGCCATGCCATATTGAGGCCCGCGGTCCTTTTTGGCAAAGAGGACATCCTTGTAAATAATATCGCATGGTTTTTGCGGAGGTTCCCTGTATTTGGCGTCTTCTGCAGGGGAGATTACTGTTTGCAGCCCATATATGTGGACGATCTTGCCAGGCTGGCTGTCGAACATGGCGGCCGCACCGGAAACGCGGTAATCGACGCCATCGGGCCTGAAACCTATACATACCGGGAGCTGGTCAAAACCATAGGAGCTGGCATAGGAAAGCAACGGCCCATGATCTCCATCCCTCCGCTTGCGGGCTACATCCTGGGCTCGCTTATCGGGGAAATGCACGGGGACGTTACGCTAACGCTGGACGAGATCAAAGGGCTCATGGCCGGCCTGCTCTGCACGGGCTCTCCGCCAGCTGGAAGCAAAAGGCTTTCCAAGTGGGTCAGGGAAAATGCCGCCCTCGTGGGCAGCCATTACAGCCATGAGCTCGCAAGAAGAAAGGACAGGGAAAAGCCTTATGACCAGTTATAGGCCATTTTCTTGCCTCCTGGTTCAGCTTTTGTTAATTTGCCCACCGCGCCAAGAACAAGAATGTTCCCTTTGCTTTCCGGCAACACCTTAATCATGCGATTCCTTCTTTCGGGTGCCAAACAGGTTTAGCTTGAATCTTCTGATCGTATCGTGAGCAATCAGCTTACCCTTTTCCGGACGCACCCAATGCATCCGTGGGCAAGATAGCAATAACAGGGACATTATCAGAACAAACCTCTTCAACATTACATATTCACACCATCAAATTACCCCCGCCAAAAAAAAAGGCTAAGGCCCTGGCAGGGCGCTTTCTATAAACTCCTTCACGTCATGCTTCAACTGGCGGATGGCTGTTTGGTCCAGGTACATCATATGCCCTGTCCGGTACCAGCGCATCGTGATGTTCCTGCGGAGAGCCGGTGTCAACCCCAGATGTGCAAGCGTATATTCCGTTGCAAAATAAGGCGTGGCCAGGTCGAAATAACCGGAAGCAACGAACAGTTTCATGTAGGGGTTCTTGGCAAAGGTATTCCTCAGGTTGTCGCTGGTATCCGCGTAGCTGTTTTTGGAATCCCAATCCCATCGCCCGATGCCGCCACCCAAAGTGTAGTATTCCAGGTCGCACTTAAACCCCAGCTCTCGCCGGACATAATCGTTGAAAGTAGCAGTAAAGGGCGGACGGATCGCCGCGATAGTCGGGTCAAAATCAGGCGGGGACCCCGGCTCAAGATTGGCTGCGGTAAAACGGCTGTCCAGGAAACCAACGAGCTTCCTCTCTTTTCTGAGAAGCTCGGTGGCAAAGCTGACCCTGTCTATTCGAAGGTTGCGGTTTTCGATGAAGCCTTTATCGAGCCCGGTAAATTGGGCAAGCTTTTCCACCACTGCTTCGCGCTCCCCTGGAGAAAGGCTGTCGCCCTTTTCGAGGGCCGTTAAATAGCCGGTTGAGGCCCACTTCTGCGAGGCCTGAAGGATTTTCTCCAGGTCAGTATGAGGCGCGAGTTTTTTATGATACCAGGCGGTCGCGGTGTAACTGGGCAGGAACAGCGCGTAAGGCAGGTCATTGCCATTGTCGAATGAGACGGTCTCCAGGTTCATGATGGAAGAGAGCATGACGATACCGTTCAGCGCTATGCCGTGTTCAACCAGATAGTCCGACAGGCCCGCCGCCCGGAACGTCCCATAGCTTTCCCCCACCAGAAACAGAGGCGAACCCCAGCGCTCATAGCGCGTCAGATAAAGCCTGATGAACTTACCCATGGACTCAATATCACCCAGCGCAGAGGTGAACTTTTTGGTAAGCTCCGGCTTTATCGCCCGGCTATAGCCGGTGCCGGCAGGATCGATAAAGACAAGGTCGGCCATATCGAGCCAGGTGAACCTGTTGTCCACCAGGTGATATGGTGGTGGCGGCATTTCGCCATCCGGAAGCATTTTTACACGCCTGGGACCGGCAGCGCCCATTTGCAGCCAGACTGAAGCGGCGCCAGGCCCTCCGTTAAATATGAATAAGAGCGGGCGTTTGGCATGCCGTCCGTTTACCGTATAGGCAATAAAAAACATGTGCGCCTCGGTTTCGCCCTTTTTATTTTTTATTGGAAGCAGGCCTGCCGTCGCAGTATAGCTTATTTCCTTTCCCCCAACGATGATCTTGTGCCGGGTAACCACAGGCTTAGCCTCGGGTGTCTGAGCATCCGCCTTTTGGAGCTTTTTTTGTTTTTGTTTTTGTTTTTCTGCCGTGTTGCTCTGTGCAGCTGCAGTTACGGTCCGAGGCTCGGGCTTTGGCAAACCATGTGGTGTGCCCGCCATAAGCGCCGACGCCAGCAGTATGGATGAAAGCAAAGTGGCCGCCTCCTTATCGGGAATTAATAAAAAAAATATCGAACCTGGCGCTGTCTACGGCCTTCGGGGTCCTCTGATATAGCCCCCCCAAAAAGACCCGCTGTTACAATCACTATCCGCATCCAAAACCATTGAGGTCCCCGATATCACATGGAATATACAATATTTCTCCCTCCGTTTAAAGTAAAAAAGAAGTGGGCAGACCGGAAAAGCCCACCACGGTCAATATAAAAAGTTTAGCTGCGGATTTAAAATGAAGACGCACAAGCTAAAGCTAACAGTTCTCCGCCAAGACCATATTTTTACCATTTTTCTTGGCTGTATACATAAGATCGTCGGCCATTTTCATCATGTTATCCAATGAGCATTGCGCTGTTTTCCGAGTGATGATGCCCATGCTGAAGGTAACCGGCCATACATTATTTACCATGGCGCTCAAAAGATGGGCCTGGACTTTATTCATCGCCACGCTTGCCGCCCCGCTTTCTGTTTCAGGCAACAAAATAGCGAACTCGTCTCCGCCGACCCTTGCAATAATGTCCGTTTTCCTTAATGTTTTCTGAATTGTTTTGGCAACGGTATGAAGAAGGCGGTCGCCTGTTGCATGGCCGAAATTGTCGTTGATATATTTAAAGTTATCGATGTCCACAACCGCTATCGAAAGGGAGCGGCCATATCTTGCCGCGCGGGCGAATTCAATTTCCGCCCGCTCGTAAAAATCCCTGGCGTTAGAGACCTCCGTCAGGTAATCTATGCGGGCAAACCCCCTCTCCCGCTGAAGCACGCCTTTAAGGGTCGAAAAAGAATAACCCACTGTTGACAAGGCGCCGAGCCCCGCAATGCCGTTCCAGACCGGGAGGACGGAATGGGAATAGACATGCCCCGCCATCACATCGGTCGAAAACCATATGAATGCGCAGAATAACGACATCAGCACGGCCGGCGTTCTGCCAGCGAATTTCCACGAGATCAATAAAACCGGAAGCAAATAGAAAAAAGGCAAGTTAATTCCGTAACCCGTTATTCTTCCCATACAGCCTATGGCAAGGGCCAGCAGGACTCCGGCAAGTGCTATTACGGGTTCAGGAATTTTATCAAGGAACCCCATGACCGATCTTATCTTCATGTCAAAAACCGCTCCGGCAAATGCTGAATTACCTTTTGCCGGGACATACGGTTTTTTTATTAGTTTCTTGATAGCCGCGATCTGCCCCGAGCCTCTTTGGACACCCCGAAGACTGTTTTTTCTGTTTACAGAGGCGCTGAAATTCTGAAAATCGCTGCCTACGGAATTTAATGCCTGATCGACGGCTGTGTGCCTAATCATTTTTTGTTTTTCTCCCTTTAGTTACAGCCTGCGATTCCAGACATGAAAAAGCAAGTCTTATGCCAAACGGCTAACCAGACAGGACTTTATTGAATAAACCAGGAATGTTCCAACCTGGACACAGCTTTATCCAAATGGATTGACCGAAGGGCAAGTATTTGATTTTCAAGTAATTTTATTATGTCTTATAGCGGGTGAGCAACTGAGTTGACAAGAACGTTGGTCGTTCCGAAATAATCAAAGTATCCGGAAAACTATGATATATTTTTAAAGGATACCCATTTTAATGGACTATTTCCCATCCCACCGTCAATAAAATGACGAATTCACTTTCCCGTTAAGATTTTAAAAATTTATATTCGATCTGAAAATCTGTCAAAATTCAGATAAATCCAAAGCCGCTTCCCTCTTCTTGCGGAGAATTACCCTCATGCCGGGCTATCAATGGACCTGTTTTATTTTTATTTCAAGGGTACGGGGGTCCCTTTTTTTGCCTTGCTGAGCAGTGGGTTTCGAGCGTCGTTGCCGCGGAATCTTGCATAATACAGGTTTTGCAGGTGATTGCCCTGGATGAAAAAAAGACGGCGTTCCATCAGCAGGCCCGCTATCATTGCAACCGCCGCCAGGACCGCGAACATACTGCCCAGGGCGCCTGCCCCAAGCGGCATGGCCATCCATAATATCATCGGGATGATAAAGGCGGCAAACAGGCTTTTTAATTGAATAGAGCGGACCTGCGCGTCTGTAAGCCCGGAGGAATACTCTTTCGTGTTGTAGTGCTCGTAAGACGTACCCGTGCTCATTAGCCTGATATCGGGGTCATTCATCACAAGGGCATTTTTTATGTCCGTTGGAACATAAACGGTCTTATTAAAAACAAATGCGAGCGTCTTTAAGATGAGGGACCCCGCTGCCAGCAGGATCATTATTCCTCTCAGGTGGATGTAATTGACACCCTGCAGGCAAAGTATCGCGTATGTAACGGCCCCCCCGGATGTGAACCCGAAAAAGACAAAATTCGTTATTGTGAGCTTATTGGACCATTCCCGGACAAACCTGATCCGGGCATAAAGCATCGCCGACGCTATGTAAAGGGCAAAGGCGGCGCAGATGCCAACGATGCCTATAAGGGCCCTTACGCCGTAGGGTGCATTAAGGAAATAAACCAACGGATACAGTGCGGCGCAGCCGCTGAAAAGTCCCATAAAAAGGGCCTCGCGCGAAAGCCAGGAGCTTTGCCATCTGATAACCGCCTTCCAGCCGCGAAGCGGATTGCCCAGATGAAACAGGCTCGCGGCCATTCCGGCCAGGGTGAACGCCAGCGATGAGATGCCCAGCGAATAGATAACCTCCGGATGGGCGCCGTCCATCAGGTGCGGAATGATTACGCCCATCGCGGCAAGAAAAATGAATATCCCCTGTCCGGCTCCAGCCAGGACAAGCAACAGGACCAATGATCTTTCAGGGCGCATGATTTTTTATATCTCCTGTTACGGCGACATGAAGTCGTCGATTATCTGCTCTTTGTACGATGTGATCTTCTTCTCTATCGTAACGATAGCGAGGGGCTTCACGCACAGTTCGTCTTCGTCAAGCTCCACCTTTATCTTCCGCTGAGGGAGATAGTGCGTTGACGGGTCAGCTCCCGTTTCGGGAAGCAGTTTATAGCCGTGCTTTTCACGGATCGCTTTTGACGCTTCGCTGCCGGGGTCGTCGATGTCCCCAAAGATCCTTGCCCTTGTCGGGCAGGCGAGCACGCAGGCCGGTTTCCGCTCTTCTTCGGGCAGGTTTTCATTATATATCCTGTTTACGCACAGTACGCATTTTTTCATAACGCCTTCATGCTCATCAAACTCCCTGCATCCGTAAGGACAGGCCCACGAGCAGTATTTACAGCCGATGCAATCGGCATAATTAACCAGCACTATGCCGTCTTCCTGGCGCTTGTATGACGCGCCCGTGGGGCAGACCTCAACGCACGGCGCGTTTTTGCAATGCATGCAGGATTTCGGGAAGTTGATGACCTCGGTTTTGGGGTATTTGCCAACCTCGTATGTCTGCACACGATTGAACCAGACGCCTTCCGGCTGCTTCCCATAAGGCTCCTTGTCCGTAAGGGGGCCAAACTCCCCGGAGGTATTCCATGCCTTGCAATTCGTGGCGCAGGCATGGCAACCCACACATTTATTAAGGTCTATGACCAGCGCTAATTGGCTCATTTCTTCCTCTCATCCACCGTATATCGCAGTATATCCGGACGTTTCTCCATATGCGGAAGCGGCTCTACCGGCTTGAACGTGGGATAGAGCCCCGGCTCGCTTGCTTTGCTTATCTTCACCCTCAAGTCAAACCACGCCGCCTGGCCGGAGACCGGGTCGCTGTTTGAGATCATCCCGCCCCCTTCATGGGGCAGCTCTTCCGTTATAAGATGGTTCAGCAGAAACCCCTTTGCAGCCTCATCGGCCCCTGGGTCAAGGTTCCATGCGCCCGGATATTTCCCTATCGCGTTCCATGTCCACACGGTGTCCGTCTGCACTGCCTCCGACAGTTTTACCTGTACCTTGATCTTCCTTTCCCACGGGGATTCCACCCATACCCAGTCCAGCTCATTTATGCCCAATTCTTCAGCCCTGGCCCTGTTCATGTAAAGAAAGTTCTGGCCGATGATCTGCCTCAGCCATGCGTTCTGTCCGTCCCATGAATGGTAGTGCGGCATGGGCCTCTGGGTTATGGCATGAAACTGGTATTTGCCCTTGTCTATGATCTGGTGCTCCAGCGGCTCATACCAGAACGGGAGGGGGTCAAAATACCGGAGTATCCGTTTTTTCTGGGCCTCCGTTTTAGGCTGTCTCCCCTTGCGCTGTCCCTTCGCCGCCAGGCGGAAGCGCTGCATCACCTCGGAATAGAAGTGCATGATAATAGGTTCATTGTCCCGCTTCAGCTTCATATTCTGGGCCCAGTTAAGATAGCCCTGGTTGACGGTGCGATTGTACTTGATCGAATCTTCAAGCTGGATCTCCCAGAAAGACTTGTTCTTGATATACATTTCCCACTGATTGGGGTTTGGCTCTCCGAACATGTGTTTTGTCCCGCCGGGGCCGCGCCAGCCCGCGAGGAACCCCACATTGGCGCCGGGCGACGGCATCCAGTTCGTGACGAATTCCGGATAATTTGCATAAAGCGGTTTTCCGCCCTCATCGCAGAAGCCTGGCAGTCCAAGGGCATTGGCCACGTCTATGATGGTCTGCTGGAAGGGCCTGCAATCCCCTTTGGGAGGCAGAATGGGATGCCTTATAGCGTCAGCCGCTTTCGAATAGTCGCAGATCGGACGGTCCATCAGGGAGATGACATCATGCCTCTCAAGATATGTCGTGTCGGGCAGGACAAGATCCGCGAAAGAGACCATCTCGCTGAAAAAGGCATCGCTTACGGCGATAAATGGAATGGCATAATTACCGTCTTTGTCCTTCTGCCTGAGCATGTCCATAACGCCGCTCGTGTTCATGGTGGAGTTCCACGCCATGTTCGCCATAAACAACATCAGAGTGTCTATATGATAGGGGTCTCCCTTCGAGGCGTTCGTAATGACGTTTTGCATCATGCCGTGGGCCGTGAACGGAAACTCCCAGCTGAACGCCTTGTCTATCCTCACCGGATTGACG
>JAKAMR010000017.1 GCA_021812785.1 Nitrospirota bacterium
ACCCCCGGAAAGCCGTTTTTTCTCGTGGTAAACGCATAAATGAAAGGCCTCCTTGAGAGCGGCCCTGAATTTCTCTACGTCCTGCGAGGGTTTTACTGAGACAATGCCCTCCGGATTTTTAACCAGGGGGAAATGCATCATTGCCATATCAAAAATGTAATAATCAGAATCCCCGATCACCCGCAGTTTGCCCGTTGTCAGGCCACCCTCCGGTTTCAGGTCGGAAAATGAGCTATCGGTCAGGAGAGCACCCTTATGGTCTTTAATTTGAAGGAAGCGCCCCATAAGCGAAAGCAACTCTTGGTTTGCCCCGAAATAGCCTACGTTAGCTGCCGGAGGCAAATTCCCCAGATGGTTGGCAAGGAACGGAAAGACGTGAGTGGTATCGTATATCTCTCCATGATTGAAAGAATCGGAGTTCATGATATCAAAGCTCACGTCTTCATGCATCCCGGGCAGCAGCGCTTCAAGCGCCTTGTCGAACCGGTTCCGGTCCTCACCGGATATAATCTCCTCTATCTCCTCCGTTGCGCAACCCCAGTTGTCCCTTTGTTCGGGCAGGAAAGGCGTATCGACGGACCAGATAAACTTTTCAAGGTCGTTTTCGGTCCTCGTTCGGGCCGTGTGCATGAAGGTGGCCTGCCTTGTATGGTCCAGGTGATAGGCGAACACCTTGTCGAGCAACGACGAGGTCTGGCCGTTCAGCAGATAGAGGCGTTTGCATATATTGGAATCCACATGCCATCCAAGCACCATTTCCTCGTTAAACCCGTCGATCTTGAATATCTGATCCCTCAATATGAGCTGGAAGTCCCCCGGGCCGTCATAACGTATCTCCTTTTCGGACTCGACCGCATCGTTGAGATGGAGCCTCCGGCCCCACAGCCTCATGGCGGAGAGGGCTGCCCCCGGGTCTGTCCGGTCAAGGGATTCCCATAATGCCTCGGGCACTTCGAACCGCGGCAGCTCGTAAAAACCGTCGGGCAGGCCGGCGGCAAGGTCCGAGAGCGAAGGGCACCCATCCCTCACAATGAATATCATGTCCGTATTCGTTGACAGCACCCACCGGTTGGCCGGGTTTGAGCGCCTGATGGCGATGTTCCTTGAAAGGGGCTCAAGAGCTTTGAGCGGAGAATTTTTGCTGTATTTCCGGTACATTGCCGGACGCAGCCTGAGCGTCCTCAGGAGTCTTCTGGCCTTTGCGGTGAACAGATCCTGCACCGCCTCGGTAAACGTGGGCGCGTCGTCTGGGGTATTGCAGTCAATGAATATGATCTCGTCTTCCGGATGGGTGAGCACCTCCGCGATGCAATTGATGCTCATTACCGCCCTTTTAGGAAGGTTGTACCCATAGGAATCATTGCGGCCGTACAGGATTACCGATATCATGCCTTCCCCCTAGAGCACCTTTTTGTAAGCGTCATACAGCCTCTCTTTATATTTTTCCATGCTGAAAAGCGCCGCTCTTTCCATGCCGGCCCTTGCAAACCGCTCTCTCGCCACGGGATTCAAGATAAGCCCTTCAATCGCGTCCTTCAGCGAGCTCACATCATACGGATCCGTATAGAGGGCCGCATTTCCACACACCTCCGGCAGGGACGCTACATTGGACGTTATCACGGGGCAGCCAAAAGACATGGCCTCAAGCGGGGGCAGGCCGAAGCCTTCGTAGATGGAAGGGAAGACCAGGCAATAAGCCCCAGCATAGAAAAATGGGAGCTCCCGGCGGGAGACGTTCTCCAGTATCTTTACGTTATGCATTTCCTTGTTTTCTAACTCGTCCGCCCAAAGCCAGCCTTTCCGCCCCACGATCACAAGAGGCATCCCTATGCTCAGACGGCCATAGGCATCCAGGAGGCGGCCTATGTTCTTTTTCGGCTCGATCGTGCCAACGAAAAGAATATATTTCCCTTTTTTAAGTCCGTACCTTTTTAAAGAGCTGTATATCTCCGCCTCGCTAGGTTTCGTCGGCTTGACCTGATGGACTGGCTGATAGGTCACAAATATTTTTTCAGGGGCAACATCGAAAATGGAAAGGATGTCCTTCTTCGTGTGCTCGGAGATGGTGATTATCAGATCCGAATCTTTTATGGAGGTCTTCAGGAGCTTGTAATATGCCTTTTTGTTATCCAGGGTCGCATAGGGCAGCTTCAGGGGAATAATATCGTGTATGGTGGTGATCTTTTTTGCCCCCTTTATCCTTATAGGAAGCGGATAGGTGGCATGCCATAGCGCTATTTTCCCCGGGACGGATATCGTCGTTGCACCGAGGCCAAGCTTATAGCGCCTGTTGGCAACCGAATAACATTCATGCAGCCCGTAAAGCCCGACTGAACTCAGGAACTCTTTTTCACCCCCCCTGGTCACGACGGTGTGAGTTCTGCGCACCTCGCTTGCCCTTCTGAAGGGCTTTGCAATAGTTAAAGTGGTCTGCATCTTCCTGACAATTTTCGGTGTAAATTTTTTCGGAGTGTCAGCATCGGTAACATCGAAGAAGAGAATTTCGTCCAGGAGCTGGTCGGAAACGGCATCCACTTTGTAACATTTGCTGGAAAGCATCCCAACTTGGGTTCCCATTGCCTTCAGCGCGGCCAGAAGGCTCATGCCGTAAGTCTTTATGCCAGTGCCGTTTGGCATCTCCAGATTAAAACCGTCTACAAGCACCTTCAGGCCTTTGAGGTCCATGATATACCGCTTTCCGGAGAAAAGAAGCCTCCCGTTCTCTTTTTTAGTGTCAGTTTCGCATTCCGGCACATATCTTCAGTTTTTTGACAGGCCATTATAAAGCAGGACCGCATTTTCGACTTTCCCGCTTGAAGCGACGCGGCCATTTTGAAGAAAAGCTGCCTCGTCGCATATCTCTTCCACAGACCCCGGGGAGTGGGAGACAAATACAATGGTTTTGCCCCTTTTCTTAAATTCATGTATCTTCTGCTTGCTCTTTATCTGGAACGAAGCATCCCCTACGCTTAGGATCTCGTCAAGCAGTATTATATCAGGGTCTATGTTTATAGCCACGGAAAAGGCGAGCCTGCTGTACATGCCCGATGAATATGTCCTTACAGGCTCGTCCATTACGTCCCTGAGCTCTGCAAAATCCATTATCTCATCGTATTTTTTCTCTATTTCGCGCTTTTTCAGGCCAAGTATAAGGCCGTTTATCAATATGTTTTCCTTACCCGTGAGGTCCGGGTGAAAACCGGCGCCAAGCTCCAGCAGCGGAGTGATGCTGCCATATGTCCTGATCTGGCCCGACGAAGGAGAGATGATGCCTGCAATCAGCTTTAACAGCGTGGATTTCCCCGCGCCATTTTTGCCCATGATGCCGAAGGTCATGCCTTTTTTGATGTTAAGAGAAAGGTTTTCAAGCACCGTGACAAGCGTCCTGGGCTGGGGCCTGAATCCTCTTCTGGCAAAATCAACAAACATCGTCTTTATCGTGCCGTGCCTGACCGTGACCTTCTTGAAACGCTTGGTCATATTGACGATCTCTATCGCGTTTTCCGTTCTCACAGGCACTCCGCAAACAGGTCTTTCCTGGAATGGTAGTAATGAAAGCCCACGATGTAGGTCATCAGTGCGATCACGACCAGAAAAATCATGTAGCCTGGTCTTGGAAACGTATCGTAATAGAATACGCCCTGGTAACACTTTATAAGGTAGGCTATGGGGTTCAGGTACACCAGGTTTCGAAGCCTTTCAGGCAGCTGCTTGTCAAAATACATGACCGGCATGACAAAAAAAAGCATCTGCAGGAGGTTCATGACGATGTGATAGGTGTCCCTGTAAAAGACGTTCCATGTCGCAAAAAAGAAGGCGATGCCTATGCTGATCAAAAACTGTATGGCGATGAGAAAGGGGAAGACAAAAAGCGGAAACCCCAAAGGCACCCTGTAAATGAGCACGAAGACCAGAAGGACAGGGACGGAGAATATGTAATTAAGGAAATTCGACATGACCTTTACGATGACCACGATCTCTGAGGGCAGGGTGGATTTTGTGATAAAACCGCCGGCCCCCACAACGGAAATCGTACCCTCGTTCAGCGATGAAGAAAACCAGTTGAACACGAGCACGCCGCTGAAAAAATAGACCGGATAGGCCTTGGCAGAGGATTTGAATATGACGGTGAATAAAAATGTATATATGCTAAGCAGCAAAAGCGGGTTTACAAGCGTCCAGAGAAAACCCAGCGCGGACCCCCTGTAGCGCAGCTTCAGTTCCTTAAGCGCCAGGATCCATATAAGGTAGGAGTATTTGAATATATAAAAAGGCTTTTTAAAATAATTCATGTAAAAAAATAAATTTCCGGTTTTTTAGGGTCTGCCTTGACCGGGAAGAAGCCGGTCTGAATAAAAAACCATGCCGGACTTCGGCCCCTTTCTTTCCAAACAATACTTGCCGCGGGACCCCCAAAAAAATCTCCTCTTATGCCCTCATGGGCCGCCCCCTCTTCCCTTGTACCGGTAATGGGAATGGCCGGCCTCCGCGCTAAAATCCCTCTCCTATAGTGGTAGAAAGGCCTATTATACACCAGGAACCGTCTCAAAAGCATTTTTAAAAAAGCTGCTGCTGTGGCGTCCCATAAATAACTGTCATGAGTGTGTCATTCCCTTGTCCGGAATCGACCTGAAAACAAGGATTCCCGGCGCGCTTCGCTTGCGGGAATGACAACAAACTAATGCTACCCACTTTTGGGGACACCACATTAGCTGCAGTTTTTTTTTGCGGGCGGGCGGCATTCGCTACCTTTTGCCCGGGACAGCGCCCGTCAGAAGCAAAAAATCATCGACAACTTCCCTGAATTCCCTCCTGAACCGCTCCGCTCCGAACCTTTCGGCGTTTGCCCTTATTTCTCTGAGGTCAAAGCGGCTCTCCGCCCTTTCGAACTCCTCAACCGCCTGCACCAGGCCGCTTACGGACTGCTCCACGAAAAAAACCCCCGTTCTGCCCTCTATTACGGTTTCCTTCGCGCCCCCCCTGCCATAGGCGATCACCGGCGTGCCGCACGCCTGCGCCTCTACCGGCAGGAGCCCAAAATCCTCCTCCGCCGCGAACACGAGCGCACGGGCCCGCCCGAGATGATCCTTCAGGACATCATTTTCCTGATAGCCAAGCAGATGCACGTTCCCTTTTGCCTTGTCTTTGACCTTTTTGAAATCAGGGCCGTCTCCTATGATCACAAGCTTTCTGCCCATTTCCGAAAAAGCCTCCGCTATCAGGTCCATTTTCTTATAAGGCACAAGCCTTGAAGCAGCCAGAAAAAAGTCCTCCTTTTTTTCGCGAAGCTTAAATCCCTCGATATCCACCGGAGGATAAACGACCGTGCTTTCCCTGCCGTAGGCATTTTTTATTCTCTCCGCTATATAAGCCGAGTTGGCAACAAACCGGCTCACACGGCTGGAGGACCTTATGTCCCAGTTGCGGATGTAATCCAGAAGGAGGTTTGCGGCAAGCCCCTTAAATCCCTTGTCCATGCCGGCTTCCCGCAGGTATTGCCGCCGCATGTCCCATGCGTAACGGACAGGAGTATGGCAATAGCATATGTGAGCCTGGTCCTTCCGGGTGGGAACGCCCTTTGCCACCGCATGTGAACTGGATATTATGAGGCCATAGGAGGACAGGTCCAACCCTTCTATGGCGTGCGGCATCAGTGGAAGCAGCATCCTGTATTTCTTTTTGGCCAGCGGGATTTTTTGCAAAAAAGAGGTTTTTGCCTTCTTCCCCATCAGGAATTCCCTGCGGTCCCTTTCCGGGAGGAAATCAATCAGGCTGAAGAGGTCGGCATCCGGATAAAGCTTGAGGATCTGCGCCAGGACCTTCTCCGATCCGGCGCATTGGACAAGCCAGTCATGCACTACAGCTATCCTCATCCTCAGCAAAAAAATTCAGCCCCGGGGAAATACCTGCGCCCGGGCGCAGGTTTCTTGAAAAGCAAATTTTTATCGTTTTTCCTAAAAATCCCTGCTGCCCTCTCCCGAAAGCACCACACGCACAGTTTTCAGCAAAATTACGATATCAAGCCACATGTTCCAGTTCCTCACATACCACAGGTCAAGCTTGACCCGGTTTTCGTAGTCCATTTCGTTCCTGCCGCTGACCTGCCACAGACCTGTTATGCCCGGCAGCACGCTGAAACAGAGGGTCGCATTCTCCTTGTAATAGATATCTATTTCTTCCTGGGTAACCGGCCTAGGCCCCACGAAGCTCATTTCGCCCTTAAGCATGTTGAATATCTGCGGCAGCTCATCGAGAGATGTCGCGCGCAGGAACCTTCCCAGACCCGTGACCCTGGGGTCATTCTTAAGTTTCCTGTACGTCTGCCACTCCTGCCTTGCAGAAGGATCGTTCTCGAAAAGGTTTTCCAGCCGCTTCTCTGCGTCCTCATACATCGTCCGGAACTTGTAGCACCAGAATGCACGACCGTTTTTGCTTATCCTGCGCTGTTTGAATATGGCTGGCCCACTGGAGGTGGCCTTCACTATCAGGGCAATAACCAGGATAGGGAGCAGCAAGATTGCGGAAAGCGCAAGCCCGATCGTGTAGTCGAAGAGCTTCTTGAGGATATAATTATGCAGCCTTCTCAGGTTGTTCTTTATCTCTATGACGATGCCTTCCTGACCGCCAAAATACCTTAATTCCGCCCCCATGACAGCCACGGCGGACATATCGGACATGAACAATGTATTCTCCGCCTTGCGCTGCACCCTGTTTATGATGTTTGCAAGTCTGTCCTTATTGAGGTCCGGGACAGCTATCATCACATCATGGATGCTGCACCTGTCTATATACCTTTGCGCTTTGTCCAGGAAACCATGCACTTTGATGCCCTCTATGCGTTCCCCGTTATGGCCGGTTTCGCCGTCCCCGCCTGAACCGTCACCAATAAAGCCGGCAACATCGTATCCCAGGTTTTTCTCTTTCTGCACGGCACGGAACGCCCATAGGGCCGCATCTCCCGATCCCAAAATGAGCAGCTTCCTTT
This sequence comes from Nitrospirota bacterium, assembly GCA_021812785.1. The sequence goes on from JAKAMR010000017.1 coordinate 6,986, forward strand.
TAAAAAAACCCATCCAGTAGATCAGCCGCTTCATTGCCAGCCTCATCAAAGGGAAAAAAAACAGCGATAAAAAACAGCCGCTGAACAGAAGGGCCCTGGAGATCGATGCCCCTTCCTTGCCAATGAATAACAGGGTGACAGCGGCAACGGAGATAATGAAAGTGGTCTTCCAGAGCGTCCTTACCTCGTCCCATAAGGTAAATCTCTTTGTATATGCGCCGTTATATGCAAGCACGATGAGCCATAAAGGAAAGATCCATCCATACTTCGAGGGCTGGAACTCAAAAGGCGGCGTGGAATGGAAGATGCGCGGCAACAGGCCGATTCTGATCGCCACGGAGAAAAATACTATCGTGCCCAGGATAAAAAGGTCTGAAACAACAAGCAAGGCAACGCCTGCTGCAGATTTCATCCCGGAGCTGAACTTTTTTTTAATCACGCGAAACGGCCCCGCGACTTTCGACTGGAAGAAAAACGGCCTTCAGCCCATAGGAAAAATTTTGATCTCAAGTCCCCTCTTTGAAATGCCTGAAATAAATTTATGTAGAATTTTAATTGCAAGCCCTGCCTGAAAGCAACATGCCCGTCGGGACCCTCCAGAATCCAGGAGGGCTAACTGAGGAAAAAATCTCTTTATAAAAGGGAACTCGCCGCTTGTTGGGCAAAAATAAAAAATCTCTAGGACCTGGCTAAAAATTGATTTTGAAGCGAAAGAGTGATGGAATCGGGGCAGACAAGGAAAAAAGGGGAAACCGCCCGGAGGCGCAGCAACGCTGCGTTGAGGACGGTTTTTCTTTGATGACGCCGTATGCCGCGATTCCAGCCTCTTGCAGCCAGAAGCGATTTTGAGATAGGTCCTATATATTTTCCCTGACGGCTCTTAGCGCCCCGCCTTTAAGAGCGTACCGGCTCTGGCAGTTGGCGCACACCGCCTCCTGTTCTCCCTGTCCCTTGAACTTAAGCGGCACACCGCACTTGCATGCCCAGCCTATCTGCCTTGCAGGCACACCGGCCACAACCGCGTAATCGGGCACATCGCTTTTTACTACCGCTCCCGCGCCCACAAGCGCGTACCTGCCAATGGTATTTCCGCAGACGACCGTGGCGTTTGCCCCTATTGTCGCTCCCTGCCTGACAACCGTGGGAAGGAATTCGTGTTTCCTTTCCACGAAGGCCCTCGGGTTGTACACGTTGGTAAAAACGCAGGAGGGGCCGCAGAAGACCTCTTCTTCCAGGACCACTCCTTTATATACGGACACGTTATTTTGTATCTTGCACCCCTTGCCCACCGAGGCGTCCGGGCCTATCACCACGTTTTGCCCTATGACGCAGCCCTCTCCGATCTCGGAGCCGCCCATTATATGAGAGAAATGCCATATCTTCGTGCCCGCGCCAATGCGCGCACCCTCATCCACCTCGGCGCTTGCATGGACGAACACGTCTGGCGGAAGGAAGGACCCGGATGCTTTTTTGTTTTTTGCAGCAGCCCCGGCGATGGATGCCTCGGCCGCCTCAAGCACCTTGAGCACCCTCAGCCCCTCGCGGCCGTCAGTAAGAGGCTTTGTCCTCTGCCGGACACACCGGGCAAAGTGTTCAAGTTCCAGTTTCAGCGGCTCTCCCGGCCCGACCGGAACCACCTGGAAGTCGGCCTTGTGGGCCACCGGAATGCGCCCCTCCTTCCACTCTATCTGGTGGGGATAAAGAAAGAGCTTGTCCTTGCTTACATCGTCAAAAACGGCCATCGCCTGCGAGCCCACGACGACCAGCTTCTGCTCCTTGAAGGGGTGCAGCCAGCTTACAAAGATATGCCCCTTTGCCCCGCCGGCAAACTCCAGCAGGGTGAGCGTGGTGTCGTAAATGCCTTTGTTCAGGTAATCGCCGCCCTGCGCCGCCACCCTGGCCGGCTCTTCGCCAAAGAGCATGAGGATAACGGATATGTCGTGCGGCGCAAAACTCCACAGTATGTTCTCCTCCGTTCTAAGCTTCCCGATGTTCAGCCGGTTTGAGTATATGTACTCGATCCTTCCAAGCACACCTTCCGTTACCAGCTCCTTCAATTTTATTACGGCAGGATGGTATTGAAGTATGTGGCCCACCATGAGCACCCTGTCTTTGCGGCGGGCGGTCTCCACGAGCTCCTCGCCCTGGGCCAGGTTGAGCGCCAGGGGTTTTTCAACGTATACATCCTTGCCCGCAAGGAGGCACTCCATGGCCATCCGGTAGTGCATGGCCGCCGGTGCCGCTATGGATACCGCCCTGATCTCCGGGTCCCGCAGGATGTCTTCCATGTCGGTCGTGAAGCGCACATCCGGGAACTGCTTTTTTCTTTCTTCTATGACCGCCAGGTCCTGGTCGCACGCCGTATGGAGCGTTCCCAGCTCATGGAGGTTCCTGAGGATGTTTTTCCCCCAGTAGCCAAGGCCGATGTGGGCTATGAATTTTTCTCTGGTCGGTATCATATTCAAAAGTTCTCCTTGCTGAATATTTCCATTAGTGCGCCCACTATCCTTCCTGCCGCGTCGCCATCGCCGTAGGAAGTAAGCTCCGCCCCGGGCGGTAAAAAACCGGGTTTTGCAGGCATGCCTTGCCCCGAAGCGTATTCCTTGTACAGGATGTTCCAGCCGCTCTGCAGTGTCTCCACCCATTCGGTCTCGTCCCTCAGGGTAATGCACGGCACCTTTAGCCAGTAAGCCTCCTTCTGCACCCCCCCGGAATCCGTAAGGACAAGCCTGCTGTTTTTAAGCAGCCAGAGCATGTCGAAATAGCCAAGCGGGGGGACCAGCAGCACGTTTTCCTCAAAAAGTCTTTTTGGCGAAAGACCCTCAAGATGTTTGCGCGTCCTCGGGTGCACCGGGAAAACAACGGTTGCACCATTGGCCGTTTGGTTCACAAACGCGGCAATTTCCTCCAGCTTTCCTTCAGTGTCCGTATTTTCGGCCCTGTGAATTGTAAGGACGGAGTATTGTCCGGAGGAAAGGCCAAGGCGCAGGAGGATATCGGATTTTTCCCCGGCGATGCCTGAGGCAATGTTTAAAACGTCGTACATCACATCCCCCACGTTGCATACCAGCGGATGTGAAATGCCCGTCTTATGGCGGGTGCCTGACTCCCCGTAATGGGCGGCCACGGCTTCCCCGGGATCAACGCTTATCAACTCCCCGTTCAGCATTACGTTCCCAAAACCCTCGCCCCGCAGGTTTTCAACGGCCGCTCTGGAGGGGCAGAAAAGAACGGTGGAGACATGGTCTGTAAGGACCCTGTTTATCTCCTCGGGCATCTCCTTGTTGCGGCTTCTTAAACCGGCCTCCACGTGCGCCACGGGAATACCAAGCTTTGCCGCTGCAAGGGCGGCGCCTATCGTGGAATTGGTGTCCCCGTACACGACTATGGCATCCGGACGCTCTCTGGCCAGCACCTCTTCCACCTTGACGAGTATCTGCCCGGTCTGAGACCCATGAGAGGCCGAGCCCACGCCAAGGTGGTACTTTGGCTCCTCGATCCCGAGCTCATTGAAGAACACCTGCGACATGGAATAGTCGTAGTGCTGCCCCGTGTGCACGAGAATGTTCTCTAAAAATGCCGCTCCCGGCCTGCAGTTGTGCCTGCGTATGGCACTAGATACAGGCAGGTACTTTATGAACTGCGGGCGGGCACCTGCCACCTGAACGATTTTCATTGGATAAAATCCCTTCGGCCTTTCTGATTTGAGCTGACCTGATTTGATTTCCCGTCCCGTATGCAGCAGCTCTTTTTTAGATTCTTCCGGGAATCCTGTGAGCGTGCAAGACCATTTTATTTCCCCCTGATACGAGGTTTTTGTTTTTGAGAGGCGGGTGGTGTGAGCGCAGTGCCCGCCGCGATCCCTGCGATATAGCCGCTGCGGCAGCCGTTAGCCGTATTCATGTAAGCCGCGCCGGTACCACCAGTCTGACTGCGGGAGACGGCGGCCCAAGTCAGGGGTCCCCAAAAAGCCAAAGGCTTTTTGGGGCAGAAGCGCAGCAAATGCCGCCCGCACACAAAACCTGAAAAGACCTTTTTTATTCCGGCTGCCTGTCCATGGCTTGAAAATGCCTGGAGGCCCCGGAGATGAAAAGACAAAATCCCATGATTTACAAGTCCCATTATATGGCAGAATGCCCCCCTTCGCAATTGAAATTCGGGATGGGCGCATATGGTCCTTGAATAAAGACGCAGCACGGAAGTCTTTTTCTTTTCTTCATTTTTCCAAAAGCAAAAAAACTTTTCTTTTTCAAAATGAACGCCGGAGGGTGATAAAATACGCTATGGGCGGGGAAAAGGGAATAGGAAAAGTCCGGGTGGGCCACCTTTCCACCTTTTACCATACCGCCATGCTCCTGATGGCAGGAGAGCATGGGGGAGCGTTTGAATGGCGCCTTTTTGCCACCGGCCCGGACATTGTGCAGGCCTTCAGAAAAGGGCTGATAGATATTGCGTACATAGGGCTGCCGCCTGCGGTCATCGGCATAGCCTCGGGGGTAAGGATAAAATGCGTGGCCGGCGGACACATCGAGGGCACGGTGATGTCGGGCATCAAGGGACTGAAGGGATATCCGGAGCTGCAAGACCTTGGCGAGGTCCTTGGGCAGCTAAAGGGGCTGAAAATAGGCGTGCCGGGGAAAGGCTCCATTCATGATGTGATCCTTTCGGATGCCCTGGTGCGCTTCGGCCTTTCAGAGACGGTTGAGGTCGTGAACTTCAGATGGGCCGACGCCATCACCGAGGCCGTTTTCAAAAACCAGGTGCAGGCGGCCATGGGCACCCCCTCGCTTGCCGTAGCCATAAAGCGTTATGCCGGCGGCCGGGAGCTCTATCCTCCGCAACTTATCTGGCCGGGGAACCCAAGCTATGGGATAGTAGCGGCAAGTGAGTTCATCGCATCGCGCCCCGGTGAGCTTGAGGAGTTTTTAATGATGCATGAGGAGGCCTGTCAGGCGCTAAGGGAGAACTCCACCCAGTGCGCCGGGACGATATCCTCCTATGCCGGGGTGGCGGATGAGCAGTTCGTGCTGGAGGCAATAAATATGTCCCCCAGGTACTGCGCCCAGCTTACCGGCCGGTACATGAAGACAACCATGGATTTTGTGGATGCCCTGAAAAGGCTTGGCTATATTGAGGGAGGGAAAGGTCTGTCGCTGGAAGATATTTTCGAGACCTCATTCATAAAAAAGGTGCACCCGGCTGGCGACCATTATTCTTTATGAAGACCGACCAAAAAAATTTCGTAAGGAATCCCTCACCCCAAACCCTCTCTCATTGGGGAGAGGGGGAGCGAAGCGGAAGGCGAGGTGTCAACACGAGGTTACCCTGTAGCAAGCTGACAGGTAATTGCAAGTTAAAACTTTAAAAAACAAAAAAGTTTTTTTCAAGGAGGTGGAAAAACCGAAATGTCAAAAAAAGAAAAGAAAAAAGAACGTCCATTGCCAAGGCCGCCCAGAAAAAAAGCGGAACAGGGATTTTCCGGCCGGGAGGAGGCGGGAGGCCTTATGTTCGATAAGCTCCAGGAGGCAATTGCCCAGGGCAAGGTTGAAGAGTTCATGAAAGAGAACATGCCTGAAGGCCAGTATGCCCGTAAATTGGCTGAGATGATGATGGGAATATCGGGGTCTACGCTTGCCTTCAGGCCGGAGGGACCGGAGGGCAAGGAGGGAAACGGGCCGGGCATGAAAGAAGACGAAGCCGAAAGACCCATGCTTAAAGTGCCAAAGGACGTGTTTCAAGCCGCAATGGAAGGCAATGTAAACACGCTTGCGGACCTGCTTAAAGGGGAACAGGTCAAAACCGGAGCACCCTTGCAGAAGAAAAAGGGCATGCCCCCGCATGAAAAAGAGAAAGAACAGCCTGAAGGAAAAGAGCGGGAAGAAAAAAGCGGGTCACTGCTGGAAAAAGAGGTCATAGACAGCCTTCTTGAGATATCGGTGGACAATAACCTGTCCATGGACTGGCTCATTTACAGGGCGCTTAAACTCTACATAAAAAAATACCGGGAGACGGGGCAATTATAAATCGGGGCTTTGAAACATCGTACTAGCCGCGCATGAGAAACTCCATGAACTGGCGTTTTATCTCCAGAGGCCCGAGCGGGATTACCGGGACGTCCCGGTTGCCGGGCCGGGCGAGCGCGTGTACGAACCTTGGGCCCTTCACCTTTTCCTTAAGCGCACTCACGATATCTTTTTTCCCTGCCGCCACTATCACATCGAGTCCAAACCCCTTTGCCATCATGCCCAGGTCGATGCACCCGGCGGCAAACGTGGGCTGGTTGCCGGTAGACCCGTATGCCCCGTTGTCGACCGCAAAGACCGTCAGGTTCCTGCCTCCGAGGCAGGCGGCGGTGGCCAGGGTGCCAGGGTTCATCAAAAGGCTCCCGTCGCCGTCTATCACGACCACGTCTTTTGACCTTTTTGAAAGGGCCACCCCAAGGCCGATGGGCGTTGCCATTCCCATGCTGCCAAGCATGTAAAAGTGCGACGGCCTGTGTCCCATGCTGTACAGCTCTCTCGACGGAAACCCAAGATTGCAGATGACCGCCGCGCCTTCGGTAGCTGGCCAAAGGGCAGAGAGCATCTCATAGCGGTCGAGCCTCCTTGCAGTGCGTATTTTTACCTTTTGGCTTTCCGGCCCGCCCAAAAACCCATTTTTAATTTTTTTGAATTTTTCCCCGCGCCCGGGTCCGCTTTCTGTTTCCAGACCCGGGCCTTCCCATATGGCCGGCGACAGGAGGAAGACGTGTATCCTGTTTTCCGAATAGACCTTTTCAAGCATCTCCGGGACAAGCTGCAGTCCGGAAGCGGAATCGATAGGCGTAAAACCTATCCCTGCCCCCTCAAGGATGCCAGGCAGCATGAGGCCCATGGGCGCCTGCGCGGCTATCTTCTCTTTATAGATCCCCCTGTGGCTGGCAAAGACGGCAAGCGGCAGCCCGTAAAAGCCGGTCAGCGACAGGAGGGCATTTATCATGTTGCCGATGCCAGAGTTCTGGATGAACATGGCAGGTCTTTTGCCGGCAAGCGCCGCTCCGGCGCATATGCCCACGCCTTCTTCCTCCCTGGTAAGCGGGACATGGTAAAACTTCCGGGAAACCAGGCACAAAAGCCCCTTTATCCTGTCGCAGGGCAGGGTCGCGGTAAAATCCACTCCACCTTCCCGCAGTATGCCCGTCAGTTCTTCTTCAGCGGACCGCATGACGCAAAAATTTCTCTATCTCTTTCTCGGATGCGTTCTTCGATATCAGAAGGGGGTTTATCCTCCCGACCGCCATGTCCCTTTTAAGCCGTCTCTCGCCGCCTCCCGTTATATTAAGCAGCACGGGCCCGTCACTGCCTACTGTGCCCTTCTTTGCCGCCTTCAAAAGGGCGGCGGTGGCAACACCGGCCGCAGGCACCAGGTCTATCCCTTCGGTCTCCTCGAAAATATCCATGGCGGCATAGACCTCGTCATTCGTTATGCCGTACATTGTGCCGCCGGTTGCCTGAAGGGCATCGAACACGCCTCCCAGCACTCCGTAGGCCGGATACCTGTTTGAGAGGACCCTGGTGGTTGTCTCGCTTATGAAAGCAAAATCCAGGTCCGCCGGATCGATCTCCCGGCTTTTTCTCATGTAGGCCTTTGTCATGGGAGCAAACGGAAGGTTCTGGGCCAGATGCAGGACAGGCAGGGAACTGCCGTACCGGCCGTCCTTTAAAAACCTTTCGCTCATCTCCCAGGCGGCTATCGCCCCTGCACCGCTGCCTACGGCCTGGAAATAATGGCGCGGGAGTGTTCCAATGGTATTTACCGCCTCCAGCATGACTATGCCAAGCCCGTCCCTCTTGGCGATGTTTTTTACCCCGCCCTCAAAGGGCATTCCCGCCACCAGGGCTATGCGCTTGGCCACGTTTATGGAATCTGAATAATCCCCGTCCGAGACGGCTATCGTCGGGGCGCTTCCGAATATGCCCTTCTCCTCAAGGTACCACATTTCAGGAAGGCACATGGAGGGCACGACGATGATGGCGGGAAATCCGGAGGTGGAGGAAAGATGGGCAAAGGCCCTGGCCGTGTTGCCGGCGGAGGCGGCAACCAGGCCCTGCATCCCGTTTTCCATCGCGTTTTGAATCACCACCGCTGCCTCGAACTCCTTGAACGTGCAGGTCTGAAGTAGAGCGCCTCTTTCCGGCCAGTAACCGCAAAAACAGATGTACAGCTCGGGGATGCCCGCCTGCCTTGCAAACCCTTCCGACCGATAGACGGCCGGCCCCGGCTGCTTGAACCCCGGCGAATGGACGGGGAGCCAGTTGAATTTCCAGGCGCCTTCGCCGGGCCCTCTGGAAGAAAACTCCTTTTCCCTGTATTCGGTCACGAGGAGCGCGTTCACGCAGTGCTCGCAAAAGGCGCAGTACGCGTTTTCAAGCACCTTGCCGCATTTCCTGCACACAATGTTGAAATGGCTCATATGATTTTAAAAAACCTCCGATAGAAGCTCCACCATGTCCACAATGCCGATCCGCCCGCCGCCGGTCCCTTTATAGCCTTCGAGCGCCGCCCCCGCAATGGAATAACAGGCCGGGCAGCCAAGGACAAGCCTGTCCGCCTCTTTCCGGCAGGCCTCGTCTATGGCAAGCCTGAATATGGCAAGCGCGTTTTCGCTAAAAACCTTTCTTGCGGCCCCTCCGGCCCCGCAGCAGCGAGAGTTCTGCCTGTTTCTGTCAAACTCAAGCAGCCGTGCCCCGGGTATCCGGGATAGTATCTTACGCGGCTCCTCCGTTATGCCTATTCCCCTGCTCAGGTAGCAGGGGTCGTGATATATGAGCCTCTCATCAAGCGTCCTGGTCACGGACAGCCTGCCCTCCGCGAAAGCCCATTCGATGTGCTGGGAAATATGCCTTATCCCGAAGGGCAGCTTCCTCCCGTAGAAAGCGGGCCAGTCCTTGGATATCATGTTTACGCAGCAGGGGCATGAGCATACAAGCGTCTCCACCCCTCTTGCCGCATATGCCTCCACAAGCCTTTTTACAAGCCCTTCGAGCAGTTCAAACTGCCCCGTTATGAAAAGCGGAAAACCGCAGCAGACCTCTTCCTCCGCGAAAAGCATAGTAAAGGGCTCCCCGGCTCTGGAAAGCGCAAGCACATCGCCACGGACCATGGGCCTTGCCTCATAGGCACCCGTGCACCCGGCATAATAGCCAAGCTTTGCGCTTGCCGCCACTTTTACCTCCGGGGGAAGCCACGTGGAAAACCTCTCGCCGGCCGGTCTGCCGTAAGGGTTGCCCGTCCTGCTTACCGCCTCAGGAGCATCCTTCTGAGGGCCTACCGGCCCAAGCCCGCGTTTTACCATCTCCCTGCGGAGCATGGGCCACAACCTCTGGGTATGAATGCCCACCGTGCAGGACTGGCCGCAGGCCCCGCACGTGGTGCATTCAAAAACGGCCTTCGTGAAATCCTGAAGCAGCCTTTCATCTATCCTGCCTCCGCCAAAGAGCCACCGCCTCAGGACGCCCGTTTTTTTCATGAACTCCCTGAAGTTCCTTATCTTCTCGGGCGGGGAGACGGAACGATCTCCGGTCACCTCCTGCACCGGGCAGTACTTCAGGCATTCCCCGCACCGGGTGCATGCGTCCATCTCCAGGAGCTGTCCGCCGGAAAGGCATCTTGAAAAAGAAGCAGTCTCCAGCCTGCTCATTGTGCGGTCGAGAAATAACCCCCTTTCACGGACTCCTCACGCCTCCTTGCCTTGTAAATGGTAAAAGGAGCGGCAAATATATGGGAAGGCAGATAAAGCAAAAGGCAAAGGGCCAGAATGAAATGGGCCAGAAACGGCGCCTCTCCATGAAAGCCCGCCAGGACGTCCCCAGGTATCGCGCCCGAAAGGAGCGCCTTTGGATCAAGGGCGAACATCATGAACTCCTTCACCGCAACCACGTTCGGATAGAAATAAAGGCTAAGGAGTGCGCCCAGGGAGCTTATGATGAAAAATCCCGAAAGAAGAAGATAGTTATACGCAAACATCTGTCTGCCCCGGTTTGCCACCGCTTTTACCATGAAGATATAAAGGAGTGAAAAGGGCAGGACATATCCCGCGGCCCTGCCCGCAGACTGCATCTGCCAGACAAACTGCGGCACCGGGGTCAGGAAGTACCTCAGGTGCCTTATGAGCACCAGGATGAGGCTTGCGTGGAAAACCCATTCGCCAAGCCACAGGACCTTGTTCACCCTGAAGAGCCTCCTTAAAAATATAACGTCCAGGGCCGCGGCCCCTGCATTGCCGCCAACGCGTGGCTGGCCGTGTCCCGGCTTTTCCGCCGAAGGCCCTTTAAGCCAGCCGGCGAGGTGCGCCGCCGTCCTTATCGCGAACGCCGCATAGACCAGAAGGGCCGCCACCGCCAGAAGGTATAAAAGTATCTCCCCCATCATTTTTCGAATTTGATGCTTACGTCCCTTGGGAGACAGAAACCGGCCTCCACCTCTACAGCCTTTATTATCCCGCCCGGCACGGGGCAGCCAGGGTGCTTAAGATGTCTGGCGGCCGCCCTGTATACCGGGTTGTTCAGGAAATCAGTAAAGGCGGCCGCCATCTTGTCCAGCGTGGCTATCTCCTCGCCCAGCTTTTCGAGCATTGCGCACTGGCTTTCCAGGCGGACAAATATCTTTCTTTCCGGGCCCTTCTCTACGGTTACCGCACACATGAAACCGCACGCGCCTGAATTTATGGTAAGCCTTGTCATACGGGATCACCCCTTTATCGCCACATGTGGAGACTCCTTCTCGATAAGCTTTTTCAGGTTCGGGAAGCGGTCTTTCATGTGAGGCAGGTGCATCGCCTGCATGAACTCCTTCTCGAATGCGGGCTCGATGGCGATCTCCACAAACTCCACCCACCTGGCCCGTTCCTCGGCCTCCTGCCTTTTTAAGTTGCTCACGAGCGCCATCCGCGCCCCGTCGCCAGCCGCGTTGCCTACCGCATAAACGTTCTCTATCTCGCAGTCCGGGAACATGCCCAGCGTCATGGCGGACTCCTTGTCTATGTAGCTGCCAAAGGCACCGGCAAGAAGCACCTTGTCCAGTTTTTCGATCCCCATTTTGTGCATCATGAGCTTTGCTCCCGCGTACAGCGCTCCCTTGGCAAGCTGGAGAGCCCGGACGTCCGCCTGGGTTATGGTTATATCGGCCCCGATGGACGTCTCCCGCGCCCACGCCAGCACGTACTCGGGTTTCCCCTCGTGGTCCTTTCTTATCCTTGGGGTTTCCGCGGTCATGTCGAACCTGCCGGATTTGTCTATGATGCCGGCCTTGTACATCCAGGCAATGGCGTCTATGATGCCGGAGCCGCAGATGCCCTTGGCGTCTACCTTTTCAATTTCAGTCTGCCACTGCTCCTTGCCTATCACCTTGTAGAGGGGCTCTTTTGTGGCTGGGTCTATCCTCACCTTCTCTATCGCGCCCGGGGCGGCGCGCATGCCCATCTTTATCTGCGCTCCCTCAAAGGCGGGCCCGGTGGCGCAGGAAGTGGAGCAGACACGCTCCCGGTTGCCAAGCAAAAGCTCGCCGTTAGTGCCTATGTCTATAATCAGGACCTTTTCATCGATGTTGTATGGTTCCATGGCAATGAGGACGCCTACATTGTCCGCTCCCACGAAACCCGCCTCTATGGGAAGGACATAGATATAAGAGCCTGGGTTTATCTTTATCCCCAGGTCCCTGGCCTTGATGTCCAGGCCGTGCTGTATCGCCGGGATGAAAGGCGAGCGCCCGATGTGCTCCGGGTTGAAGCCCAGGAATATGTGGTGCATGGCAGTGTTGAAGACTATGGTCATGTCCACGACCGTCTCGCCCCCGCCCAGGGCCTCGGAGTTCAGGGCGCCGGAATTCCGCGCGTTCGTGATTATGTTTGATATTATCTCGTTCAGCCCCTCTATTATCGCACCCTGCATCCTGCGCACCCCATCGGGATTGGTCATGGCATAGGTAATGCGGGACATCACGTCCTCGCCGTAGGGGACCTGCGGGTTCATCATCGATTCAGTGGCCACCACTTTTCCGGTGGACAGGTCAGTAAGGTAACCTACGACGGTCGTCGTGCCTACGTCCACGGCAAGCCCGTATGCGGTCTCTATGAAACCAGGCTCAAGCTTTATTATCTCACGCCCCTTCCATACGGAGACGGTAACGCACCAGTTGCCTTTTCTTATAGTGTCCTGGAGGTCCTTAAGTACAGGGAAATCTATGGACAGGTTTTTCCCGTCAAGCCCGTAATTTTCAGACAGAGCGCCCCTGAGCTTCTCCAGGTCCCCGGTGATGGGCTCGTGGAGGGAGGGTCTTGCCAGTTCGACAAAATATTTCTTGACGGCCGGGTCTATTGCAATATTTAGCTCCCTTGCCGCTTTTCTGACCACCTGCTTGCCCGCCCTCGATTTTTCCGGGACAAATATCTTCACATCCCCGTGGGCGCGCGCCGCGCAGGCCAGCCTCATGCCGGGTCCGTCCGAGGGTTTCAGAAATTTCCTCTCAACATCGGTAAGAGGGGAAAGGTGCTCCATCCTGGAGTCCATGGAGTCCTTTTCGAAAAAGCCCTCCTCCACCCTCACCTTGCATTTGCCGCATGTGCCCTTGCCCCCGCAGATGGACTCTATGTCCACTCCCAGGTTCCTTGCGGCATCGAGCAGGTCAGTGCCGTCCGGCACCTCGCCCCTCCTGCCTGAGGGCTGAAAGATAACTCTGTGCTTCTTCATCCCGCTACCTCCATATAAATAACTTTAAAAAAAGCGCGATCTTTTTTATTTTTATTTTTCCGTTTCCCGGGCGGTCTTCCTGCCGTAAGGGCAGATGCTGATGCAAAGGCCGCAGTTCGGCTTCCCTTTGGTTGCCCTTGCGCGCCCCTTGTGGGCGGCGCATTTGTTGGTTTTGACCAGTTCTATGTAAGGCTCCCCCCAGGACCAGTCCAGGCCCGCGATAGCATGCGAGGGGCAGAAATCCATGCAGAGTGTGCACTGCCCGCACCGGCTGCATGTGACAGGGGAGTCTGATTCAAGAGGGGCGTCCGTGAGGACCGTGGCAAGGGAGAGGCGCGGGCCGAATTCAGGGTTTATGAGAAGCCCGTTCCTGCCGATCCAGCCAAGTCCGGCCAGCGTTGCCGCCATCTTGTGCGTAAGGAGGGGATAGAGCCTGGAGGCAAAGGTATTCCTTATCCGGTCGGAATCCGGCGGAATGCAAAAATATCTGTATCCGCCGGCCTTAAGCAGTGCCTGGGCTCTTCTTTGAAGGGACATAAGAAGTTTTACCGTCTCTTCATTCAGGTTCTTCACCACCCCTATCGAGACCGCGTTTTGAAGATGAGCAAGCTCATCGCCAGCCGCACCCTGCACCCACGCAAACCCCACTACGGCGGCCCCCGCTGCAACCAGCTCTGCCTTCAGGGCGGCCCCCAAAGTTTTTGTTTTTTTCTCCTTCCGGGGTGCGAATTCAAGGAATTTTTTACTCATCGCATCCGCCTTCATTCCAAAAATCTTCATCCCTTCTTTCTTGCTTCGGCCTCTTCCTTCATCTTCTTAAGCGAGCTGACCATGTTGATGGCGTCCTTCAGGGCGTTGTTTGCGTCCTTGGCGTAACCGTCCGCGCCCCACTTGCCCGCGATATCGGAGGAAACCGGGGCCCCTCCGATCATGATCTTCACGTTAGGGTTTTTCGCCCTCAGGTCGTCTATTACCTTTTTCATGCCCACCATTGTGGTGGTCATCATGGCGGAGAGGCAGACCAGGTCCGAATCGGTTTTTAACTGCTCCTCCACGAACTTGTCCAGGGGGACGTCCCTTCCCAGATCGTAGACGGTGAAGCCCGCCACATCGAACATCATCTTCACTATGTTCTTGCCAATGTCGTGCACGTCACCCTCGACTGTGCCTATGACGACCGAGCCCTTCACCCCGAGGTCAAGCTGTCTCACATGGGGCTTCAGGATGTCGAGGCCCGCATAGAGGGCGTCAGCGGACATGAGCAGCTCTGGCACGAAATACTCCTGCGCCTCGAAAAGCCTGCCAACCTCCTCCATCCCGCTTACCAGCCCGTTAAAGATGGCGTCATTGGCGTCCATCCCAAGCTCTACCACCTCGTTCGAGGCTTCCTTGGCCCCGTCCTCGTCATACTGAATGACAGAATTTCTGAGCCTCTCCAAAAGCTCCTGCCTCTTTTCTTCCGTTATCATGCTAGCCTCCTGTAATTGAAAACTTCATCCATCATTGCTTTTATGTTCTCTATGGGCACAGTGGGCCAGATGTCGCAGCCCGGCCAGACCGCGTCTACCCCGTCATCCATGCACTTCCTGATGGCCTGGCGGACATTGGCCTCGGAGCCGGCCACCAGGATGTTGTACGGGTCATAATTGCCAAACAGAAGCGCACTTCCTATCTTCTTCCTGGTCTCTGCCACGTCGTTTTTCTGGTCCACGCTGATAGCGGAGGCGCCCGACTCTACCATGAAGGGGGCTATATCGTTTGTCTTTCCGCATATATGAAGGACCGTATTTGTCCTAAGCTGCCCGAATATCTTTTTAAGATAAGGCAGTATCAGGTTCTTGAACACCCTAGGGGAAAGGACATCGGAGGTGGCCCCCATCTCCCTTACCGTTATGTAATCGGCCCCGGCCTCCTCGAATTCCTTTGCGCAAAGCACGATGGCATCTGCCAGTATGTCCAGGAGGTTTCCCACCTTCTCGGGCTTCTTGAAGGAAAGCTTAAGCAGGTCGTTCAGCTCCATTATCTGGCCCGCAAGCGTGAAAGGCCCGAGCACATATGTGCCCACGGCAACGTCACCTCCGATGTCGGCCTTCACCAGCCCTATTGCCTCCTTCACAAGAGGGATCCTTCCCCTCCGGGTAAAATCCTGGGGTATGCTTATGCCCATCTCATCCTCGTTATGGATTATCTTCCTTTTGATCGTCGGATAAAGGATATCGTCCAGGTGGGCATAGACGTTTATCTCGCAGCCTAGCGCCTCGGCCTCCACGCAGAGGTCAAACGGCACTACACCGCACTCAAATCCCGTCAGCTTGTATGTGGAGGCGGCCACATCCGCCATCATTTTCGCGTTTGAGTGCAGGGCCGCAAATTTATATCCAAACCTGCCAAGCCCTTCCGTCGTGGCGTTTCCCATCCCGCTGAAACACGGCGGCCTGTCCACCTTTTCCCCAGCGAAAAGTTTCAGGATCCTTTCTTTTGGCGTCATTGTCCTCGTCTCTGCCATCGGCTTTTTCCCTTTCTGATATGATTTCTTAAAATTTTTCCTTTTTTCTTTTCCCTGTTTTATTTCCTGGCCTCCCCGGACAGGAGCTTCTCTATGAAATCCGGGAAGAATTTTCTTATCGGCAGCTCCCCGCCTGGGGCTATGGAGCCTGTCTCCGCGTACAGAAGAGTGGAAAGCAGGATATGCGCGGTGGCCACCGCCGGGAATATCCTCGGTGCCGTTACGATGGGGCCATAAAAATTAAAATCGCTCCAGAGGACGGAGGACATGCCCTGTGCCACAGCGTCCATCGCCTTGAACCCTTCAAGTCCCCAGACCTCCCTGGACTGCTTCCACATATGGGTGCCGTTTGAGTAGGCCCCGCCGCAGGGCAGCCCCAGTTTCTCCTTGATGAGCCTGTTCGCCACAAGCGACAGCGACGTGGCAGGCAGGTTCATGACGGAGGTGTCCACTATCACCGTGTCGAAGTCCGCCGCCCCCTGCGAAAGTATGCCCTCAAGCGACCTGAGCCTGCCCGCCGGGCTCTGGTCCTTGTCATCGAATGCCTGGACAACGACATTCCTGATACCCAGGTCCTTGAGCCTGGCCACCTGTCCGCTTATGTCCTTGTCCCACGGGGTGATGCTGTTGTAAAGGAATCTATCCTGAACGCCAAGCTTGGCGATATATTCGGTTGCCTTTGCCCGCTTCTCGGCCACCCACATGTCAATTCCGAAGGGCATGCCGGCGGAGGCCGTCTCCAGAAAGAAATCTATATATATCTTTGCCTCCTCGGGGGTATTGGCCACCATCGCCACCATCCCCGGTATGCCCGTGGAGCGGGAGAGCTCCTCCTGGTTTTTTATGAGCTCCCTTGCCTTCTGCCTGTCAAAATTGCCTTTTCTGTCCACCAGTATGCGGTCCTTGTTGTGGAACATGGAGGCTATGAGGACCGGAGGGTTGCTGCCGGCCGGTCCGCCTATCCGGATGCTCCCTATGCTAAAAACCTTCTGCGCCGCTTCAAACCCGAACATGCATTCTCCTTAGGACGGGAAGGGCGCGCCTCAAGGCGCGCCCCCCGCATTTTTTTATTAGAATACCCCGTGGTCGAACCTGGGCTGGGGCAGATACTCCCATTTTTCGCCCTTCCTGTACTTGGCCTCGATGTCGAGGCATTTCAGCGCGTACTCGAACGCGTAGGGGATGCCCGGCCCTCCGGGCACAAACCCGGCCAGTATCATGCCCACGGCCGCGGCCTCGAATATCTCCCCGGTCGTGGCCCCGGCGTTTATCGCGGGCACTACGTGGATGATGCACCTGGGCGAGCAGTAAGCCACGCCGCCCGACATGAACATGAGCTCCTTGTGTTTCCTCGAAAGGGCGCCGTCTCCGAATATGCTCTCGTAAAAATCGGCAAACGTCCTGCCCGGCTCAGGCGTTACGGTGTTTATTATCTGGAACATCCTGGGAACGAACCCGCATTTCTGCTTCATGTACTCGTTTACTTCTTCGACTGTCATCTTTTTCTGTTCGGCCATTTTCTTCTCCTCCTCCGGCCTGCCTTGAGGCCGGATCTTTTTCTTTTGCTAAAAGTCTATTCCAGGAAAGAACCTCGCTTGAAACAAAATAGCTCGAAAGTTCCCTTTCCTCCCCCGCCTGGTCACCTCCTTCCGGTCAGTATTTCCATTCCCTTGCGACCTGTATAAGTTTCTGGATATTTTCGTAAGGCACTGTAGGAGGGATGTCGCAGCCCGGCATAAGGACAAAGCCGCCGTCCGTGCCGACCGTGCTTATTATCCGCCTGCACTCCTCCTCCACTTCCTGCACGCTGCCGTTAAGCATTATCTTTACGGGGTCCACATTGCCGCCGAAACACATCTTTCCGTGAAGCACTTCCTTGGCCTTAACGATGTCCGTCTTGTGGTCCAGGCTTATGCAGCTTGCACCTGTAGCGGGGAAGAGGTCCAGGCGGTCGGTAGTGTTCCCGCAAATGTGCAGGAGGGTATGGGCCCCCTTTGACCTGGCCCAGTCTGTAAACTTCTTCAGGTAGGGTAGCGCGAACTTCTCGAACTGCTTCTTCGAGATCAGGTCCCCGGAGGCGGTCGGATCGGCCAGGCTTATGACCTCCAGCGTCCCGTCCTCAAGCAGGGGCTCATAGAGGCGAATGAGCAGCTGGGTGGCGAAATCCACCACCTTCTCCACAAAGGCAGGCCTCTTGAAGGTTGCCTTCATCATCGCCTCCTCACCAACGAAGCGCGCCGCCAGGGTGAACGGACCCCAGGCGGTAAGTGTAACGGCATAATTGTTCCCTATCTTTGTTTTTGCAAGCCTGGTGGCCTCCCTGGTGGCGTCAACCACCTTGTCGCTGTTTATCCTGCTTATGTCCAGTTTTTGAAGGTCTTCCTCGGAGGCTACCAGAGGGGCTTCAAGGTCCGGCGCCCCTATCTCCCTGAACTTTATCGAGCCGCCAAGGGCCGAGGCATGAAAGTTGTTGTACCCGGAGCCCGCATAGACTATATCGCAGAGGAGCTTCTCAGACATCGTCACAAGCATGTCGGACATCCGGAGGGCGTCCTCTGAAAGTTCCTGGAAAGAAGACCCGTAATGCCTGATGCTCCACATGCCCGCCCCGAAAAGGGTGACGGGCACCCTGTCCGCCCTGCCGCCTTCAAACGCTTTTAAAATAGTCTCCTTTGGTGTCATGATGCCCCCTGTATTTTTTTTAAAGGAAAAATATCGTCTCCCGCTCCTCCGTCCGCTATCGCGAGGACGGCATGGACTGCCTCCTTGAATTCCTCCAGGTCAACCGGCGCTTCGATGTTCACCGCCCCCGAAGAAGCCTTGCCGACAACTATCACTGGCAAGCCCGGCGAAACGGACTTGATCACCCGCACGGCGTCCTCTGTGGAAAGGCCGAAAGGCCCGGGATCGATAGTCACGAAACTGTAATCCTTGCTGCTTATCATCTGCATGGCCAGGATCAGACGGTCAGCCATGTCCACCTCATATCCCTCCTGACGCAGAAGACCGTAGAGACTTTTGGCCAGGACAGGGTCGTGAGTGCAGAAAAGCACGTTTTTATTCTTCACGATATTGAGTTAAAGCAACAGGCGTGCCACTGCCTGACGGCAGCCGTAAACCCCTTGTCTTTACAGCATTTCCCGGCTATGGAAGAAAAGATGAGGCATAAAAAAGCTGGACATGGCTGGGGAAAAATTACCTGCCTGTGGGGAATTTTTCCCCAGGCGGACTAAAAATTCAAATAAAGATATCGGCTACCATGAACGTGACCGCACGGCCGGAGAGGACAACACGTGCGCCTCTCAGCTCACACTGCACATCCCCTCCCCTGCTTGATACCTGCCTTGCGTGCAGGAGGCTTTTGCCCAGCCTGGCCGCCCAGTAGGGCGCAAGCTCGCAGTGCGCGGAGCCGGTTACCGGGTCTTCCGGGATGCCCAGCTTCGGCGCAAATACGCGGCTTACAAAATCGTGGCGCAGCCCGGGGGCGGTCACGGCCACGGCCCGCAGGTCAAGCGCGGCAAGCCTGCCAAGGTCGGGCGAGATGGCGCGTATGGAGGCCTCGTCTTCAAATACTGCTATGTAATCGTAACCGGCAAGCGTCCGGGAGGGAGAAAGCCCCAGCCCCTGGGCAAGCGCGGGCGGAGGGTCGCAGGGCAGCGGGACGCAGGAAGGAAAGTCCATGGCCAGAAGGCCTTCTTCTTTGCGCTGCACCGAAAGCCGTCCGCTCCTGGTCTCGAAAGCGACGGCCGGGCCTTCATGGCCCAATGCCTTAAAAATGACGTGAGCGGCCGCAAGGGTTGCATGGCCGCAGAGGTCCACCTCCGCAACCGGCGTAAACCAGCGCAGGGCGAAAGAAGAAGCGTCTTTGAGGGGCACGAAAAAAGCGGTCTCCGCGAGGTTGTTTTCAGCCGCGATGGACTGGAGAAGCCCATCCTCCGGCCAGGCATCAAGCGGGCAAACGGCGGCGGGATTGCCTTCAAAAACCCTGCTGGCAAAGGCGTCCACCTGGTATTGCCTGATCTTCATTCCTTCTGTCCGGGCTCAGGAGAGGTCCGTTTTTACCGGGTCCATGCCGTACTTTCTGAGCTTAAGATACAGCGTTTTTCTGTCTATACCCAATATCTGGCTTGCCCTGGACTGGTTTCCCCCGGCGGCCTTGAACACCCGCAGTATGTAATCCCTCTCCATCTCCTCCAGGGAAAGCCGGTCCCCGCCGTCCGCGGCCTGCGCCTCTGGAATGAGGACCGCCTCCCTTCCGATCGTGCCGGAATCGGAGAGTATGACCGCCCTTTCCATTATGTTCTCAAGCTCCCTTACATTGCCAGGCCAGCGATAGCCCTTAAGCGCCTCCATCGCGTTCCTTTCAATGCCCTCCATGCTCTTTGAGAACTTGCGGCCGTACTTGAGAAGAAAGTATCCGGCCAGCTCCTCTATATCTTCAGGGCGCTCCCTGAGCGGCGGGATATTTACCGAAAAGACGTTGAGCCTGTAATAGAGGTCCTCCCTGAAGAGGCCCTCCTTGATGAGGCCCCTTATGTCCCTGTTCGTTGCGGCTATCACCCTTACGTCCACGGTCAGGTTCTTGTTGCCGCCCACCCGCCTGAACTCCCCGGAATCCAGAAACCTCAGGAGCTTGGCCTGCAGCTTCATGGGCATCTCGCCGATCTCGTCCAGAAAGAGCGTGCCCGTGTCCGCCACCTCCACTATGCCGTGTTTCGTCTGATAGGCATTCGTAAAGGCCCCCTTCTCATGCCCGAATATCTCCGACTCCATGAGGTTTTCAGAAAAGGTGGCGCAATTAAGCGCAATGAACGGAAGGTCCCGCCTCTTGCTGCTGCGCCACAGGATGCTGGCCGCCAGCTCCTTGCCGGTGCCCGATTCCCCCTGGATAAGGACAGGGGAATCCGTGGGAGCTATCTTTTTAATCAGCGAGATGACATCGCCAAGCTGCCTGCTCTTATAAACGAACCTGGCGGCAGACTCCTTCCTTACCAGTTCCTGCTCCAGAAGCTTGCTCTTGGTGGAAAGCCTTCCGTATTCATAGGCCCTGTTTATGATGATGACGAGCTCATCGAGTTTGTAAGGCTTCGTCAGGTAATCGTATGCCCCGTTCTTCATTGCCGCAACGGCGGTCTCCACGGTTGCCTTTCCGGTGAGGACTATTATCACAGGGCCCGCCGGATCGTTTTTCATCTTCTCCATCATGGAAACCCCGTCGACGCCGGCCATCACGATGTCAAGGAGTATTATGTCGAAGGTCTTTTCCTTGAGGAGCTGGAGGGCCTCCCCTCCATCGGCAGCCGCCTCAACGTAAAAGCCTTTTCTGGCAAGCTCTCTTTTAAGGAGCCTTCTGAAAGGCTCTTCGTCGTCCACCGCAAGGACCCTTATCATGCGCTCCTCACCGCCTTTACGTCGTCATGAAGCTTCCTGGCCTCAAGGGCTCTTCCCGCATCCACAGGGAGTTTTATCGTAAAGGCGGTCCCGTTTTCCGGGGAGCTCTGGGCGTCTATGCTGCCTCCGTGCTCCTCCACGATCTTATGGCATATGGAAAGCCCCAGCCCGGTTCCTTCCCCCGCCGTCTTGGTGGTGAAAAAGGGGTCGAATATCTTGTCCATTATCTCAGCCGGTATGCCCACGCCCGTGTCCCTTATGACCACTTTTACGACCGGGGGCCGGGAGGCAAAATCTTCTCCGTCTCCTTCTTCCAGGAGCGTCGTGATCGTGATGCGCCCCTTTTCCGGAGTAAAGTACATGGAGTTTATGATTATGTTCATGAAAAGCTGCCTCAAGGCGCCCGGTTCCCCATATATTTTTGGCAGGTCCCTTCTCAGGTTGAACTCCATAAGATGGTTTAGCCTCTTTGCCTTGTGGTTTACGAGCAGGATGACTTCCTTGATAATCTCGTTAATGTCCAGCTGGCGGAACGAGCCCGAGGAGGGGCTGGCGAAATCAAGCAGGCTGCGCAGAATGCCCTTGCACCTGAATATCTCCTTGTGTATGGTCTCCAGGTATTCAGGGAAATCCTCGAACTCGGGGACCTTGAGCAGGCCGTCTTCCCTGGCCCTGTCCATGAGCGCTTCGGAATATCCCGCT
Source organism: Nitrospirota bacterium (assembly GCA_021812785.1). The sequence goes on from JAKAMR010000017.1 coordinate 28,310, forward strand.
ATGATGCCAAGCGGATTGTTTATCTCATGTGCGATGCCCGCCACAAGCGTTCCCAGAGAGGCCAGCCTGTTTGACCTTATCAGGTGCTGCTCCATCCTCTTCTGGCCGGTCACATCCTTCAGATAATGCACCATGGCGTACATCCGTCCCTCTTCATCCACCAGGGGGTAGACCCAGAAATGAAATATGCCGCCGTCCCTGCCCGCCAACTCAAGGAAGGATGGAGTCCTGCTTGCCAGTGTCTGCCCGCACAGCCTGGACGTTACATGTATGCCTATTTTTTCCATGATGTGCCTGCACGGCTTTCCGACCACCTGGGCGGCGGTGAAGCCCGTCTTCTCCAAGACCGCCTGGTTTGCCCGTATTATCCTTTGGTTTCCGTCCTCTATCCACACCATGTCGGTTATCGCGTCAAACGTCTTTTTCCACTCCTTCTTCTCCTTGGATATCTCCTCGAAAAGAAGGGCGTTCTCAAGGGCCATCGAGATGTGCCTGGCGACCGGCAGCAGTATATGAAGGTCTCCCCCGGAATACTTTGCAGGCACGGTGCTGTCCAGGTTGAATACCCCGAGCATCCGGTCCTTGAAAAGCGGGATGCTTATCGTCGAGCGGATACCCTCATCGGCCAGTTTTTTGTCATCCGGGAAAGGGACCTCTTCCTGGAGGTCGTAATTTATCCATGGCCGGTTGTTCTTTGCCACCCAGCCCGCGCTGGTAGTGTCTATCGGGGCCTTTACTCCTTTTGGCATCAGCGTTCTCATGCCGGTATCCAGGGCAAAGATCAGCAGGTTTTCATTTTCCTCGTTATACAGAAGGAGACTTGCCCTGTCGTAATCCACTATCTTTTTTATCTCGGAGGCGACCATTCTGAAGATGGTGCCTATGCTGAGGCTGGAATTTATTATCCCGCCAAGCTCGTTTATGAGTCCGGCATGCTGGGGGTCTTCCTTCATTTCCTGTATGATGACGGCCTGGCAGGCCAGAGAGTCCCGCGTTATAACGGTTATTTTCGAGGCGAACGTCTCGCCGTTTCTCCTGGTGCAGCAGGATTCAAAACAATATGCCCGCCCCGTCTCCGTCAGAGCAAAACCGTGCCATGCGTGTCCATTGCGGTGCGGCCCCGACGCGGAAGGAGCGCCTGCATGAGGCCCGGCGGGAGAGATGAAATCGTCCAGACAGACGCCATTTATATCTTCCGGCGTACAGCCCAGAACGGCGCCCGATGCGCGGTTTGCCTTCAGGACCCTCCGGTCTTCATCTATCAAAACGGCGGGGACGTCAAGGGAATCCAGGGAATCAAGCAGAAATCCAAACTCTTCGGGAAACGGTGCGCTCACAGTTTTATTATATATCAAACGGAAGAGGCTGGGATTCCGCAAAAGCTCTTAAAGGTGCCCTTGAACCGCGCTTGCGCAGCTTTTAAAAAAATTTAATACGGCATCGCCTTTGTGAAATGGCATCCCCTGCAGAAAGTGCGGGGGTGTCTGTAGTCCCCGAAGAGCTGGAACCTGTAGGGCGAGGCATGGGGACTATGGCACGAGGCGCAGGACAGCTCCCGGCCGGGGTGCCTGGGGTCCGGATGGCCGCGCATCGGATGGGGGTCTCCGTTAAAAAAGGTGATCACATGGTTGCCGCTTTGCCCGATATGGCAGGACAGGCAGAGGTCCGTGGGGAATTTCCTGGTCCAGAACGGCCAGTTGGAGCCATGCGGGCTATGGCACGTCGTACACATCCCCAGCGCGAAGGGGCCGTGCTGGTGCTTGAGCTTCTGCCATGCGGCGATATCGTCGCCGTGGCATTTTTCGCACATCTTCTCGGGCGGAGTGGGCGTGGAATATTTTGGGTCCGCATTGGAGTCGTGGCACATGAGGCAGGCCCAGGCCGCAGTCGGCCCGTGGACGTATTTCCGGTCCGTTATATCCTTGTGGCATACGTAGCAGCTGGAATCCGAGTGTTTGACCGGATACAGATCGGTCTTTTGCGGCTGCATCTGGTGGCAGGTAAAGCAGGTGCTCGAAGAGCTGTGGAACCAGTACTGGGTATAATCGTCAGGGGCTGTGTTGTACTTGGCGGATATGGGCGAAATGATGAAGACCTTTACCTGCCTGGAGACCACTCCCCCGTCTTCAATGATACCCGAGACCATTATCGTGTTTATCCCGGGGTGGACGCTGACCACTGAGCAGACGTACTGTTTACCGTCAATGTCGCCCAGATCCTTTTGCAGGCCCCCGTCCACGTATATCTTGAGGGCGCTGAAGGCATTTGCCTGCACCTTGGACACGACAGAGATCGTCTGCCCCCCCTGCGTATAAGTGCTGTCCACGGGGGTAACTATTTTCAGAGAATAGTCCGAGGGATACCCTTTTTGCGGCAGAAGCAGGAGGAGGAAAAGTAAGCAGACGGCGGCCCGTTTCATCAGTGCCCCAGCATGGTTTTCAGGGCCTCGCCGTACGCAACTGATGCATCCCGCACATCGCCTTTCTCCTCATACAGTTTGCCTTCATACATATATATCTGGGAATCCATGGGATTTAGCTTGGCCGCTGCGGTAAACATGCTGCGCGCCTTTGCCATGTCGCCCCCTTTCCCGTAATAATAGCCCAGCAAATAGTAACAGGGGGTATAGGCCTCGTCAAGCTTCAGGGCCTTTTGCATAAGCGCCATCCCATCCTTGATGTTGCCCGAGCCTGCCAGGAGGCTGCCCAGGTCGCACATGGCAATAACGTTGCCTGGCTCCTTTGTGAGCGCCTGCTCGAACTGCTCCTTTGCAAGCTTATTATGGCCCTGCGAAACATAATACTCTCCAAGGCCTATGTTCGGACGGGCGAATTTGGGGTCGGCGGCTATGGACTTTTCCAGCCACATGGGGGCCATGCTTGCCATGCGCTCCGATTTGAGCATCCTCATGCCCAGGTTATAACATCTAAGGGCCCTGTCGGGTGGCATATGGACATTTTTAGCGCTTCCGCCTTTCTTGCCGCCTCCGAACTGCCCGTTTATATAGTCCATCATGTCCGACGTCCCGACGATCGGGTAACCGAAAAGCTCGTACTGGATCTTCATGTCCGGGTCCAGTATGACAGTGGTAGGGACAGCGATCACTTCGTAGTCGTGAAAGGCATTTAGCCCGTAATCTATGAGCACCGGGACATCGAGCTTCAGCCCGGTCGCCATGGCTTTTATCTTGGCGATGGTCTGGTCATCGATGTTCTGCTGTTCGACGTTAATTGCCACAACCGCGAAACCCTTGTCCTTATATTTGTGGTATAGGGCCTCCATTTCCTTAAGCTCGCGTGGGGAGTTTACGCTCCATGTGGCCCAGAAGACAAGGGCGGTGAGCTTGGCCCCCTTTACGTCCGAAAAGGTTTTTGTCTGGCCGTTCAGGTCCTTAAGAGAAAAAGCGGGCGCCTTTGTGCCCACCTGGAGGTTCTGTCCGAAAGCGCTGGGAGCAAGCGCGGAAAAGACCATCTGGAAGGATAAAAACACAAGCACCAGAAGAAAAGGGGAAAGGCTGCGCGCCTCTATACGGTTTGTTATCTTCTCCCTTTCCACTTCAGTGCCTCCCCTGCTTTAATTTTTCTATCCCTTTTTTATATGCCTCCAGAGCTTTCCCGGGCTGGTCCATTTTCTCATAGACATTGCCCATCTCGTAATATGCCTCGACCGGGTCCGGATTGAGCACAAGGGCCTCCTTCAGGTCGGCAAGAGCGCCCGGAAGGTTTCCTTTTTTGAAAAGAATAACCCCTTCGCCGGCCTTTGCGGCATGTAATTCCGGATTTTGCTTCAGGGCATCCTCAAATACCTTCATTGCCTTATCCAGCAGGCCCTTTTTGATAAACAGGTTCCCGAGCTTGACCCTGGCCGGCATGAACCGGGGGTCTGTTTTGATGCTTTCCGTGGTCTTTGCTATCGCCTCATCCAGTTTGTTTTCCCGTTCAAAATCGGACGCCTGCCTTAACAGGGAAAGCGCCAGGGGCGCGCCGGCAAGAGGTTTTTTTTGTTTTCCCCTATTCTTCTTTTCCGCCATCGCCTGTGCCATTAAAGCCGCGGCTCCCTGCAGTTTGGGTTGGTCCTGGGTTTGCGTTTGCCCCTTTACCTGCCCTTGCCCCTGGGCCCCAGTTTGCCCCTGGACTGCAAAAGCGGGCGGCGTCAACGCCAGAAGGCAGAAAAAACCGGTAGCAGTCAGAAATAAAGGGGACCTCCAAAAGGTCCCCTTCCTGGTAATCATGTATTCCACTTTAAAAAACGCCTCCAATTTTTTCAAGCCTTTAATATGAAAAAAGGCTTCCTTCAAAAAAGTTTTCATCCAAGCAATTTTTTTCCATCTTCTTCAGTTCCGGGCTACCGGTTTTTCTTCGGGTTGACCCGGTCATAATAGCGCGTAACGTGACAGCCAGGGGAACATTGCCCGCCCGTGGGGGTCTTCTTGTAATTTATCGGCAGATGCCAAGCCCCAAACTTGGCGTAGTCCCTGATGTGCTTAGGGTTATTGCTGCCATGCGGGTCATGGCAGAATATGCAAACGCGGCCCTTTTGCTGGTGCACATGGACGTAGTGCAGGTTGAGGTTGCCGTTCCTGAAGTTCGTAAGCGTAGTCGTGTATTTCTCCGCCGGAATGGTGTTCTGATGGCACATGAAGCAAAGGGCGTACGCCTTGGGGTCATAAGGCGTATACAGCGTCGAAGGGAAATGTTTCCTGAGCAGCCTGAAATACGGTGAGCCGTGCGGGCTGTGGCATGCCGGGCAGTCCCCTTCCCTGACCGGGCCATGCCAGTCCTTGTTTTCTTCCAGGTATTTCTTCATGTTCACTATCCAGCCTGTGGGGGTTTTCAGCCGCTTGTCATGGCAGGACAGGCACAGGTCTATCAGTTTTTTCAGGAGCATCTTGGGGAGGTTCGAGCCATGAGGGTTGTGGCAGTTGAGACATTTTTTCTTGGTCTCGGTAATGGCGCCATGCTTCGTCTTTGAGTCCTCCACCTGCTGCTTTTTGCCGG
>JAKAMR010000018.1 GCA_021812785.1 Nitrospirota bacterium
TGTCCTGGCCGCCTATGTCTATGATCGTGCGGCACGAGGGAAACATTGCTCGTGCTCCCCTCGCGAACGCCTTTATCTCTGTTATGGTTCTTATGTCTGTGTGGACTTCCAGAAGGTGGCGGCCATAACCGGTTGCGATCACAGTTTCGGCAGACATTTCTTCCAACAGCCTTTTGCACCTTTCAAGAGGATCAAAGGAGGTGTCCAGACTTCTGAAGACTGAAAATTCACCTCCCTCCAAAAGGACTGCTTTTATGAATCTGGAACCTATGTCTACGCCTAAAGCTTTTTTCATATCATTCTTATTTGAGCATCTCGATAAAGGCTTCCACCCTTACCTTTAGCTGTCCGAAATCCTCCATGCTATAGTCCGTCTCTATACGCATGAAAGGCACTTCGGTAACGGCCTTCTCCGCTTTGTACGCCTCCATCATGTAAGGCGTGCAGAACTGGAGGGAATAGTGGATGACACCGTCCGCATGGAGACTTTTGGTCAAAGCCTTTATATTGTCCAGCCGCTCAGTGTTCGGTGTAAAGCAGGCGCAGTCTATGCCCAGGTAACGGGAGGCAAGTTTTTCCATCGCCTCATGCACATTGGAGAAATTCTCATCCAGCAGGTCTCTGTGATTTCTTTCTCCTATGCAGGACTCTTCTCCAACCGCTACCGCGCCACTTCCCTCGATTATCGCGTGGAGCTTCCAGTTGGGTATCGCCATTGGCGAGCCTGAGATGAGTATGCGGGGCGCGCCCTTTACCGCCACACCGGTTCCATTCGATACCCTTTCTTGGAGTTCGTCGCAAAGCTTGTTTGTCATCTCGGTGAACCTCTGAGGGTCATCGTAGAAGGAAACCTGGTTTACCAGAAGAGCATCCAGACCAGATATCGGAGCTGGATCCGCCGCCCTTAGTTTACTAAGCCTCTGGAGCGCTTTTCTCTTCGCGTTCACAACTGCCGCAGTTTTTTTAAGCCCTTCAAGAGAGATCTTCTTTCCGGAAAGCGCCTCCATCTTATCCTTGAACCGCTTTACCTCACTGAGCCAGAGTTTTCTGTCCTCGGCGTTTTTCATGTGAGGGATTTCCATAACATAGACCTTTCCAGTTATGTCATTAAAGCTTTCATATGCTTTTTTCTTGCCATCGCAAGTAGTCTCGCCAACGATAAGGTCAGCGGATTCGACATAAGGGCAAAGCCTGGAAAGCTTGAAACCCATGAAAGCCTTTATGAGGGCGCAGGTGTTTCTGGGTATGAACTTCTCGGCCTCGTCGGAGCCTACCTCAGCACCCGCGCATAAGCCTATGCATACTCCGTCAGCCGCAAGCACGATCTCCTCGGGCACATAGACGCAGAATGTGCCCACCACCTTGCGGCCAGATTCCTTTGCGTTCACGATCTCCTCGATCCTCAGTCCATGCACCTCGGAAATGACAAAATCAAAGTACTCCATTGCCTTGGGCCTGTTCTTCTGAGCAAGGTAAATGTCCGTGTAAGCCTTTGAAAGGGCGCCAAGGAGCCCCGCGTGATTCTCAAGATTAAGTCCAAGGCCTTCCCACATCTTTGTATAATCTTTTCCGCTCATAAATCCTCCACTTTTTTTATTTGAAAAAATCTGCCCGGCGATGACAAAAATCGAAAAAAATTTATTGCCCGATTTAATACGGGGCAGCAAGGTCGAAGTGAAAAAAAACCTCAAAAAAATTTCAGCTAGCCGGACGGAAAAGACCCCGTCCACGCGCAGCAGTGAGGTTGGCAAGACTTTTTTCGCTATGGATTTTTTGCGGTGGAGTTTGGATTAAATCAGCGGATCAGGCAGTTATGAACAAGGAGCGTGAACCAGAACGACCGCCGAACTCCATAGCCGGAAAACCTCGACCAGGCTTTTGGGTAAAGCTTCGTCAGCCAAACGCGGCCTTAAAAAGCCCCGGCATGAAATACGCGATCACCTGTCCACCTCCTCTCAAAAAGAATCTGTTTCAGTATACGAATAAATTCTAAAGCAGTCAATTTAGTATCAGTCCCTATCGAGGCATAATGCGACCATTTGGGAAATAAGAGCCATCCCATAGTTCTACCAGAAAAAGTGAGGCCGGTAAGTTATGCGATCGCATAAGTTACGTCCCGAAGCCCGCACCTTTTTCTAGTTGTCGCAAAGTGCGGGTAGGTGGACGCAGTCTTGTCCGCCCCAAGTTCGCGGAAGATGCCATGTTTCCACAGGAAGTTTTTGTTAGACAAAAGAAACTGAAAAGGGGGCGTTGCCCCCTTTTTCTCTCTTTCCTCTGGTCTAACTAAAACAAAAGGCGAGCGCGGCGCTAATATGCAGGAAAGTTCGCAAGGCCCCTTGAACTCAGTTTTTCTTAAATCAACTTATAGGTGATCGATTATTTTTTTCAAGTGAACAAACCCTGAGGCTGCCGTAGGCCATCCGGCGTAAAATGCAATATGCGTGATCGCGGCCACAAGTTCTTCCTTCGTGAGGCCGTTTTCAAAAGCCTTTTTAAGATGGAAATCGACTTGCTCTATACGGTTCAGCGCGATCAGGCATGTGACAGTGATCAAGCTTTTATCGCGCTGCGAGAGATCAGGGCGTTTCCAAATATCACCGAATAGAAGCTCTTCTGTAAGCTTCGAAAATTCAGGCGCAACAGCCCTCATGTCATCTAACACTGTTTGCTCGTTACTGATTGCCATGTGTGCCTCCTTTGTTGTTTGATACCCTGGCACTTGTTCATCCTATCGCCCGAAACGCGTTGGCCCAGCACGCTCCAGGCCGCTTCGCTTAATCCAATTGTATCACTACTTCGCGGCGTGTTCCGGTTTCCGGATAAGAAGCAGGCACAGGAGGGCAGCTAACCATTCTATCGCGGAGATCGGGCTGGCGACGCCTGGCAGAAACAACCTGCTTTCCAATCCGGCAGTCTGGCTGGGCGGCAGGCTGGGCGGCAGCACGGCAAGTTGAGACCTATGGTAAGAACCTCCATGGGCAAACGGCTGCCCGGAAGAAAAAGGTTGCCCGGCAACCTCGCCCCCGCCATGGCACTGTATGCACGCCTTTCCGGTGGCCCTGGCATATTCAGGATTGGCGCTGGAAGGACACGGAGAAAAAGCGGCACAGACAAGACAGAAAAAAAGTCCAAGCAGAAAAACCTTGCGCCCTGTCATCGCAAATTTAAAAACTTTGCTGCCGCTTTCAGCATTCCGCGCGCCCATTCCGGGGTGCCAAGGGCATGGGTATGGGTGTAAGTGGCAAAGACATTTTTATATACCAGGCCATCCATGCCGCCTTCGATCCCGGTTCCCCGCTCCATCTGAAGAACCAGCCGCGAGCCGTTAGTGTTTCCGGCGCTTTTTCCCATTTCCGTTTTCTTGTTTTTGCTTTTTGCGGGAATCCTGGCTGGCCTGGAATAATGGAACTCGTGCCCCTTAAGCACCGTCCCCAGGGGATAAAACGGGTTTTGACCTTGCACCTTTGCGATGCTGTACCCGTGGGCGACAGGCCTTTTTTCAAGCGTCATGCCGAATGGGAATATGCCTGCCATTTTATACCTTATGCCATCCAGCTCAATGTGGCTGGCCAGGTACATGAGCCCTCCGCACTCCGCATAGACCGGAAGCCCCTGTTCCACCCTTTCCTTAAGAGCGCGTATGAAACCCCGGTTTTCTGACAGTGGAAGTGCGTTGGTCTCGGGGAACCCTCCGCCGATGTATAGGGCATGCAGGCTTGAAAGCATCTTTTTTGTCTTTTTTGACCCCGCGCCCTTTTCAGCAAGCGGGCTGATCACCTCTATCTTTGCGCCCGCCTGTTCAAGCGCTTCAAGATTCTCGGGATAGTAGAACTGAAAGGCGCGGTCCTGTATCACGCCTATCACGAGCCCGGCTTTTCTCTTTTTCCCGTCTATCTTTTTTGCCGCGTCTTCCCCGGTCCGGGCGGGCTGCCTTAAACGGACGGCCTGAAGGGCGGCCTTTATAACGCCTTCCACATCCACATGCTTTTCGATCAGCTCGCATGCGCGCTCCAGGGCCGCGGCGGCCTCCGGGTGCTCTCCGTGGGCAAGGAGGCCCATGTGCCTCTCGGAGATAATGGTATTTGCCCCCCTCAGTTTTGGCAACGCCCCAAGGACGGGAACCCCTGTATAGCTCTCTATCGAGCTTCTAAGCATGGCCTCGTGCCGGGCGCCCGCCACCCGGTTCAGAACCACGCCCGCAAGCTTTAGCTCCGGGTCGAAATTTTTTACCCCGAGGACGATGGCCGCGGCGGTGCGCGTCATCTTGGAGGCATCCATTATCAGGATGACCGGGGACCCAAGCAGGCCGGCCAGCGTTGCCGTGCTCTGGGAGCCTTTAAGGTCCATGCCGTCAAAGATGCCGCGATTGCCCTCTATAAGAGATATGCCAGCCTGCGCCTTTTTTACACGGCTGATGAAGGAAGGAACGATGTTCTCACGCCCTATCAGGAAGGGGTCCAGGTTGTAACAGGGCTCCCCGGATGCCGCGCCCAGCCAGGCCGCGTCAATATAATCGGGCCCTTTCTTGAAGGCAAGCACCTTCAGCCCACGCTTTTTGAACGCCCGGACCAGCCCAAGACTAAGGGTAGTCTTACCCGAGCCACCGCTTAGCCCGGCTACGACTACCCTTGGAAATAAAAAATCTCTCACAGCAAAGGAATTTTTTAAATTAAGCTCTTACTTTATCATGCCCTTTTCCCTGAGGTACTCCTCAGAGGGGATCTCGACGGAGCTGGAGCCGCCGCCATAGGAATACATGAGCTTGCCTACGTCGATCATCTCCCTCATGGCCTTCTTGACGACATCCGCAGCCTCGCCGGTCTCAGTGGACACGCCTTTTATGATATCTTTTTCCTTCAGCTTCTTTTTGCCTTTCGCGGCCTGCACAAAAGCGAAAATCTTGTCTTTAAGCTCTTCCTTTTCCATTTCTTGCCTGCCCTCCGGCTGTAAATGATTTTTTGGCTTTGTGTTTTTTGTTCGTTTGCCCTAACTGGTCCTAATCAACCCTGAGCCTGAAAAAAACAAAAACAAAAAAGAAAAAAACAAAAAGGACGGGCGCGCTTCTGCGCGCGCCCGCTGCCCCTTTTTTTATTTTACCACTTAAATGCGGCAGACGTCCTGAACGTATCCCTCGCGAAGGTGAAGTCGTCGATGTGCTGGAACGTGAAGGGTATGCCGGTCTTCTTGAAGAAAGACTCCCAGCCTATCCTGTCGATCCATTCGCCGACCCTTTCGTTTTTCCTTGCATCTTTTGCGTAGGTGTCCACGATGTTCTTGACGGCCTCGACAACCTCAGGCCACCTGGGCGGGTTGTTCTTTATGTAGGGGATCGCCAGCTTGGAGAACATGGGTCCCTTCCTCAGGCTGCCAACCTTGCCGCCTACGACTATGGCCACACCGTCCTGCTCCGGATTGTGGATGTTGATGGGCGGGCAGACGGTAAAGCAGTTGCCGCAATACATGCACTTGTCCGGGTTGATCTTTATGCTCTTCTTGGCCGGATCCGGGCTGATGGCCCTGGTCGGACAGGAGCTTACCGTGGTCGGTATCTCGCACATGTTCTTCACATGATCATGATCGATCTCAGGTACTTTCCTGTGAATGGCCACGACCGCTATGTCGGAGCAGTGCACCGCGCCGCACATATTGACGCAGCAGGCCAGAGCAAGCCTGGTCTTTGCCGGAAGGTGCTTCTCGTTGAAGTAAGGGAACAGCTCGTCCATTATGGCCTTGACCAGACCGGAGGCGTCCGTGCAGGCGCTGTGGCAGTGGATCCAGCCCTGCGTGTGGACCATATTGGAGATGCCGGAACCTATGCCGCCAGAGGGGAAACCTATCTCATCGGCGGCCTTCTTTATCAGGGCCACGTTCTCTTCCTTCGTGGTCATGAACTCAATATTGTTGCGGGTAGTCCAGCGGATGTAGCCATCGCAGTACTTGTCCGCTATATCCATCAGCTCCCGGATGGAGGCAGTGGAAAGGAGCCTGGGGCCCGCCACCCTGACGGTGTAGACCTTGTCTCCGGACTCGGCCACATGGACCATATGCCCCGGGGTGAGGACCTCATGATACTTCCATTTGCCGTAATTTTTAGCGATAACGGGCGGAAGCATCTCCTTATAGCTGGGCGGCCCGATATCTGTCTGTCTTTTTTGCTTCGCTTCTTGCTCGGAAAGCCAAGACATTATTTTATTCCTCCTTTACGGTTTCTTTTAAAAATCGTTATTTATTGAGGTCCTCTTCCTTCCAGAAGAAGAACGGGTCTTTTCTTGGCTCATATACCTGCTGCGCCTGCGGCTCCACGCCGATGGCTTCCAGGAACGGCCTCATGCCCTTCATCTCGATGAGCTCGCCTATCCTCTCCCTGGGCTTGGCGTTGTCGTCCCACCACTCCCACATCTTCTCAACCAGTTCCTTGAACTCGGTGTACGGCGGCTCCATCTTTATGAACGGCACTACCACCCAGGAAAGCAGCGAACCCACAACGATGGGAGCCTTGGCGCCAATGAGTATGGTCGCGCCCCTTTCGCCGGTGGGCCTGAGGGCCTTCGTCATCTTGGATATGCAGTGCATGCAGCGGCTGCAGTTCTCGTCGTCTATCGTAAGCTCGGAGCCGTTGTAGCTCATGCAGCCCGTGGGGCACATGTCCACGATCTCGGCCTGGATGTTCATCCCGCCTTTGGCGTAATTAGCTACAGCGGACTGATCCACCGCGATCTTGCCCTTCCAGGTGCCGATGACGGAGCAGTCGGCGCGGGCTATCGAGGCAACGCAGTCCACGGCGCAGCCTGCGATCTTGAATTTGAACTTGTATGGCCAGGCCGGCCTGTGCAGATAGTCCTGGTAAGCCTGGGTGAGCTCGTTGCAGAGGTCCATGGTGTCAATGTTTGCCCATTCGCACCTGGACTTCCCAAGGCAGCACGCCGGAGTCCTCAAAGCGGAGCCGGAACCACCAAGGTCCCACCCGCGGGAAGACGTCTCGGCAAACAGGGGCTCAAGAGCCTCGGTCCTGCAGCCAAGCATGATCATGTCGCCGGTGGAGCCGTGCATGTTGGTAAGACCGCTGCCGTATTTGTCCCACAGGTCCATGATCTCCCTCAGCCTCTCGGTCTTGTAATACATACCGCTGGGCTGGTTGATCCTGAAGGTGTGGAAATGGGCAACGCCGGGAAACTCTTCCGGTATAGAGGAATACCTACCTATGACGCCGCCGCCATAACCAAGCACGCCCACTATGCCGCCGTGTTTCCAGTAGCCGCGCTTGTCCTTGTAGGACTTTTCAACCTGGCCAAGCTCGTCATTGGCCATCTCGTTCTTAGCTGCCGCCCTCTTCATCTCCTTAACAAAGCTGGGCCATGGGCCCTTCTCAAGCTCGTCAAGAAGGGGCGTCTCATACTTCTTCATATAGTCCTCCTTCTTATGGTTTTTTTCGCGTAAGAGAAGTGTCCTAAAGGGTAATATAACGCGTTCTTTATTATCAAATAAAAAAATTTAATCAAAAAATCATTAATACTTATGTTTTTAGAGGATACCACATGGAGATTTTTTTTGACCGGCTATTTTATTGATGATATTGTTTGGTTATGAAGGCCATATGGAAAGGCAGCATCAACTTTGCCCTTGTCAGCATCCGGGTAAAACTGTACGCCGCCACACAGAGGAAGGAGCTGTCCTTCAAGCTGCTCCACAAGGCCGACAACGCCCCCATAGAATACCGGCGGCACTGCCCGCAGGACAACAAAGACCTGTCCTGGGATGAGATAGTCCGCGGATATGAGTACAGGAAGCGGAAGTTTGTGGTCATCACGGGGGATGAGTTCAAGGCCCTTCCGCAGTTTGCCTCAAAATCCATAAACATCGAGGGGTTTGTGGGGGCGGGCGAGATACCTTCCATATACTTTGACAAGGTCTATTACATGGAGCCGGACGAGGGAAGCGAGCGGCCTTACGGGCTGCTCAGGGAGGCCATAAGAGAAACCGGCAAGACCGCCATGGCCAGGGTGGCACTGAAGGAAAAGGAGCATCTGGCGGCGCTTGGCGTCCACGGGGACGTCCTGCTGCTCCAAACGCTTCTTTACCAGGAGGAGGTGGCAGACCCGAAGGAACTCAGCATCCCTGAAGTGAAGCCCAACAAAGACGAGCTTTCGCTGGCAAAAGAGCTTATCAACAGGTTCGCGGTGAAATTCGACCCTTCCAGGTACAAAGACACCTACCGCGAGGCGCTGATGAACGTCATAAACGCAAAGATAGAAGGCAGGGAGATAAAATTGGCGCCCGCGGCGCCCCCCGGTCCCAAGGTGGTGAGCCTGATGGAGGCCCTCCGCAAGAGCCTCGAAAAACCGCCCCGCGGTGAGGCCGGGCTTAAAGCGAAAGAACAAAAAGGCGAAAAAAGCAAAAAAGGCGAAAAAAACGAAAAAAACGGACTCAGGCGCGGGGGCCGGAAGACCCATGGGAACGGCCGCGCCCTTGCCCATTCCAAAGGAGGCGCTTAAACACCATGAGCAGAGTCTATCTTCTTGCGAACGTCATCCCCGGAAAAGAGCAGACCATCCGTGATACGCTGAGGGGCATCGGAGGCGTCAAGGAGGCGGACGTCGTCACTGGGCAATACGATATCATCGCCGCCCTGGAGGCCAAGGACACCAACGATATATTCAACAAAATATTAAAAAGGGTCAGGAAGGTAAGAGGACTCACCAGAACGGAGACCTTCGTGGCCGTGGAATAGGATTTTATTTTTTCAGACGCCGGGAGGCCCCGTCTTCGCACATAAGCCCCCTGAGTTTCAGTTATAATTACTAAGACGGTTAGAAGTATTGCGGCACAGCTTGTTTTTTTAAAAACCCTTTGAGCAGGAAGAAAGACAGGAAAAATTACAAGGCTGAGAGGCAGGGCGGCGAGATGCGCGTCCTGTCCGCCCGCGGAGACGCGCAAAGGGCAGAGCGGCTGCGGGAGGTCCTGGCGGAGTTGATCGAAGTAAACAAAAGCACACCTGTTATAGTGGAGGGGAAAAAAGACGCCCTGGCCTTGAGGTCCCTGGGCCTCGATGGTGAGATAATAACGCTGCACAGGGGGCAAAACCTTTACGAGTTCTCCGAAGAGATAATTGAAAGTTACGGGACGGCCGTTCTCCTGTTGGACTGGGACCAGAGAGGGGACCAGATGACAAAAGCCCTGGAGGAAAGCCTTGAGGGGCATTTCGAGGAATTCCACGGCTTCCGCGAGATAATCAGGGCAATGTGCCAGAAGGACATCAAGGACATAGAATCCATACCCACGCTCCTGAGGAGGCTCGAAGGTTTTTTTGCGGGACCAGTTACCCCATCTGCCGAATAAGACCCGCCTGGGCAGGAGCGCCGAGCAGCAGGCGGTAAACTACCTGGGAAAACAGGGCTATAAGATAGTCTGCCGCAATTTCCGCATCAGGCGGGCGGAAATCGACATAATAGCCATGCACGAGGGGTGGCTTGTGTTCGTAGAGGTAAAGGCCAGGAGCTCAGGACTTTTCGGGGGGCCCGCCGAGGCCGTGGACCCTAGGAAGCAGGACAGGATAGTAAAGGCGGCCAGGGGGTACATGGCGCTAAAAAAAACCGAGCTGCCGGCGCGCTTTGACGTTATAACCATCGGCCCCGCCGGGCTGGAGCACATAAAGGATGCTTTTGAATCCCTTGACAACTATTAAAAATAACCATTAAATTATTAGCAGTGTCAAAAGACAGGACCATATTCGAGCTCCAGGCGGAAATCTGCAAGACCATAGCAAGCCCAAAGCGGCTTGAGATAATGAACGCCCTTAAAAGCGGCGAAAAGAGCGTGACGGAGCTGGTCGAGATACTGGGAGTTCCAAAGGCCAACGTCTCCCAGCACCTGGCGATGATGCGCCACAAGGGAATACTGAAGACCAGGCGCGACGGGGTGAACATTTACTACAGCATATCCAACCTGAAGGTAATAGAGGCCTGCAACCTGATGAGAGAGGTCATGGCCGATATGCTCAACGAAAGAAAAAAGATAGCAAAACTCATAGAGCTTTAGTGAGAAAAAACCCGCCTTCCCGATGAAAAGACTTCTTCTTAAAAAAACCCTGGAATCTCTGCAGGAAGAGGCATTCGATGAAAAGCACAGCCTGAGGAGATCCATAGGGCCAGTAAACCTGGTGCTCCTGGGTATAGGCGTGATAATCGGGGCGGGAATATTCGTCCTTACAGGTCAGGCGGCCGCCCAGAACGCCGGTCCCGGCATAGTCCTTTCCTTCCTTCTTGCTGCAATAGCCTGCGGATTCTCAGGTCTCTGTTATGCGGAGTTCTCCTCGATGATACCCATCGCGGGCAGCGCTTATACATACGCTTATGCCACCCTTGGGCAGTTCCTGGCCTGGATAATCGGCTGGGACCTCATCCTGGAATACACTCTGGGTGCAACTACCGTCTCCATAGGCTGGTCCGGTTACTTCATAAGCTTCGTCAAGGGGCTTGGCATTAATTTCCCTGCCGCGCTCTCAGGTCCGCCCCTTGGTTTTGATCCGGTCCTGCACAAGTGGTTTTTAACCGGGGCGCTGTTCAACCTGCCGGCAGTGGCGCTTGTGGCCTTCATAACTGTGATCCTGGTGCTGGGCATCAGGGAGTCCGCCGCCCTGAACGCGGCGGTCGTATTCATCAAGGTGGCCATTCTTTTTGCCTTCATAGGGCTAGGGATCCACTTCATAAAACCGGCGCTCTGGCACCCGTTCATACCCAAAAACAGCGGGCAGTTCGGTATTTTCGGCGTTAGCGGGGTGCTGCGCGGGGCGGGCGTAATATTTTTTGCCTACATAGGGTTTGACGCGGTCTCCACGCTGGCGCAGGAGGCCAAAAACCCGAAAAGGGACATGCCCATTGGCATACTGGGCAGCCTTTTTATCTGCACGGTGCTCTATGTGGTGGTCTCGCTGGTTCTGACAGGGGTTGTTCACTACACCAAGCTGAATGTGCCCGCGCCCTTTGCGGTGGCGCTGGACGCGATGAAACTATACTGGTTCTCCCCTCTTTTGAAGGTGGGGGCGATAGCCGGATTGACCTCAACCGTCCTGGTCCTTCTGCTTGGGCAGTCCAGGATATTTTTCACGATGGCAAAAGACAGGCTCCTTCCACACTGGGCCTCGAAGGTGCATCCAAGGTTCAGGACGCCTTATATAAACACGATAATTACTGGAGTGGTCACGGCGGCGGCATCCGCCATTCTGCCGCTTGGGATAGTGGGCGAGATGGTGAGCATCGGCACCCTGCTTGCCTTTGCCATAGTCTGCGCCGGAGTGCTGGTATTAAGGCGTACCCATCCGGAGGCAAAAAGGGTTTTCAAGGCGCCGGGTGGCACGGCTACCCCGGTTCTGGGCATCATCTCCTGTTTTTACCTTATGGCCGGGCTGCCGGCCGCCACCTGGATGAGGCTGGTAATATGGCTGGTGGCGGGGCTTTTCATCTACTTTGCCTATGGCAGAAGACACGCCAGCGTACACCTGGCAACAAGGGCTTCCATCAAGGGCAAAATCATTCCCGCTGAAACAGAACCTTTAAAATAAGAGCAAAACCTTATTTGACGGGGCTTGCGGCATCTTTTATATTATTAATAGTGCATAAAAATTTTAATTTTTAATTTTTTTCTCAAGCGGAGGATCAGACTCAAAATGCCAATATACGAATATGCGTGCGAAAAATGTAACAAGCGGTTGGAGGTGTTCCAGAAATTCAGCGACCCGCTTCTTACCGAATGTCCAGATTGCAAGGGCAAGTTAAAAAAGCTGGTCTCTAACACCTCTTTTGTACTTAAAGGCACCGGCTGGTACGTTACGGATTTCGCCGGCAAAAAAAACCCCGGCAGTTCAGCCGGCAAGGCGCACAAAAAAAGCGGAGACAAGGATAAGGCGGTTGAAAAGACGGAAAAATCCACTGAAGCCAAGACGGAGAGCAAGGCCGCCCCGGCCACTAACAGTTCACCTAATAACCCGTAGCAAACCGCAGCAAAAGCAAAATAAAACAAAGAGCATAAAAGCTTGTTAACCAAAAACCCGCACGTTCATATGCCGTTTGGAAGGCTTTTGGAGTTCGCACCGCTCTGCCGGGAAAACGGTTTTGACCTGGAGCTCTATATACAGGCCTGCGACATGGATCTTTTGGCCCCTGAAAGTGCATCCGATCAAAAGAAAATGCGGCTGGAAGAGACATTAAAACTCCTTGACTATGGGCCTGAACTGAGCGTCCATGCACCTTTTATGGACCTGTCTCCGGGTGCGGTAGACGAAAAAATACGCGCGGTGACCATCGACCGGTTTGGAAAGACCCTGGACTTGGCCGGCGCGCTGGGCGCCGGAACCATAGTATTTCATTCCGGGTACGAGAAATGGAAATATTCGCTCCGGGTGGACCTCTGGCTTGAAAGATCCGTGCTTACCTGGGAGTCCCTGCTAAAGCGGGCGCAAAAGGCGGGCATAAGGATAGCGGTCGAAAACATATTCGAGGACAGCCCGGAAAACCTGGAGGCGCTTTTTGGCGTGCTTGGCTGCGAAAGTTTCGGCCTCTGTTTCGATACGGGGCATTTCAATCTTTTCTCAAAATCCCTGGCGCTGGAGGACTGGCTTTTGCCGCTTAAAAAATACATCATCGAGCTCCACCTGCACGACAACGACGGCTCCGCGGACGCTCACCGCCCGATAGGAGAAGGCACCTTCCCCTTTGACCGTCTGTTTAAAGAGTTAAGGGGCAGGGAAGAAATCGTGTTTACGGTGGAGGCCCACAACAAGGAGGACGTCTTTAAAAGCCTTGCGCGGCTGAAAGAGTTTTAGGCCGGATCTCTAAAAACTCAGAGCACCTTGCACTGGTTCCTCATTGCAAACCCGCGCAGTTTTGGCAGCTCTCCCGCCCCCCCAGGGCCGCCGGCCCGTATCAGATCCGATTTATAAAGGGCCATCACCTTATGCGTCTGTCCCATCGTGCCAGGAAGAAGCAGGCCCTTTATCCGGAGGATGTCCTGCTGTCCAAGGCCTTCGAGTATATCTTCCATCCCCAGTGAAACCAAATACGTGCCCTGCGGGCAAAAGCCCGCGCACCTGAAACCTTCGCGCTCTCCCCACCTTGCCAGGGCTGAAAAATTCACGTGCGCCGTTATGTCCATGCGGCCAGGCTCTTTGTACGGGTCCTCGCTCACCCTGTGCCCCTTGTAACAAAGGAGGGTCCCACGGTCCCGCTCCGGGCCGTAATAGTCCCAGGCAGGATACCCGTAGTCTATTACAAGCAGGAAGGAGCCTCCCTTAAAGGCCTCTCCGGCTTCCCGGAGCCATCCCCTGACATCCAGGTTCACCTCCGTCCGGTAAAAACCCGCAGGTAGCCTTCCGCCGGGGACGAACTCCCGTATGTATTCTTCGATCTCGGGGATTGAGGGCGGAGCAAGCGTTTCATAAAAGAGACCTTTTCCCGCGTCAAAGCCGGCATAAACCTCCATAAGTTCGTCCCCCCGCATCTGCACCAGATGGACGGGGAAGGCGTCCAGAAGCTCATTGGCCAGTATCATCCCTTTTTCTTCTTTTGTCTCTCCCAGACGCGCATCCCGGAAGACCTTTTTGTTTTTTTGGTGTCTGTCTAAAAGCTCATCCTGGAAACTCTCCAGCGCGGGGTTAAGCTCTATCAGCCGGTAGGTAACAGCGTCGTAGAGCTCCCCGTTTTTTGCCTCTATATGATCCAGTATGTCTTTTGCCAGATATCCCTTTCCCGGCCCCTGCTCTATTACCGCAAAAGGTCCTTTGCCAAGCACAGTCCACATCTCTTCTATCTGCTTTGCGATCATCTGGCCAAAGGCGGGGTGCAGGTGCGGGCTGGTATAGAAGTCCCCCGCCTTGCCTATCTGCGCGCCGGGCTCCGTGTAATAACCGAGACCGGGCTCGTAGAGCGCCATCCTCATGAACTCCCTGAACGTGATAGGGCCCCCGGCAACTATCCGTTCCCCTATTTTCCGGCCAAGCGGGTCTTGGTCTTTTTGCATTTTCTGGCTCATTTTTTATTATTCTAATAAAAAATAAAAGGCTTTTCAGGGATTAATGCGGGGGCGGTTGATATGAGCGCAACGGGTGCTGCGGGCGCGTCACATGAAGTAGCGGCAACCTGGAGACCCCGTGCGGTATACACGGTATGCTGGCAAACAAGGTGAGACAGCACTTAGCGGAGCGAATGCCGTCCGCCCCCACCCTGCATCTTCCCGGTTCTCGTTTTGCCGTTTTTTTAGGGGGCATGCAGCGCTTTTTTTATTTTTTCCCGTTAGGTTATAATTTTCCATGGCTAAGATAACCCAGGTAAAGACGAAATGCGACCTGCTTAATTTTATCAAGTTCCCGCTTTCGCACCTTTACAAAAACGACCCGTTTTATTCTCCCATGCCCATCTTCGAACAGAAAAAACTCTTCGATCCAGCTAAAAACCCTGTTTACAAGGATGCGGACATAAAACTCTTCCTTCTGGAAAAAGACGGAAAAATAGCGGGCAGGGTGGCATCCGTGGTGAACAGAAGACATCTGGAATACCATAATGACGGGGCGGGGTTCTTCGGGTTTTACGAATCCATAAATGATGCTTCCGTTGCCCAGGCCCTTCTTGACCGCGCCTCCTCCGAGCTTAAGGACGCGGGGCTAAAAACGATGCGTGGGCCAATGAACTTTTCAACGAACGATGAGTGCGCCTTCCAACTGGAAGGATACGAGCAGCCACCCATGATAATGACTCCTTATAACCCTTCCTGGTATAACAGCCTTATGGAGGCCTGCGGGATGAAAAAATCCAAGGATCTCCTGGCTTTTATCAGGGACATGGCGCTGCCCTTGCCTGAAAAGGTCAGCCGCGTTGCGGCAATAGCCGAAAGAAAGGGAGTAACCGTCCGCCTGGCCGACATGAAAAACCTGCACCGGGAGATATCCATTTTCCGGGATGTTTATAATGACTCCTGGAAAGACAACTGGGGTTTCCTTCCGATCACGGTGGAGGAAGTGGACGTCATAACCACCCAGCTTAAAAGCGTGCTTGTTCCCGAGCTGACGATAATAGCGGAGACCGGTGACGGCCAGCCGGTAGGCTTTTTGGGGATGGTGCCGGACATGAACCAGGTCCTGAGGGTCCTGCGCGGAAGGCTCACCCCGCTTGGGATAATAAAGGCCGTCCACCGTTCGAGAAAGATAGATGCGCTAAGACTCATGCTGCTTGGCGTGAAGGAAAATTGGAGGGGCCGCGGGGTGGAAGCCCTGATGATAAAGAAGGGATTTGAGGGCATCAAGAGCTTCAAGGACAAATACAGGCAGATAGAGTTCTCTTGGATACTGGAAGATAACCTGCCCATAATCTATATCTCGGAGATGATAGGCGGCAGCGTGTACAAGAAATACAGGATATACGAAAAAGAGATTTTTTAGTCTAAAGCCCCAGCAGCACCGACTCGAAACGTCTTGCCATCGCCTCTGAAGAAAACGATTCCCTTACGCTTTTTTGCCCGTTTTGCACCAGCTTTTTTGTGATTTCCGCATCCTCTGCCAGCCGCAATATGGCTAAAGCAAGCGCCTCCGGATTCCCAGGGGCAACCAGAAAACCATTTTCGCCGTCTTTTACTATCTCCGGCACCCCGCCTACCGAGCTTGCGATCACCGGCAGGCCGGAAGCCATGGCCTCTATCACCACCATGCCGAAGGTCTCGCGGCAGATGGAGGGAAAAGTAAATATGTCCATGGCGGCGTACACGCGCTCCATGTCCAGTCTTCTGCCCGCGAAAACCGCCTCGACCCCCTGCCGCCTGGCCTCTTCCTCAAGCTCAGCGCGTCCCGGCCCCTCGCCCGCCAAAAGGAGTTTTACCTTTTTTTTGATTCCACTTTTTTCTGTCAGCGGATGTTTTTCCATCAGTAAACCGGCAGCTTTCATGAGAACAAAAAGCCCTTTGCCCTCATTGAGCGCACCGGCGGCGCCTACAATCAGATCCTCCCCGGAAAAGCCAAATTCAGCCCTGGCCTCCTGCCTCTGGCCCTCTTGTCTTGCAAAATCAAAAAACCTGTCCGGGTCTATTCCGTTATGGACCACGGATATCTTTTCCGAAGGGATACCCGCCTCCAAAAGGCCCTGCCTTACAAAATCGCTTACAGCCACCACGTTGTCCACAGCATGCCGGATGAGCCAAGCAGTGTGCCCTTTAAGCCTGTCTGCCATATGCCGCATGAACACGACCTTCCGTCCAACGATCTTTGCCGTCAGCGCCACCGGCCAATATTCCTTGCCCATCGTGGCGGCTATGACATCCGTTTTGTGCCTGCGGACGGCCTTTGCCATCTTGAAGGCCGCAAGAAGATCGCCCGCGTTGGCAAATGAAATGTCTTCCACCTGCACGGAGAACTGCCGCGCTTTCTCATAGACCAGGCTTCCCGCGGGAGCCCCGAGGACAACATTGTGCCCCAGGCCCGAAAGCGCGCGCACCAGGTTTAAGGTCTGGTTTTCCATCCCTCCGAATGCCTTCGTGGAGCTTACTATCAGTATGTTCACGCGCCGCCCTTTTCCAATTGCCTGCCTTTTTTTGCCTCATAGTCCGAATGGAGCTTGTAGATGAAAGACAGGGGCCAGGTATTGAGCCGCACCGGTATCCTTTTGAGCGTAAAGGGGTCATCCCCCCTGGAAACGAACCCGCGCGCCACGGAGACCGCGCCAAGAAAGCCGGCCTTCTTTACCTCCCGGACGGTGCTATCGTTAAAGTCCCCGTAGGGATAGCAGAAAAAATCGGCCGCCTCCCCGGTATGCTCCTCTATCTCCGCCATGGAGCCGTGGACCTCCTTTTTAACATCTTCCGGGGGAAGGGAACTTAATTTCGGGTGCGTCCGAGTATGCGCGCCGATGGTTATCCCGTTTTCCCTTAGGGTCCTTATCTTTTCCCAGTCCATGAGTTTCTTGCTCACGCCAAGGTGCGCGTCCCACAGGTTCTCCCTGCCCGCAAGACCGGAAACCACGAATACGGTGGCGGGATAGCCGTATTTTTTGAGCACGGGGAAGGCGTTCTCATAAAAATCCAGGAAACCGTCATCGAAGGTAAGAGATATGAGGCGTTTTTGCTTTTTTTTAGCTTTGCCGGAGGCGTTCCCAAAAAAACCCGTTTTTTTTGAGAAGTCCACCACGTCCGCTAAAGGCGCCACCTGGAAACCAGCGTGCTTCAGATACCACATCTGGAAGCGGAACATGCGGGGGGTCACATAGAGACTGCGCAGCTTCGCCCCTTGGGGGGGGATGCCGATATTGTGATACATGAGTATCGAAGCCCTTTCAGATGGCAACCCGCTGTCCTTCATTTATTCAGTATAAAGAAAAAGGGCCGGTTAAGGCCAAGGTTCTGCAGGAACTAAACACAAATGCCGGTTGAACCAGGATTTTAGGTACCCCTTCAAACCCGCGTGGTAGGTAGTCTCCTTTTGAGGCTAAGCTTCGCCCCGAAGCTTGTCTTGAAAACGATTGCCCAAAATGTGCATAGTACAATCAGAATTTAAATTAAGCTTAGCAACGTAGCCGTTGATGAAAATCCGGCCTGCACAAGTGATGAATTGGACATCTCCCACGGCCACTGTGAAAGCGACCACCAGGCGCATTGACGAGCAGGCATCCCCCGCTATGGTGAAGTATATCCGAATAAAGAGATGCTGGCAGAGGATTTTTTTAAATTTTATCCAATCTTCAATGGTGGCTTGCGATTTCCCTGGAGGAAAGCTATTCTACCGGTATGGAGCACTTCCAAATGTATTCACTGGGGGGTGAATGAACTCTTCTGCTATCAGCAACATGCCGCGTCACATAGGCATAATAATGGACGGAAACGGACGATGGGCGAAGTCGAGAGGACTTCCCCGGGCGAAGGGCCATAGGTGCGGGGTCGCACGCGCAAAGGAGATCATCCGAGTGGCCAGAGAACTTGGCATTGAGTCCCTTACTCTCTATGTTTTCTCTTCTGAAAACTGGCAAAGACCTCCGGCTGAAGTCAATCTCCTCATGAAGCTCCTGGAATTCTTTCTCCGTGATGAGATGTACGAGTTCAAGAAACTGGATATTTCTTTTCGGGCTATCGGGGATTCCAGCAAACTGCCCGAAATCGTGCGCGGTCTGGTGGCGCATGCTGAGGAGCTGACAGCCGGCTGTAAAGGAATGGTCCTCACCACCGCCATCAGTTATGGTGGCAAGGATGAGATATTACGTGCGGTGAAGAAAGCGATTGCATCCGGCATTGAGCCGGACATGATAAATGAGGAGGCTTTCTCAGGATTTCTAGACACTGCAGGACTACTGGAGCCGGACCTCATCATAAGGACATCAGGGGAAAAAAGGACCAGTAACTTTCTTGTTTGGCAGTCGGCGCATTCGCAGTTTTACTTTACGGCCACTTTATGGCCGGATTTTGACAGAGATCAACTTCTCCAGGCGCTCGGAGCTTATCGGCGGCGCGACAAGAGCTTTGGGGCAGCATGAAGGATTTGATGGCCACTATTGACATCCGGCCCTGCTCATCTTCTGTGAGGCACGGCTTGAAAGAGACAATGTACATGTCATTTCCTCCTTTCTCGCCTGTTGTGGCGCACTTACCGAAAAAATATATAAAGTAATTTTCCGAAATTTTCAATGAGCAAGCCTGATATAAATAAATGCCTTGCAACTTTTAGGGAAACGCTGAGTAACAATTCGGACCCCGAAAGGGCCGAAAAGGAAAAGTCCTACCTTAAGAGTCCTTTCAAGTTTTTCGGCATACCGGTGCCATTCATGGAAAAGATGGCCAAGGACTTTAAGCGGGCAAACAAAGATATAGATAAAAATTCTTTGTTTGATTTTACTGGAAGGCTCTGGAATTCTGAATATCACCAGGAGAAAACTCTGGCAATAAAGCTCCTGCGGCAGTTCAGCGAAATTCTTGATTTTGGATCGATGCCGACGTTGGAACGCATGCTCACGGAGTCCACGGGATGGGACCACGTTGACGGGATAGCTACCCACCTTGTGGAAGCCGTCCTCAGAAAAGACCAAAAGGCGTACAGTTATCTACGGAAATGGAGCAAAGCAGATAATTTTTGGATGCGCAGGGCCGCTCTAATTTCACAAATTGTTCTTTTCAGGGAAGGTAAGGGAGATAAGAAACTTTTCTTTAGCTTTGCAGAGCGAATGATATAAGAAAAGGAATTCTTCATAAGGAAGGCGATTGGCTGGGCACTAAGAGAGATGTCCAAGGCTGATCCAGATGTGGTTTTTGATTATCTGATGAAAGTCAAAAACAGGGCATCGGGCTTAACTTTAAGAGAAGGGGCGAAGCTGCTATCTGAAAGCAAAAGAAAGACTCTCCTGGAAAAATCCAGCTAAAGCTACGTTCAAAAAAATTCTGCCCAGATATCAATCTTCATTGGGAATTAACGCCTGCTTTAGTTTGTCTGCCTGTCCAGTCAATATCATCGATTTCATGGGGTTACCGGGTGGTCGGAGTTTTTTATTCTATTCATTCATGATATGGCAAACAATCAAACTGCACGGATATCCTTGACAACCAGAAAGCTTTTTACTAAACTATGTTTATTAAATTAACAATGGTTATAAACATGGGGATTGCCGAACGAAAAGAAAAAGAAAAACAGCAGATGAGGGAGCGCATCCTCGAGACAGCGAAGAGGTTGTTTATCGAGGATGGGTTTGACAAAGTAACTATACGCGCAATCGCGGAAAGAATCGAGTACAGCCCGGCAACGATTTATCTTTATTTCAAAGACAAAAATGAGATACTCCTTGCTCTCCACGCTGAAGGTTTTGAGAGATTTTATAAACTACAACAAATCATTCTTCCCATAAGGGACCCTTGGAAACGGCTCAGGGAGCACGGCAGAATATATATTTCTTTTGCCTTAGAGAATCCGGAATATTATGACCTGATGTTCATCATGCGAGGACCGGTCAGAGAGCTGAAAGCAAAAAAAGAATGGTCAGCCGGAATGCGTTCTTTTGAGTTCCTGAAAGAAAATGTCAAAGCGTGCATGGATGCAGGATACATTCAAAGGACTGACTTAGATGTGGCGGCGTTTGCTATCTGGTCATTTACTCACGGTATTGCGTCGCTTGTTATTCGGGACAGAACCGCCAATTTTCCTGAAAGGCTTTTACCCGAGATCATCGAGGGTGCACTTGATTTCATGATGAGAGGCATTTTAAAGAAGAATTCCAAATAAACAGTTTGGTCTAGTTCTGTCACACATTGTTTAATGTCAGGATATGTAATTGAGGGGCATTCAATATGATTAGAAAAAAAGTCTTAGCAATTTCGGGGTCGTTAAGAAAGCCATCATTTACTGAGAAAATGCTCGATTTGTGTCTGGAAGGTATGGGAAATGAAATTGAGGTGCAAAAGTTTTACCCGCACAAGATGAAAATCGGTCCCTGCCTTGGCTGCTGGAAATGCTGGCAAACGAAGACTGCGGGGGAATGTATACAAAAAGACGATTTCCAAATAATACTCGGTGCCTATAAACAAGCGGATTATTTACTTTTCGCTGCCCCCTTGTATATTTTCACATTCCCAGCAACAGTAAAAAATATTTTAGACAGGTTCTTTATCATACTTAAACCTGATCAGGCCGCTTCTCCCAGAGGAGGAACCGAGCATCCCAAACGTTTTGGTTGCCATCCAAAAGCGGTATTGATTTCATCTTGCGGATTTCCTGAGGTTGAAAATTTCGATTATCTCAGTCCGTACTTCCGAAAGGTATGCGGCGACTTCGGTTGGAGTTGGTCCGGGGAAATACTCATATCGGCCGCGGGCATCGCCAACGTTCCAAACCTGTTTAATGATAAATATGAATTCATCAAGAGAGCAGGTGCCGAACTAATGTCGGGGCAAGTGAGCAAAGATACGACTGATCAAATCGCCGAACCGGTCATGAGTGCCGGGGATTACAGAAAAATGGCTACGGCGAGTTTCCAAGGCGGGCTGAGGGGACGAACGAAAACAATATCAATTGCTATGAAGGCCATATATGAGATGAAAAAGAGGGCTTCAAAAAGGGAGGTTGAATCTCATGAAAGTTGAAGGCAGGACGATTTTGATAACCGGTGCATCATCAGGAATAGGAGAAACTACAGCCAAAACTCTCTCCCGGAAGGGTGGCAAGCTGCTGCTTCTGGCACGAAACAAACCAAAGTTGGAGGAGATTGCTTATAGGATTTCGGAGCAAGGCGGGTACGCTGTCCCCTTCCCTGTCGACCTCTCCGATGCATATGCAATTGCAGATGTAGCGAAGAAAATCATTGCTGGCTTTGGCATTCCCGATATTGTTATAAACAACGCTGGGGCGGGCCGCTGGTTTACAGTTGAAGAAACAGCTTCAGCAGATGTGGAAATGATGATGGCAGTGCCCTATTTTGCCGCTTTCAATCTTACAAGGGAATTTCTTCCCCATATGCGTACACGTGGCAGCGGCCAGATTATTAATATCTCCTCTGTCGCATCCCGTATTGTCTGGCCCGGAGCCGCCTCATACATTTCCGCGCGCCATGCACTTGACGGTTTTACAAAAGCCCTTCGAACAGAGCTTCATGGATCGGGAATACATGTCACGTTGGCGATATTCGGAACAATAAATAGCACATATTGGGAGAACAATCCCGGCAGTCGGGAGAGACTGCCGCGTACAGACAGGTTCAATCGGCCGCTTACTGTGGAACAAGTGGCAGAAACAATATTGAAAAGCATCGAAAATAATACCAGAGAGATTATTAAACCAAGGATTTTCAGGCTGATCTTCGTCCTTAATACTCTTTTTCCTAAGATTAGCGAACGGATTATGCGAATGTAAACATAAAAAATTGCTTCAAGCAAGCTGATGACGGAATGATGAAGCAAGCCTGCAATGCACCTCAACATATAAATCTTGAACGAGCGCTGCAAAAGATAGTTTCTACCAGAAAATGTCAGTCATTAAGCTGTTTAATCGCATCAGATAGGTCCCGAAGTCCACACCTTTTTTGGGTTGTCTCCCGGTGCGGATAACTGGAGCATGCCGTGTAAAACGTATGACTAGCCGGTTGAAGTCCGGTCGTGGGAATTCGGTAGTTCACCCACGTAGCTTGAGGGAGGTGTAAAGGGCAACCTGAAGCACTAAGTTTCCTGACAAAGGCTCCGAAAGGGAGCTGAGCAAGCCTGCGGGTCGCAGCGTGAGCGAACCCGGATGTAGCCTCGAAAAGCACGATGGAGTTGCCGACCCTTTTCCAGATTGGGGAAGGCCGTTGCGTCTATCCTAACGCAAACTACCATAACCGATAGATGGACTCCCGGGGTGGCAGGGACGACACGCAGGGGAAGCCATACGACAATGAACACGGGAGGCCCGTACCGGTGCCTTCAGGAGGCAAACCGGCGGATATAAGGAAACGAAATTTCGCCGGGCCGGTGACGGGAATCGGAGTTGCCCATAGTACCGTTAGCATCCCAAAGACAGCATAACTTTGGGAGAGGGAAGGGGCAATGCTTTTATCACGTTTTCGAAGGAGGGAAGGAAGGAGATTGCGAAATGCTTAAAACTCCGGAAAACATCCGGGAACTCCAGAGAAAACTATACCGGAAGGCCAAGCAGGAAAAGGAGTTCAGATTCTATCTCCTCTATGACAAGATCTACAGGCTGGACATCCTGAGCCACGCCTATAACCTTGTCAAAGCGAACAAGGGTGCGCCGGGCGTAGACGGCGAAACTTTTGAGCACATAGAGGAAGGGGAAGGAGGAGCTAGCGGGTATCTCGAAGCAATCGCCGGCGAGCTAAAGCGGAAGGAATACAAGCCCCAACCTGTCCGAAGGGTCTATATACCTAAGGCAAGCGGTGGCAAACGTCCGCTCGGAATCCCGACGATAAAAGACAGGGTCGTGCAGATGGCAGTGAAAATAGTAATCGAGCCCATATTCGAAGCCGACTTTCAAGAGAACTCTTACGGGTTCAGACCGAAACGGAACGCCCATCAGGCGGTGGACGATGTCAGAAAGCATCTCCTTCAGGGCAAAACTGAGGTAATTGATGCCGATATCTCCAAGTACTTCGATACCATTCCTCACGACAAACTGCTGCAACTGGTGGCAAGGCGCATCGTCGATAAGCAGATACTGAAACTTATCAAGATGTGGCTTAAAGCTCCCATTGTGGAAGAGCGTGAGGATGGGGAAAAGGAGTACAAGGGGAACGACAAAGGGACGCCGCAAGGTGGGGTAATCTCTCCGCTTCTGGCCAACGTCTACCTGAACGTTCTTGACACCTTATGGAAGCTCAAGAAGGTGCAGGAAAGGTTGGGCGCACGGCTCGTCCGCTATGCGGACGACTGTGTTGTCTTATGCAAAGGCAACACGGGGCGGATATTAAAGGGAATGAAGAAGGTTTTCAGCGACTTGGGGCTGACCCTGAATGAGGAAAAGACGAAAATCGTGAATGCACGAGAAGCGAGCTTTACCTTTTTAGGGTTCAGCGTAGAAATGCGCCAAGGACGGAAGGCCGACAGATTATTCCCATTTACCAGGCCGTCCAAGGAAGCGATGAAGCACATACGCTCAGAAATCAAGCAATTGACCACCGAGCAGTACAGTGCGGTTCCGACGGGAGACGTAATCCAAAGAGTCAATCGAGTCGTTAGAGGCTGGGTAAACTATTTCTACTATGGCAACTGCACGAAAGCAATGTCTTCTTTGAGAGAATATCTGGTCTATAGGATGCGTATATATAGGCGTCGGAAGCACCATCTCCACAGTTACGGATACAGGGCGCTTCCGAACAGCTATTATTACGAGACCCTAGGCCTATATGAAGTGCCCCGAAAGGCTCCGTGGACTCAATCTGCGAAAGCGCCCGGAGAATGATAATCGGAAAGCCGTATTCGAGAAAATCGAATGTACGGTTTGATGAGGGGGAGCTGGAGATAGAGCCGTCCGAGCAACTACGCCAGCTCTCTACTCTACCGTAGCAAGAATAATCGCATGGGTTGTATTAATTTTTTAGTCGCCACATCATAAGTATTATCTATCCGGTCTTTCAAAAAAAATCCTTATTTGCGCGAACTGTATGAAGAAATCAGTTAAAAGCTAAGTCACAGGACCCCGGCTTTTAACAGAGAGGGACACTTCCCACATTTTAAGAAAAAAAGCAAAGTCGCTGGATTTCGTGTCGGGGCACGGAATGACGGCAAAAGACAAATGCGGACGCAGCAAACATCGACATGCTCCCAAGAAGTTCAGGTCAGCAAGGGCCTGAATTTGGCTAGGATCGTAGAAATTGAATTCGCTCCCACACGGTCAACGATCTTTATTTTTCTCGCCTGCCAGTCGACGGAGCGAATCTGATCGGCGAGGGCGGCCCCGGAGGTCTTTTTCGCGCCCTCAAGTTGTACTTCGAAAGGATAGCCCTTGATCTTTGTCGTTATGGGGCACACAAGACAGAGACCTGAAGCTTTGTTATAAAATTCCGGAGATAGAACAACCGCCGGTCTGAAACCTGACTGCTCATGCCCTAACGTCGGGTCAAGGCTCAAGAGGATTACATCTCCGCGGTCGGGAATCGTCCTCATTAAATGATCTCTCTACCAACGGGACGCCCAAAATCAATTTCAGCGTGCCGATTCCGTGGAGTAATCCTTTTAACAAGTTCCCTTAAAGAATATTCCTTAGTTTCCACTGGCTTGATTATGACCCCTCCATCGGCTTCCTCAATTTCCACAGCTGAGTCCACATCGATTCCGGTCTTCTTAGCCAAATCTCTGGGTATCCTCACGCCAATGCTGTTTCCCCATTTGGCCGCTTTCGTAATCACATCCACACCTCTCTTTATCGAATTTTTTTTGTATAACTGTTTTTAGTATATCCCATGAATATACAAAAGGCAAGTCTATTTGTGCATAGGATTTGCAAGGGAAAAGCAATTCCGTTGAGGAAAAACGATTCTCGCAGATCCGAGTTCATTATGCACTGTACGACTGGAAAATGTTAGTCATTTGGTCCGGTAGCGGCGCGGGTTAGGGGCCGAAACACGCATCAAATCTTATCAACGGCTGAGTTTCAGTTACTGGACGGAGTCCTGCCAGGACGCGGACATGGGGAAATGCCATGTTCCACCGGGAATCCAGCACAAAAAAGAGATGATCGGGACCTCCCCCATCCTTTTGAAAATCCGCATAATGGCTGCACTATTGCCGCATCCTGCACGAAATGGAGTTCATGAAACAAATTTAATTAACAGTTTACATGGACGATCCCTTAGCCCTAAGGGTTATGATGGGGAGGACGGCAGGCCGCTTTTAGCCTGCAACTTTCTGTAGCTTGCTCTTTGAAAACATGATGTCTTGCATCAGTTTACGAAGCGCGAAACTGCGGCTTGCGGGACGCCCTCCAAGCCGCATAAACGGTTAACGGATGCGTGCGTCTGATCTTGTCCCATCGCCTGAAAAAAACCAGGACGCTCACTTGAACACGTTTGAACGCTCTGGCTCGGAAAATGATTTAAAAACGGCAGGTTACTAATTTTGATTTGAACAGAAAAGCGCAAAAAGGAATAAATGAAGCCATCCACACTCTTTGGCGAATGCCGCCTGATCCTGTTTATCCGTATCTTTTTATCACAAGGGATGCGTTAAACCCTCCAAGGCCGAACGAATTGGCCATTGCTGCGTCAACCGCCGCCGTCCGCGTACGTTCGGGCAGATTGAGGGTGCAATCCCTGTTCTTTATATTCGGGTTGCCGGGTAAGACACCTTCTTTAACACACATAAGCGCAAGGGCGGCCTCGAAAGGCCCTGATGCGGCAAGCATGTGCCCGGTCAGCGCCTTTGCGGCAAAAACGGGCACATCGGGAGCCTTTTCCGCAAATGCCATCCTTATGGCCTCTTCCTCTGCCCGGTCGCCAAGCCTGGTGCTTGTGGCGTGGGCAAACATAATGTCTATATCTCCCGCCCCAAGCCCGGCCGCTCCCATTGCCATCCTCATGGCCCTGGCCTGGCCGGAGGGGTCCGGCCTTGTGTCATGAAAGGCATCCATGCCGCAGCCGTAGCCGCATATTTCCCCGTAGATCTGAGCCCCCCGCGCAAGCGCGTGCTCCAGCTCCTCCAGGACCAGAACGCAGCTCCCTTCCGCCAGGACAAAACCGTCGCGCTCCCTGTCAAACGGACGGCTGGCCCACGGGGCCTGAGCCTTTGAAAGCGCGCCCGCTCTGCTATAGGCCTCGACGCAAAACCTGGTAAGCGGGGCCTCCGCGCCCCCGCAAAGGCAGACCGTCTCCAGCCCGTTTTTAATGTATGTAAAACCTTCTCCCACGGCCTGCATACCGGAGGCGCAGGCGCTTGATATACCCAGGGTGCGCCCCGTTGTTCCCAGCTTCCTGGCGGCGCAGGAGGCTGCCGCGCCGGACTGGCTTCCGGGCATAAGATAGGCCGAATACCTGCCTGTAAGCGCGGCCTCTTCCAGCCTGGTGACCCCGCCACGGCTTGTCCCGATGACCACCGCGCATCCGGATTTGTCACCGGCCGGTGGACCGCCTCCTGCAAAGGCGTCTTCCGCCGCCATCATGGCGGCGGACACGGCATACCAGACGAACGGGTCGGTCCTGCCGGTCTCTTTTTGGGAGAGATGCAGGAGGGGGTCGTAGGAGCTGTCAACCTGTCCCGCGGCAAAGGAAAAAATCCGCTCGCCCAGCTCTTTGGAGCACACCCCTATGCCTGGGCGGCCCAGCCTGACCGCTTCCCAGGAGCGCCTGAAATCTCTTCCCAGGGGCGTGACCGCCCCTATCCCGGTAACTACCACCCTCTTGTTCATATTTGTTTGCCCGTAAACTATATTAGCAAAAAAGGTTTACGAACAAACGGTTAAAAACCCACCAGGGAGTGAAGGGCGTGCAGCACCTGGCGCGAACAATATTCCGCCTGAATTTGTCAATACCCAGGCCGCTCCCGCGCTTGTTTTTGCCGCTGGCAAATGGGTATACTACTGCTACTTTCCGGGGGGATTAAAAAAACAAAAGCAGATGCGCATTGAGAAGATAGAGCTTACAGGATTCAAGTCATTCGCAGATAAGACCACCATCGAACTCCATCCGGGCATTACCTGCATCGTAGGGCCAAACGGCTGCGGCAAAAGCAACGTCGTGGACTCCTTCAAATGGGTGCTCGGGGAACAGAGCGCAAAGAGCCTCAGGGGCGACAAGATGATGGAAGTGGTCTTCGACGGCTCGCAAAACAAAAAGCCAAAGGGCATGGCCGAGGTCAGCCTCCAGGTAAACGGCATCAATGGAGGCAGCCCCACCACCGTGACCAGAAGGCTGTACCGTTCCGGCGAGAGCGATTACCTTATAAACCGGTCCTCCTGCCGCCTGAAGGATGTAAAAGACATATTCCTGGACACAGGCCTTGAACTTAAAAGCTATGCCATATTCGAACAGGGCAATATATCCAGGATCATAAATTCCAAGCCGGAAGACAGGCGCTTCCTCATAGAAGAGGTCGCGGGCGTGGTCAAATACAAGATAAGACGCGGCGAGGCAGAGGGCAAACTGGAGACCTCCCGGCTGAACCTCCAGAGGATAGGCGATATCATCGGGGAGGTGAAAAGACAAATCAACTCCCTGGACAGACAGGCCAAAAAGGCCGAGCGTTACAAACGCCTGGCCGAGGAGCTGAAGGGCATAGAGCTGAGACAGGCCAGGCGGGATTACCTGGAGCTGTCCGCAGCCCTGGAAGAGCTTACGTCCTTGCTTGCCGCGCTCAGGGAAAAGGACGCGGCGCTCAGGGCCAGGCTTTCCGAGCTAGAGGACACGCATGCCCAAAGGCGCATAGCCCTTGCGGACAGGGAAAAGACCGCAGGCGGCCTGAACGATGAGCTGCAGGCGCTGCAACGGGACATCAACTCAAAGGAGCGGGAGACCGCCATCCTTGATACCGAGAAAGAGGCCATCAGACAAAACCTGGAGCGCCTTGAAGCGGCCGAAGTGGAGCTGAACCAGAAAATAGTGGACTCAGGGGAAAAGATCTCCGGCCTGAACGCGGAATCTGAGACGCTTTCCACAACGATTTCCTCCTTTGAGGACACTTTAAGAAAAAGCAGCAGCGGTCTTGACTTCTCCAAAGAGGAAATAGAGCAGATAGAGACCGGGCTTGAACAGGAAAGGCGGGAGCTTTTCCGGGCATCTGAAGCGCTAAGCTCACACGCCGGAGAGATAGGAAAGGCGGAGATGGCCATAGCAGGGCACAGAAAGAGGGAGTTTTCCATCGCCGGTGAGGCGGAGGCCCTTAAAGAGACCCTTTCCCAAAACGAAAAGGCGCTGGCGGAGCTTGAGGCCAGGGCGGTTGAAAGCGGTAAAGCCCACATGCTTGCCAAGGAGGAAAAAGAGGCCCTCATCGAGGAACTCTCGGCCCTGCGGCAGCGCTCGCAGGATCTTCAGGCGCAGATCTCCGGAAAAAGAGAGGCCCTTGCCGGAGTTTTATCAAGGATAGATTCCCTTAAAGAGATACTTCTGGACCCGGCAAGCAGGGAATTTTTGAATACGGCGTCGGACCAGGTCAATATAGAAAAAAGCCTTTCGGATGTTATCGAGGCGGCGCCCGAATATGAAAGGGCCATCGAGGCCGCCCTGAAGGAGCTTCTGGCCGGCGGCTTTATAGTGCCGGACAGAAAAAGCGCCATCTCCGCCCTGAAGACCCTCAGGGACAAAGACATTGAGAGGACCTCCTTTATCCCCATCGCGATCAACGGCAACGGCGGGGGGGACCGTCCTTTGCCTCCGGGCGTTCTGGGCCGGGCGACCGATTTCGTAAAGGCAATGCCCGGATATGAGGCGCTCACAAAGACCCTGTTAAATGATGTCCTGATAGTGCGGGAGCTGGAGGACGCGCCTGAAGCCACGGGGGGCTTCATGTACATAAGCCTGCAAGGAGAGGCGCTTGAGCCAAGGGGCACGCTTGCGGGCGGAAAGACGCGCGGTCTTCTGGCCAGGAAAAGGGAGCTAAGGGGACTTCAAAGCGAGGCCAATGAGCTTAAAGCCAGCGTGTCCGCCCTGGAAAGTGATGCCACGGAAACCGGCGCCCTGACGGAGGAGAAGGAACGGCTCCTGGCAGGTGCCCAGGCACGGCTGCATGAGCTTGAAAAGGAGATATCGCTGCTAAACCACTCCCTTGAAAGCGGAAGGATGGAACTGGAGCGCCTTCAGAAGAAATCTTCATACCTCAGCATAGAAGGCGAAACCATCAAGGGCGAACTTTCGCGCATGGAAGAGGATCTCGACCAGCTGGCCGGGGAAAAAACTGTCCTGGAGCAGAAAAAAGCCCTCAAAGAGGAGGAAATAAGCGCTCTTCAGGAAAAGCTTTCTGCCGCCCGGCAGTCTTATGAAGAGGAAAGAGCTGGATTGGTGGAGCAGAAAATGGAGCTTAACAATTTAAGGCAGGCCCTGGAAAACCTGAAAAAAGAGATTTCTTCCCTGGAGGCCCGGAGGCTGGAGGCCGGCCGCAGCCTTGAGAGGGCGGGGGCCGAAAAACTTGCGGCCTTTCAAATACTTGAGCAAAAAACCGCCCGCACCGGGGAACTTCTGGCCGCCTTAAGGGAGGTCGTCACAAAGGCCCAGCAGAAAGAAGCCCAGGTGCAGGAAGAAAGGCGCGGGCTTGAAGAGCTGCTTGCGGAAATAAACGGGTTTGAGCTACCTTTAAAATCACTCAGGCAGGAAATAGACGGCTTGGGCCGCCAGATAGCCGAGACGGAAGTGAAATCCTCCCAGACCGGGATGAGGCTCGAAAATCTGAAGGAAAACATCCGGAACACCTATCAGCTGGAGATAGAGACGCATGAGGCAGGCCCGATGGAAGAAGGGGATGAAGCCAAATGCGCCGAGCTTAAAAAGAAACTGGCCGAGCTTGGCCCCGTAAGCCTTTCCACCATAGAGGAATACGAGGAGCTTACCAAGAGGTTCGAGTTCCTGAACACCCAGAAGGAAGACCTGGAAAGATCCATTGCCGAGCTGGAGGAGGCCATCAAGAAACTGAACACATCCACAAGGAAGATGCTCCGTGATGCGTTCGACGCGCTCAAGGTGAAGTTCTCGGAGATATTCATAGACTTTTTTGGCGGGGGGCGCGCCGAACTTGTCCTGACCGATGAGAACAACATACTGGAGACCGGCATAGACATAATCGCCCAGCCGCCGGGCAAAAAGCTGCAGAACATAAACCTGCTTTCAGGAGGGGAAAAGTCCCTTACGGCGCTTTCCCTTCTTTTTGCCAGCTTCCTTATAAAGCCCACTCCGCTTTGCATCCTGGACGAGGCGGACGCCGCGCTGGATGAATCCAACACCTTAAAATTCGCCCAGATGCTAAAGACGCTTTCCACTGCCACCCAGTTCATAGTGATCACACACAACAGGGTGACCATGGAGGTGGCGGATTTCATCTACGGAATCACCATGCAGGAGCCCGGCGTCTCCAGAGCCATCTCCATGCGCCTTTCCGAGGCATGATGCCTTTCATTTCCAAAAGAAAAAAAAATTAAAATGAGGGCCAGCATAAGGGCGCAGACCGAGACGATAGAAAACCAGGTGCTTCATCCCAGGGCCGCCAGGAGCTCTTCCAGCCGCGGCAGGAGCCGCACCGAAAAGGAAGGCGAGATACGGACCTGCTACCAGCGGGACCGGGACCGGGTGATACACTCAAAGGCCTTCCGCAGGCTCAAATACAAGACTCAGGTGTTCCTTGCCCCGAAAGGGGACCATTACCGCACGCGCCTTACCCATGTGCTTGAGGTAAGCCAGATAGCCCGCACCATCGCGCGCGCCCTGAGGCTTAACGAAGACCTGACGGAGGCCATAGCCCTGGCGCATGACTTGGGGCACACGCCGTTCGGCCACGCCGGCGAGGCCGTGCTGCGTGAGATACACCCCGGGGGGTTTGAGCATTACGAGCAGAGCCTGCGCGTGGTGGAGGTGCTTGAAAGGGACGGGAAGGGCCTTAACCTCACCTTCGAGGTAAAAGACGGCATCATAAAGCACTCCAAAGGGAAAGGAAACATTATCCCCCGGACCCAGGCGGAGGCGGCAAGTACGCTTGAGGGGCAGGTGGTGCGGGTGTCTGACAGCATCGCCTATCTGAATCATGACCTGGACGATGCCCTAAGGGCACAGGTGATAAAAAAAGCGGAGATCCCGCCGGATGCCAACCGTGTGCTTGGCGACAGTTACTCCGCGAGGATAGACACCATGGTAAAAGACGTTATCCATGAGACGGTAAAGGATGAGGGGCTGCCAGGGCTTGCGATGAGCGAAGGGCTCATCAGCGCCATAGGGGTGCTGCGGCGTTTTCTCTATGAGCGCGTTTATGAAAACGAAGGCACAAAGGCTGAGTTCAGAAAGGCCAAAAAGATACTGGAGGACCTGTACTCATATTTTCTTGAGCACCCGGATGAGGCCTTTCATGACCATCCGGTCCTGAAAAGGGAAGAACCGCATCGCGTGGTCTGCGATTTCATAGCGGGTATGACGGACCGCTTCGCGCTTGCCACCTACGAACGGATATTCATGCCCAGGCAGTGGACGGTGTATTAAAGGGTTTTTTGTTTTAACGACCAAGCCGTCGAGGCGCGCCAAGGTTTCTTCCGCAAATAAACACATTCCCCGCCTGGAGCGGGCGTCAAGTCCTACTCAACTCCGCACCCCGAGAGGAAATCCGGCCTTTTGAGGAGGCCCAGCTGCGGCGATTTCCTCTCTCTTTCGCTTCAGAATCTATTTTGAGGCAGGGCCTAAAAGACGCGAAGACTCTTTTATTTGCCCAAGGAAGACGCGTTCTCTATGATTTTCACTTTCATCTCGACCCTCTCGAGTGGATCGTCGGAGGCGTCCCTTGGAAGGTTTACGATCTTGCCGGCCACGTCCATGCCGGAGACCACCTCTCCGAAGACCGTGTACTGGTGATCGAGAAAACGCGCGTCGGCAACGGTTATGAAGAACTGGGAGCCGGCGCTGTTGGGATCGCTGGACCTCGCCATGCCGAGAGTCCCGCGCTTGAAGGGCAGTGAGCTGAATTCGGCCTTCAGCGTGTACCCCGGGCCGCCCATGCCGTAAGTCGAACGGCCCGGCCCTTTGGTGTTGGGGTCGCCCCCCTGGATCATAAAACCCGGGATTACCCGGTGGAATATCGTGCCGTCGTAAAATCCCTTTTTGGCAAGGTCGATGAAATTCTTTACATGGTTTGGAGCCACATCGGGGAAGAACCTTAGGGTGATGTTGCCGAATTTGGTCTCTATAATTGCTTCCGTGTTTTGCATCTTCTTTATTTCGTTCTTAGAAAATTCCCTGTGTATGGGCCCCTGCGGGCTTGCCTGCGCAATGCCCGGCCCCGCAGACAGATATATGATAAGACCTATTAACAATAGTATAGGGAAATATTTTTTTCTTTTCACTTTGTGCCGCCTCCTAATATTTTTTGCCATTGGATTTATTATCTTACATCATGACGGTAATCCAACACCTCTTTTTTTATATGTTCAGCCTTTGTTGGCAATCAAACCGCGGCGATGAAAATCTTAAAACCTATGGTTAAAACGACAGCCAAATAAATTGAAAAAAAGCCTTGCGTGCGGACTTCTTTTGAAAAATGACGTTTTTGACTACCGAGGCCGGATTCGAACTCCCCCTTCGAACCTTGAAAACAAGCGATTCTCTCTTGGGCTCAAGTTACGCCCTGAATCTTGCCTTGAAAACGCGTGGCAAAATGTGCATAGTACAAGCAGTAATTTAAATTTTATGTAGGTTGGGTTTCGCTGCGCTCAGCCCACCTACATTTACTGGCTTCTGACCCTCGGAGAAAAACATAATGATCATCTTTATTCTAATTTGTCTTATTATCGTCATCGGTGTCTATACGATATTCGTTCGCGACCTGATGAGTGCGCGTGCTCGCCTCACGGGGTGCAGCAA
>JAKAMR010000103.1 GCA_021812785.1 Nitrospirota bacterium
ACGGCTGGCATGTGCAGAAGGTGGAGGACGGCAACGACCTGGAGGCGATTAGCGGCGCCATCAGCGCCGCCAGGGAGGAACTGGAACGTCCTTCGCTCATCATGGTGAGGACCCACTTGGCATACGGCAGCCCGCACAAGCAGGATACCTTTCAGGCCCACGGCTCACCGCTTGGGGAAGAAGAAGTAAGGCTCACAAAACAAAACCTGGGCTGGCCGGCCGAGCCGGCCTTCCACATCCCGGGAGAGGCGCTTACGAAATTCAGGGAAGCCCTACAGAAGGGCCAAAAACTGGAAGAGGAATGGGGCCGCAAGGTGGAGTCATACAAGGGGAATTATCCGGACCTGAGGGCAAAATGGGACCAGATGCGGGCCGGAAAATATGCAGCGGGCTGGAAGGAAAAACTGCCTGTGTTCGGCGCGTCTGAAAAACCCATGGCCACGCGCACGGCCGGCGGCAAGATCATGAACGCAATTTATGATTACGTACCCCAGCTTATCGGAGGCTCCGGGGACTTAAATCCCTCAACCGGTACCCCTCTGCTTGAGCGCGGCACCTTTGAGCCCCCCGATATGGGGACGGAGAAAATACAGGGCTCTGTGGGCAAATGGGAATTCAGCGGGCCAAACATCGCCTATGGGGTCCGGGAGCACGCGATGGCGGCGGCCACAAACGGACTTGCCCTGCATGGCGGGCTGCTGCCCTTCGCCAGTACGTTCCTCATATTCTCCGATTACATGAGGCCGTCAATAAGGCTTGCCTGCCTGATGAGGCTCCATGTCATTTATGTGTTTACCCATGATTCCGTGGCCCTGGGCGAGGACGGTCCCACGCACCAGCCGGTAGAGCACCTGCAGGGCCTGCGGTCGATGCCCAATATGACCGTGATAAGGCCTGCGGACGCAAACGAGACATCGGAGGCCTGGGCCGCCGCCCTCGAACATAAGGGCGGGCCGGTCTCAATAATACTCACCAGGCAGAAGCTGCCCATAATAGACAGGCAGAAAAAAAAATACGCCCCGGCCAGCGGGCTGCACAAAGGGGCCTATATACTGGCGGGTTCCGCCTCGGAAAAACCGGAGGTGATACTGATAGCCACAGGCTCGGAAATCCATCCGGCTCTTGCGGCATACGAAACCCTTGCAGGCGAAGGAGTGAAGGCCCGCGTGGTAAGCATGCCGTGCCAGGAATTTTTTGACCGCCAGCCCGAAAGCTACCGCAATGAAGTACTCCCTCCCGATGTGACCGGTAGGATCGCTATTGAAGCGGCGGCGTCCGGAGGTTGGTACAAGTACGTCGGGGCCAGGGATCATGGGCATGGACTGGTGCTAGGGATAGACCGTTTCGGGGCCTCGGCCCCCGGAGAGACAAACCTGCGGGAGTTCGGGTTCACGGCGGAAAACATCGCCGGAAAGGCCCGCAATCTGCTTGGCAGGAAAGTAAGGGCGTAAGAGTTTTTTCTATAATCGAGGAGGCAATATGAGCGCGAAACCGGAGAAAAACCCGCTGCTGGAGCTTAAAAAGGCCGGCCAGAGCGTGTGGCTTGATTATTTAAGCAGGGAGATATTGAAAAAAGGGGAGCTCAAACGGCTTATAGATGAAGACGGACTTACCGGGGTCACTTCCAACCCGACCATCTTCCAGAAGGCTGTCTCGTCCGGTCCATACTATGACGGCTCGATCCAGGAGATGCTGGAGAAAAACATATCGGACCCCAAGGAGCTTTTCCTTGGCATCGCTATAAAGGACGTGGCCCAGGCCGCGGACCTCCTTTTGCCGGTCTATAACGCCACGGGCGGCCTTGACGGCTATGTGAGCATTGAGGTTTCCCCGGACCTGGCCTACGACGCCAGGGCCACCATAGAAGAGGCAAGGGAGCTTTTCCGGAGAGTGGGCAGAAAAAATATCTTCATCAAGGTGCCCGCCACAAAACAGGGCCTTCCGGCCGTAGAAACGCTTATAAGCGAAGGGATAAACGTAAACGTCACGCTTCTTTTTTCAGTGGAGCGCTATGAAGAGGTGATCAACGCATATATCACAGGGCTTGAAAAACTGGGGAAATCCGGGAAGGCACCCTTGAATGCCGTTTCCTCGGTTGCCAGCTTTTTTGTAAGCAGGGTGGACACGCTTGCAGACAAGCTGCTTTCGGAGCGCTACATGCAGGCCCCGGACTATGAAACAAGAACAACGATAAAGGCGCTCATGGGGAAAACAGCCGTCGCGAACGCGAAGATCGCCTATCAGGTCTATAAAAAGGCGTTCTCGGACAAAGAAAGCCGGTTTATTCCGCTTGCCGGGAAAGGCGCGCGAATCCAGAGAATATTGTGGGCCAGCACAAGCACCAAGAATCCCGATTACAGCGATATAAAGTATGTAGAGGAACTCATAGCTCCTGATTCCGTCAATACCATGCCGGAAGAGACGATAAAGGCATTCAGGGACCACGGCAGGGCCAGAGTGAGCATAACGGACGACGTGCCGGGAGCGGAAAAGCTTATAAATGAGCTGAAGACCGTGGGTGTGAACATCGCCGAAATCACCGCCGAGCTTGAGCGCGACGGGGTCAAGAAATTTTCAGATTCTTTCAAGGCGGTCCTTGAGGCGATGGCAGGCAAGAGAGACGCATTGCTGGCGCGCAGATAAGAAAATTTCCACTGAACACAAGGACCGCCGCAGGGCCGCCAAATGAAGTGAAAACCTCCTCTATATATGCGTCAGCATGGGAGGGGGAAAAAACATTTCCCCCTTTCCTTTCCAGGAACAGACAAGCCATCATGCCAATTTCTCCAGTGCTTCTGGTATAATTTCATTGGTTTTAGTTTTATAGAAACATTTATACATATCGCCATGAAACTTTTTATTGATAATACTCCGGAGCAATACAAACATAAAAAGACAACTGGGCGAATTGTTTTAATTTACGCAATAGCCGTTATTTTCATGGCAACACTGGCCATTTTTTCGTTTGGGTCAGCAATGAAAGGGTTTGATCATGACGAGAACGTGTACTGTTCCGCAGGTGCCCTGATAGCTTCCGGGAAAGTCATGTACAGGGATTTTGCCTATCTGCAAATGCCATTGCTTCCTGTAATATATGCCTTCCTTTTCACAATTTTCAAAACAACGAATTACCTTTTGGCGGGAAGGGTCTTTTCAGTGACCTGTTCGATACTCGCCGCGTTTCTTGTTCTGGTGGCATTCCTCCGTGTTTTCCATCATCAAAGGATTTATGGCCTTGTGATGGGGGTTTCTGCCGCTATACTGTATTCATTCAATCCTGTGATACAATGCGCCGGCGGATTCGCATGGAACTATTCTTTCCCTATTCTCTGCATAATTCTTGCGTATCTGATATTGACTGGTTTAGATTTTTCGAAAAGCTTTAAGGCTCGCTGGCTGTTCCTGGCTGGTTTCCTTACTGGTGCTGCAGTTTTTACCCGGTTGGCTTTTGCTTTTGCCGGTCTCATAGTTTTTATTGTACTGGCGTTTTTTACTCCTGTCCCGGTCTCTCAGGGGAACAGGTTTAAAAAATTGCTCCTGCCCTTTTTTGCAGGTGCAGCAGTGCCGTCGGCCTTGCCAATTTACTATTTTTTCAGGGCACCCGGTTCTTTTATCTTCGACACTATACGGTACTTTATCATTACGGGGGGCCAAAATTGGATGCCAGGCTGGAAGGAAGCCATAAGTTTTAAGGAAAAGTTGCTTGTGGCCGTAAATGTTTTAACCAGTCCTTCATATCTGGCCAGCCTCATCCTTTTTCTGCTCTCCTTCATTCTGGCCCTAAGCATATGCAGAGGCCGTTTCTGGAAGAACAAACCTCTTGTCATATCCATATCGCTGGCAGCTTCACTGTTCATTGCTGCTTTCGTTATTACACCGGTACAAGTCCAGTATTTTGCCGCGCCAGTGCCGTTTATTTTCATGGCGATTATATATGCTGTTTACGGAAGCATATCGGCGGTCAACAGGGAATCCATAAAAAAGATGATTTTATGTATAAGCGCAGGTCTTTTTATTCTGAGTGCTGCGCAATCACTTTACAATAAAGAAACTTTTGAAAACATTGCTTTGGCTTTTTCAAAGGAAAACTGGATCCCTACCGAAGTCTATGCCATTTCCAGAGAAATTTCGAAGATCGTGGGCCCTGACGAAACCATCCTTACCCTCGCTCCTATATTCGCCCTTGAAGGAGGGGAAAGGATATATCCGGAATTGTCAACAGGTCCTTTTATTTTCAGGTATAGCCGTTTTCTCTCAGATGACCAGCGGCGTATCGCTGTCAGCACCGGACCGGATTCATTACCGCCGCTTCTTCAGAAAAAGCCAGCCGGCGCTGTCCTCGCCGGCTTCGAAAATATTTTTCTGGAGAGGCCATTAATAGAATATGCCGAAAGCAGAGGTTGGCAAAAAAGGGTAATAGGCGGACTCACGTTATATACGCCTGCCAATCCTAATTGACAAGATCGCTCTGTAACATTTCTTTGTAAATTGTCATTTTTTGTTTACCCTTTCCGGTTAATGTGAGCGCTTACGCACCAGCAGATGCCCCTTCTATGCCGCCCTGCATCCCGGACGCATTTACAGCAGAGACAAACATCTATCAAGGATCCCGGTGGAGAGCAAGAAAAACACCTTACCTTTTCTTCTTCACCGCGTGGCCGCCGAATTCCTGCCGCAAGGCAGCCTGAAGCTTGCTGGAGAAGGTCCCCAGCCCCCTCGACCCGAACCGCTGAAAAAGCGAAGAGGCTATCACAGGCATCGGCACTCCCGCCTCTATCGCAGCTTCCACGGTCCAGCGTCCTTCTCCGGAGTCTTCCACGTAGCCTTCTATAAGGGAGAGGTTCCTGTCTTTTTTGAAGGCGTCTTCCACAAGCTCCAGTAGCCATGACCTTATTACGCTGCCCCGGTTCCAAAGGCGGGCCAATTTTGAAAAATCCAGGGCCTCCCCGTATTCCGATGCCTTTATGAGGGCAAAACCCTCGCCATAGGCCTGCATCATCCCATACTCTATGCCGTTATGCACCATCTTCACGAAGTGGCCCGCCGAAACCCGGCCGCAGTGCAGATAACCTTCAGGGGGTGCGAGGGTCTTGAAGATGGGCTCCAGCCTGCGAAAGAGCTTTCTGTCCCCTCCTATCATCAGGCAATAGCCCTCCTTGAGCCCCCAGATGCCGCCGCTTACTCCGGCATCCATATAGTTCAAACCAAGCGGCCTCAGTTCCATTTCATGCCGCTGGTCGTCTTTGTAATGGGAGTTCCCGCCGTCTATTATGGTGTCGCCTTTTTTAAGCAGGCCCATCAGCGCCTGGATGGTATCATCAACGGGTTTGCCCGCAGGCACCATTATCCAGACAGCTCTTGGGGGAGTAAGAAGGCCAACAAGCTCTTCGAGTGTTGAGGCGCCCTTTGCCCCAAAAGCAGCCGTTTCTTTTACCTTCTCAGGACTCCTGTCGTAGACCGCAACCTTGTGCCGCCCCTTGAGAAGCCGCCTGGCCATGTTCTGGCCCATCTTTCCAAGCCCGATCATACCTATCTGCATCGATCTTACCTCTGCCTTTCTTTGCAAGAAAGTTTTTTTATTTTATTTTTGCAAATTTTTCATTTTTACCGGCAGCATGACCGCGGCGCCGGAATCGGCCAGGAAAAGCAGGGTCCCGTTTTCCGGTTTTATTGCGGAAGCGGGCAAGGCAGGGTCTCCTCTTTCAACCACACGCTCCAGGACCTCCGCCTTCTTTTCCCCCGCCACAAGAAAAAAAACGTTCCTGGCGCTGTTTAAGACCGGATAGGTGAGCGTCACCCTGGCATGTCTTTTTTCATCAGGGACAGCCGCCGTCAGGCGTTCTTTTTCTTTTAGCGCATCCGCCCCCGGAAACAAAGATGCCGTATGCCCATCCTCTCCAAGCCCCAGGAGCACGAGATCAAACACCGGCATGTCCCCTTTCCGGGGCTGAAAGAA
Organism: Nitrospirota bacterium; assembly: GCA_021812785.1. The sequence continues at coordinate 5,957 of JAKAMR010000103.1, forward strand.
AGCAAAAAGCTCGGAGGCGTATCTTTCCGCGCAAAGCTCCGGTGGGCCGTCCGTGCGGACAGGATGGATATTTCCTTTCGGGATCGGGGCCTTGCTGAAAAGCATCTCGTCCATCATCCTGAAGTTGCTGTCCGCATTGTCATGCGGCACCAGCCTCTCGTCCACCATGAATATATGAGTTTTTGGCCAAAGTGACGGCTCCACTGCCCGGGCGAGCTTCCGGTAAAGACCCACAGGGGTGCCGCCTCCCGAAAGCGCGGCGGCAAATGTGCCCTTGCGGTTTACCGCCTCACGGGCCATTGCCATCCATTTGCCCAGGGCAAAATCTTCCAGGGCGGATATGTCATCAAAAACCAATACCCGGGCTTTTTTTATCAAGGGTCCCATAAAAAAACTGGCCTCTTTCTCTTTTATTAAGGATAAAATCGGGCGGCGAACCTTTTCTTTTTACGGCAAATCAGTATCTGATCACCTGGTGATCCATTGGCGCTCATCCGACTCTACAAGCGCCTGGGCCTCCAGCGGCCCCCACGACCCCGCGGCATAGTTCGGGAAATCCTTTAGGGCAATGTTTTCCCATCTTGAGATGATTGGGTCCACGACCTCCCACATGGCCTCAACAGAGTCCTGCCTTACAAACAGGGAAAGGTCCCCTTTCACGCAATCCAGAAGCAGGCGCTCGTAAGGGTCCGGCACCTTCATTTTGAACATGTCCCTGTAGTCGAAAACCATGTTCACCAGGTACAACTCGTCCACCGAGTAGGGGTACTTCACGCAAAAGCGGAGGGATATTTTCTCGTCCGGCTGCACGGTGAAAACGAGTATATTGGGCTCAAGGGCATCGCTTGGCTTCCCGAACATCCTGAGCGGAAGCTGCTTGAACTGGATGCATATCTCCGTTATGCGCTTGGCCATGCGCTTTCCGGTGCGCACATAGAAAGGCACTCCCGCCCATCTCAGGTTGTCCACATTGAATTTGGCCGCAAAAAAGGTGGGCTGCAGCGAGATGGGCGCCACGTTTTTCTCCTGCCTGTAACCGGGCACGGACTGGCCGTTTACATGCCCTGGGCCGTACTGCCCCCTGACCGTGAACCTGTCCACGTGATAGGCGTCCATGATGCGGATGGAATTAAAGACCTTGGTCTTTTCATCCCTCACGTAATCCGCGCTGAACCCTACCGGGGGCTCCATGGCTATGAGCCCCAGCAGCTGGAGCATATGGTTCTGGACGATGTCCCTTACAACCCCCGTCTGTTCGTAGAAGGCGCCCCTGTGCTCTATCCCTATATCTTCG
>JAKAMR010000019.1 GCA_021812785.1 Nitrospirota bacterium
CCCGGCAAAATCTATTCCCATATTGCCGTGCCCGCTCCAGATCATGATCAGCCCGAATATGCCAAGTGAAACGAGCGCTCCGGAGATGAAGAACATGAACTTCCTCTTCCCCATGAAATCTATGCTCGTATTTTTTATGAACTCTATCATATGCTTAATTTCCTCACTTCTTTTCTCTGGTGCATGAGGTCAAAGATGGTTTTAGTGCCGATCAGGGCGGTAAACAGGTTTATTGCGACGCCCAGTGAGAGCGTGACAGCGAACCCCTTTATCGGGCCTGTGCCGAACTGGAAAAGCACGGCTGAGGTAATGAGCGTGGTCACGTGTGAGTCGAAAATGGTCCAGAACGCCTTGTTGTAGCCGCTTTCAACGGCCGCCTTCGGGGTCTTGCCCAGCCTCAGCTCCTCCCTCATCCTCTCGAACATGAGGACGTTGGAGTCCACCGCCATACCTATGGCCAGGATAACGCCGGCCATGCCGGGCAGAGAAAGCGTGGCGTTAAGCGATGCCATTGCCCCCATGAGAAGCAGCAGGTTGAGTATGACCGCGAAATCGGCTATGAGACCGGCAACCTTGTAGTAGAAGACCATAAAGCCAAGGACGACTATCAGGGCCACGATGCCGGCCCTTTCCCCGTCGCGTATCGAATCCCTGCCAAGGGACGGTCCGACCGTCACATTCTGCAGCATCTTAAGCGGGGCCTTGAGCGCGCCTGCCTTAAGAACTATTGACAGGTCCTTGGCCTCGTCCATGGAGAAGTTTCCGGATATCTGGGCGCTTCCGCCTGAGATCCTCTCCCTGATGACAGGGGCGGAGTAAACGTTGTTGTCCAGGATGATGGCAAGCCTTTTCTTTACGTTTGCGGCCGTTATCTGGTCGAAAAGCTTGGCCCCCTCCGGGTTGAACTTGAGCTCGACATAGGGCTCATTGAACCTGGGGTCTATGGCCACCCTGGCCTCCGTCAGGTATTCGCCGGTCAGGAGCGTCAGTTTCTTTAAAAGGTAAGGGGTTTCCGTGACCGCGCCGGTGTCCGGGTTCGTGACCTTGCCAAAAAGTATCTCGTCATCCGCCGGTATCTTTCCGGCAAACTGCGAGACCACCTGGCTTTCCCCGCCAGGGATGATGCTGCCCGGAAGCTGGGCCGCCACAGGGGACTCGTCATCCACAACCTTGAACTCAAGCCTTGCGGTCTTGCCTATTATCTGTATGGCGCGCGCGGGGTCTTTTATACCCGGCAGTTCCACCACAAGCTCGTCTTGGCCCTGCTTCTGTATGGAGGGCTCGGCAACGCCGAACTGATCCACCCGGTTTCTGATTACCTCCAGCGCCTGAGCCACCGCATTGTTCTTTATGTCCGCAATGGCCTTGGGGCTCAGCCCGTAGGAAACCATGCCTGCGCCCTCGCGGACAGCCAGGTCCGGGTAGCTATCCTGCACCATCTTCCTGGCGTCAAGGGATCCGGGGACCAGCTGTATATCCAACCCCGAAACGGTAACCGTGTCTTTCAGGCCTTTTTGCGCGAGTTCACTCTTTATGGCATCCGCTATCCTCTGGGTTGAGCTCTGAGCGGCCTTGTCCCCTTCGACTTCATATACAAGGTGGATGCCGCCCTGAAGGTCAAGTCCAAGCGATATGCCTTTGGCGGGCATGTTGTCCTGCCACCAGGAAGGCATGTACTTGAAAGCGGGGGTGTTGGGCAGAAAGAAAATAACGCTGGCGATCACCACCGCTGCTATAAGGATGACACGCCATACAATCTTTTTTTTCATCGTATCCAAAAACCTCCAGAAGGCGCCTGGAAATCATAATGAAGTCAAATTCAAAATGTTCCGGGGCGGCCGTTTCAGAAAAAAACGTTTAAAAAATATGCAAACTCCGCGTATTTTGACATAAATGGATGAGCAGGGGCAAGGGGTTTTTTAAATAAATATCGGGTCAGGCCATCCTCAGGCCGTTTATAAAGAGCTGGAACTCGGACTCCAGTTTGCGCGCGGCCTCCCGGCAGCCTTTCATCCTGGCCAGGAAGATCTCAAAATATTCGATCACGTGCGAGATGCGGGTGTCTATGACAAGGTTCAGTGTTATGACCCTGGCTTCGGGGTCCACGTTCAGGTCAGCTTCCGTGGCGGCAAAGTTTACCCTGTCGTGTATGTCGCCTTTTATATCATTAACTTTTCTAACCCGGCTTCTGTGTACGTCCGCCTTGTCCGCGATAATGAGGGCGGCGGCAATGGGGCTTGGCACCACGCCTTCCGATTCATCGTGCACTACGATGGCGGTCATCACCGTGGCTATGTCCCGCAGGGGATAGCTCAGTTCTTCAAGGACCTCTTTTGCAAGCATGGCGCCTGTCCTGTGGTGCTCGTGCCTGCCAGCCAGGTTGCCCACGTCGTGAAGGAGGCCGGCCAGCGCGGCAAGTTCGGTCTCCTTCTCGCCAAAGCCCAGTTTTTTTAGTATGTTGTAGGCGGAACTGGCCACTATCTTTACATGCCTCAAGCCGTGTTCCGTGTAGCCAAGCTGCCTCAGGTACTCGTCTGAAAGCTCTATGTAAAGGGCGGCCTTTTGGTTATGAAGAACGGAATCCACAATGCCGTGGAATCCGTTGCTGTTGTTGCTCCTATTGTCGCCCGGATTATTACCCGGATTGCTATTCCGTTTCTTTTTCGGGTCTGACTGCGGCGATATAGGCTTTCCCAATTTTTACCTTCACGTTTTCAGCGATCTTGAGCATAAGGGTGTGCTGGTCCACCTGGTCCACTACCCCGTATATGCCGCCCTGGGTAATCACCTTGTCACCTTTTTTAATGGCCTCAAGCATCTGCCTGTGCTCTTTCGCCTTTTTCTGCTGCGGCCTGATGAGGAGGAAATAGAATATTACGAAGATAAGTATCAGCGGAAGAAAACTGCTGAACATGCTGCCGGGGCCCCCTGCGGGCGCACCAGGCGCCGCGGGCGCCGCCCATGCCAGTGAAGAAAACATAGCCACCCTCCTTTTAAAGCCTTAATTGCCTAAAGTTTATACTACCTTTTAGGATTTTTAAAATCAATTCCAAAAAGCAGAAAGAGCCGGAAACGTTTTGTCCGGAAATGTTAAATTTAAAAGAGCAGATGGATAAAAATTTGAAAATACTCGCTCTTCCTCTTTATGGCATAGGGGATGTGCTGATGACGACCCCGGCCTTAAGGAACATAAAGGAAAACCTCCCCTCTTCCAGCCTCACTTATATACATATGTTCAAAACCACACGGGATGTTCTGATCAACAACCCTAACGTAGATGAAAATATCCATTTCCCGTTCCTTGAAGCAGGCAAGCTGGCAAGCACAAGGTTCATCCGCGGGCTGAGGGGCAGGTACGATATAGCCATTAATTTTTATCCCTCCAACCGGCGTGATTACAATATGGCTTCGTTTCTCTCCGGCTGCCGTGTCCGCATTGGGCACACATACGCTAAACGGAATCTAAGGGAGCTCAACTTCCTTAAGAACCGCACCCTTAAAGAGGATGACGATCTGCATAATGTGGAGGAAAACCTGAGGCTTCTGGCTTTTCTGGGAATTAAAGACCCCCGTCCATGCCCGATGGAGATATTTTTGAGCGTGGAGGAAGAGCAGGAAGCATTGAGCTGGATGGCGGGAAAGGGTATAGATGAAAAGGCCCTGCTCGTGGGGTTCCATCCGGGCACAAGCGCGTTCAAGGAGCATGTGAACAGAAGATGGCCCGCGGGAAGATTCTCTGAGCTTATCGGCACGATCGCTGGAAAGATCTCCCCTGCCGGCAGATTCCTTGTCTTTGGCGGCCCGGAAGAGACCAGCCTGAAAAATGAGATAAAGCGGGGATGCTTACGCGGGGTTGTCCATACTGTGGATATGCCGGGTATCAGGCAGACGGCCGCGATCATGAAGAGGTGCGGACTTTTTATCTCAAACGACTCGGGGCTCATGCATCTGGCCGCGGCGCTGAAAGTGCCCACGATAGGGATATTCGGACCGACCAACCCTAAATGGGTTTATCCGTGGGGAGCCCCGGCAAGGGTGGTGAGGAACCCCCGGGCCGGCTGCGAGCCCTGCTTCAGGTATTCCCCCGAGCCGCTTGAATGCGGCGGGAAATACGATTTCAAATGTCTTCAGGGGATAAGCGTCCAGGAGGTGCTGGAAGCGGCAAAAGAGCTGGTTGGTTTTTGAAGGGTGAGGGTGAAGGCTAGATCTTTACCCGCCAGGCGGTCGATCCGGTCTTGTCTTCCAGCGTAATGCCTTTTGCGTCCAGTTCCGCGCGTATCTCGTCCGCCCGCTTCCAGTCCTTTTGCGCCCTTGCCTGGCGTCTTTCCTCTATCAGCCTCTCTATGGAAGTCTCATCCAGCTCGATCTTCTTTATCTGAAGAAGCGCCCTTTGCCACTGGGCAGGGGTCCTGTTGAAGACATTAAGAACGTTTGCCGCCTCCGCGAGCTCCTGTTTTGCCCTGGACATCATCTCTCCGGCCCTTGCGCCTGAAGGCTTTGCATCCAGGAACCGGTTTATCTCCTTTATAAGTTCGAATATGTGCCCTATCGCAAGCGCTGTATTGAAATCATCGTCCATTGCCTGCATGAACCGTTTTTTAAAGGAAACAAGTATTCCCTCTTCATCCTCGAACCCCGGGGGAACTGATTCAAGCTTTCCCGCCGGCAGTATCAAAAAGTCCTCCAGGCGTTCAAGGCTCTGATAGAAGCGCTCAAGGGTATGCTCCGCCTCTTCCAGGGGCTCGTTGGAAAACTCTATCGGGCTTCTGTAATGGGTCTGCAGCAGGAAAAGCCGCACGCTTTCCGGGTCGAACCTTTGCAGTATCTCCTCCACGGTAAAGAAATTTCCCAGGCTCTTGGACATCTTCTCCCTGTTGACCGTTATGAACCCGTTGTGCATCCAGTACCGGACAAAGGGTTTTCCCGTGTAGGCCTCCGATTGGGCGATCTCGTTCTCATGGTGGGGGAAGATGAGGTCCGCCCCGCCGGCATGTATGTCTATGGTTTCCCCCAGGTGCTTAAGGACCATCGCGGAGCATTCGATGTGCCAGCCGGGACGTCCCGGCCCCCAGGGGCTTTCCCATGCGGGCTCTCCCTCTTTGGAGGACTTCCAGAGGGCGAAGTCCATCGGGTTTTTCTTCCTTTCGTCCACTTCCACCCTGGCCCCAGCAAGCATCTCCTCAAGCCGCCTGCCGGAGAGTTTCCCGTAGCCTGGAAAACTGGGGACGGAGAAATATACGTCGCCCTCTATAACGTAGGCGTGGCCTTTTTCCACAAGCCCTTTTACTATATCTATTATCTCCCGGATGTGCCCTGTAGCGCGGGGCTCCAGGTCCGCATCCTGCACGCCCAGCCTGTGCATGTCCTCGTAATACTTGTTTATGTACTTCTCCGCCACCTGGTCCCAGGGGATGCCATCATGCGCCGCCTTGTTAATGATCTTGTCGTCTATGTCGGTGAAGTTTTTAGCGAAGCGGATGTTGTATCCCCTGTAGTGGAAATACCTTCTTATGGCGTCGAAGACGACGGCGCTCCTGGCGTGCCCGATATGGCAGACGTCGTACACGGTCACCCCGCAGACGTACATGTTCACGCTGCCTGCCGCAAGCGGGACGAAGGTCTCTTTCCTGCCCGTAAGGGTGTTGTATATCTTCAAAGAAGGCCCTTCCTTTCCTTCAAGCCGTTCGATCTTCCCAAGGATTTCCTGCAGATGTCCTTCGATAGCGGAGAACTTCTCCTCGTAAGGGTCGGGCATGCGTATATGATCAAGCACCTCTTCCAGCCCGTCCTGGTGGACCCTTAGGACCTTCCGTTTTACTATCCGCCCCGGCACCCCTACCACTATGGAATTTCCGGGCACGGACTTAAGCACAACGGAATTAGCCCCTATCTTAACATAATCCCCGATGGTAATCGGCCCCAAGATCTTCGCCCCGGCCCCCACCACTATATGGCTTCCAAGAGTCGGGTGTCTCTTGCCCTTTTCCTTGCCGGTGCCCCCGAGCGTCACCCCCTGGTATAAAAGACAGTCCGCGCCAATCTCCGTTGTCTCGCCTATCACCACCCCCATCCCATGGTCTATGAAAAAACCGGGACCGATGTTTGCGGCAGGGTGTATCTCGATGCCGGTGAGGGCACGGGAGACGAAAGCGATGAAGCCCGGCAGGAAGGGAACGCCAAGCCTCCGCAGGCTGTGCGCCGCCCGGTGGAAGAGTATGGCGTGAAAACCAGGATAAAAGAGGAAGACCTGCAGGCCATTCACCGCGGCCGGGTCCTTATCGAATACGGCCCTGAAATCCTTTTTCAGGTCGGCGAACATGCTCATTTTATTATTTAATTTAACAGAAAAGGGACAGCGGGGAAAAGGTATTAAAAAGAGGTGTGGGGGGTGGAATTAGATAAAAAACCTGCTACCTGAAAAATTCCCCGTAAAATTCAACCGCCCGTTTCGAATATTCTGGATACACCTCAAGCGTCTTTTTAAACAGTTTTTGGGTCTCGAAAAAATCCCTTTCTCCGGCAAACCACTCCGTGATTATCGGGGGGGTAACCTCTATATGGAACTGAAGGGCATAAACGCTTTTGCCCCACCTGAACGCCTGGTTTGCATAAACGGGCGAGGAGGCAAGCCTTACCGCCCCGGCAGGCAGGTCGAAGGTGTCTCCATGCCACTGGAAGACCTCGGCCTTTGGGGCTCCCTCCATGGAAAGGGTCTTGAAAACTCCGTCTTCCATCCCCTCCGGAGAGATGTCCACCTCATACCAGCCCACTTCCTTCTGGCCCCCGGCATAGACATTGGCGCCCAGAACGTGCGCTATCATCTGCGCCCCGAGGCAGACACCCAAAACGGGTTTTTTCTGTTTTATGAAATCATCTATGAGAGATGCGCCTCTTTCAAGATGCTTGTGCATGTGCATCTCGTAAACGGCCATCGGTCCGCCCATCATTATCAGGTGCGAGTACCCGGCGGTGGGGTCTTTTGGCTCCCCGCCCTCCATCAGCTCGACCGTGTCAAAGGGGATCGCCTGTTTCTTTAAGTAATCCTCTATGGTGCCCGGCCCCTCCATGGGTATGTTTTTAAGGACTAGGACTTTCATAGTGTTATTGCCTCCGCTTTCATGGTGTTAATTGTCTCCAGTATAGCAATGCCTGTCAAGTGGGAAATATGATTTCCCTCATATGCGGCGCCATAATGTCCCACCCGGACCCTTATGTAACACCGAAAAGTCCCATGCATACAAAACCAATACACGAATTTGTAAGTACAAAAATGTAAAGGCTCACATTTTTGCAATTGATGGCCAATCCTGAAAGTTATGTATTTTCAATGATTTACAGTCTGGCACGGTTTTGGCAAATACATTATTCATGAATACCGAAATGGCTCTGAAGGAAAAGGTTGAGGAACTGGAGAAGTCCGAGATCAGAAATGCCCTGAAGGAGGCCAAGTGGGTTAAATCCAGGGCGGCAAGGATGCTTGGGCTTTCGGAGAGGATGTTCAACTACAGGCTGAAGAAGTACGGTATCCGCATCAGAAAAGAGGTGGCAGAAGACGGCATTGACGAGCGCGGAGAAGGTACTGGATCAGGCGGCGGTCTTTGACCGCCAGAGAACTTTTTATTTGTTTCCAGGAAAAAAATAAAGGGAGGAATGGAAGGAGCGATGAAGAAAAGGTTTTTTGTCTATGTGCTTGCCGTTGCTTGCGTCTTGTTTTTGGGTTTTACAACCGCTTTTGCCGCTGATGCCGCGAATCCGGTTTCGGTGGACGCCATCAAGCAGGCCCTTGGCCTGAGCGTCTATCTCCAGGGCGGCTACACGGCCAACCTGAGGGGATCCGACACTAACGACTGGAGGGTCTTCGATCACAGCGGAAACAGCTTCACGCTGGACCTTATGGAGCTTCAGTTCCTGAAGACCGCGCCGGTGGGCGGCGTTGGCTTCAAGGTAAAGCTCTCAGCCGGGGAGACGGCCAAGTTCATACACTCAAGCGGCCTTGGCGCAAGCGATAAGGATCTGCCTTTTGACCTTACCGAGGCTTACGTTGATTATGTTGCGCCAGTGGGCAAGGGGCTTACCTTGCAGTTGGGAAAGTTCGCCACTTTCACTGGGGAGGAGGTAATAGAGGCCAGCGGCGACTATAACTACTCGCGTTCGTTCCTCTTCAACTACGCCATACCCTTTACGCACACCGGTTTAATGGCGAGCTATCCGGTCTCCGGAGCGGTCACGGCAAACGTGTACGTCCTTAACGGCTGGGACAACGAGACCAGCAACAACGTAGGCAAGACCTACGGGCTCTCCACGACCGTAACGCCCTCTTCCGCATCGAGCCTTATATTCAATTTCCTTTACGGCCCGGAGGAAAACAATGACAACCATGACAACAGGTTTCTGTTTGACTGGGTGGGTTCTCTTAATGCGACAAGCAAACTGACGCTGGCCGCAAACACCGATTACGGCTATGAGAAAGGCAGCCCCACGAACCCCAACCTTCTTGATGAGGACGCCAAATGGTACGGCGCCGCGTTCTATGCCAACTATGTGTTTACGGACAAGGTAAGCGGCACGGTGAGGGCCGAGGAGTTCAAGGACCCGCAGGGCTTCAGGACGGGCTTCGTCCAGAACTTGAAGGAGGTCACGCTTACGGCCCAGTACGCGCTGGCCAAGAACCTGCTTTTGAGGCCGGAGTACAGGCACGACTGGTCCAATGCGGCCACTTTCGCCAGTAACACCAGAAAGCAGCAGGACACGCTTGAACTGGGCGTGATGTATACGTGGTAAAAGCGATGTTCCATCAGCCAATGAAACCGGCCGTACCGGAATGGAGCAAATCCCCATGCCGCTGATTGCCTGGTCCATTTTCCTGATAGCTGCCGTGATGGAGGTGGGGGGCGATGCCCTGATACGGCGGGGATTAAGGTCCGGCGGCCTCATCCTTATCGTGGCGGGCTTTGGTGTGCTGGGGTTTTACGGGCTCACGGTCAATATGGTGAGATGGGATTTTTCAAAGATGCTTGGCGTCTATGTCGGGGTTTTCGCCGTCGTAAGCGTCCTGGCCGGACACTTCCTTTTCAAAGAGGAGATCGCAGCCGCCACCTGGTTTGGACTTGTTTTGATAGTTGCAGGCGGCCTGGTAATTCAACTGGGCAGCAGATAAAGGAGATAATCACTTGCGCATCTTAAAGGAGGAAACTGAAAATGTCTGAACAGACAAGCACACCAAAGATCGTACCCACGCTGGGCCTCGTGGGCGCCACGATGAACGCAATGGCGTTGATAGCGCCGGGGGCGTTCCTGTGGATAACCTACCAGTTGCAGGCGTCGGCCACCGCGCCTGGAGGGGCCAGCGTGGCGTCAGACATATGGCCTGGCATAGTGGCGGCGCTGGCAGTCGCCTTCCTTACGGCGCTTTCTTATGCCGAACTGGCCAGGATTTATCCTGAAGCCGGGTTTGCCAGCGCGGCTTATTTTGCGGAAAAAGCCTTCATAGACAGCAACGGCGGCAAGCGCACGAGGGGGGCCATCTCAGCTGCCCGCATCTCCAAGCTGGCCACCGGTTGGGGAGCGCACCTGTTCTACTGGGTCTACCCCGGTGTAATGGTCGCCATGTTCGCCACCATGATAGGTTACCTGTACACCCAGTTTACCGGCGGCACGTTGTCCAACCCGGAACTGGTGGTCATTGCCACTATAATGGCCTTCACAATAGCATATATCGCTTATCGTGGCGTCACGGGCTCCACGCTTGTGTCCATCTGGATAAATGTGATCCAGTGGGTATCGCTTGTGGCATTCAGCGGCCTGGCCATCTGGTACCGCATATCAAACCCCCAGCACGCAACCGCGTGGTCCTTTGGCGGTATAGTTGACTCCATAAAGCCGCATTCGCTAAACGGCGTGCTGGTGCAGGCCACGATAGCCATACTGATACTGGTCGGTTTCGAGAGCTGCACGGCGTTGGCTGCGGAGACCAAGCAGCCAGAGAAGAACATCCCCAAGGCGATCATAATCGCCCTTGTCGTGCAGGGGGTTTTCGCTTACCTGTTCGAATATCTCGCCACCGGATTAATGGTAGGCAATAAATACACGCTCGTGAACGCGGGCAAAACCCTAACCGGCATGGACGCGGCCGGAGCCTCCTCCGCGCCGATAGGAGACCTTGCCAAGCTTATAGGGGATAACCTGCTGCACGGGATAGGTTTTGGGCTTATGATAACTATCGCCATTACCGTTATCATCGCCATCATCGGCACCACGCTTAGCTGCATGAACACGGCGGTGCGCATAAGCAACGGGTTGGCCGAAGACAGGGAGTTGCCGGAGTTCATCGGATTTATGAGCGGCAAGTTCAGCACGCCCCACACAGCCATATGGACCCTGGCTATCGTTTCCAGCGTCATAGCGGCAATCGGCGTCCAGTCGGTAGTGGGGCTCACCGGCATAACGCTGGCCTCCAACTTTGGCACCTTCGTTCTGTACGGGCTCATCTGTGTGTGGACCATCATCGCATTCAGGAAGAGGAAGGATTTTAACGGCCTGAAGCACATGGTGATACCGGGGCTTGGCGTCATAGCCAACATAGTGATGCTCGTGGCGATCATCTATCTTTACGCCATAGGCGGCAAGGACTCCCAGACCGAGGCCAAGATATGCTTCTACATCGCCGGGGGCTGGGCGCTTATCAGCATCGGGTACGTCATCATGACAAGCGTGAGCAAGACCTACGGGATGAAGATGATCTCGGCCGTTATCAGGCCCGAGAAGCTTAGCGTCCTTGTGGACGTGCTCAAGGATGAAGACCTTATCGTGGGTATGACCGCCACAAAGGTCGAGGGTTTCGGCAGGCAAAAGGGCCATACCAGCGATGGGACCGACACGGTTACGTTCCTGCCCAAGGTCAGGGTGGACATAGTCGTCAATGACTGGGACCTGGCCAAGGTCATGGAGATAATCCGCGAGGTCTCAAGCAGCGGCAAGATAGGCGACGGCAAGATCTTCGTGCTGGACGCCAAGGAAGCCATGCGTCTGCGGACCGGTGAAAAGGGCGTTTACGCGCTTTGAATTAAAAATAGCGACCTCCCCTAATCCCCTCCAATCCTGAAGGGGATTTCACTAAAGCCCTCTCCCTAAAAAGGGAAAGGGCTGGGAGAGGGTGTAAATTTAAAAGGAGGTTTTAATAAATGAAAAGGATAGAAGCCATAATACGCCCGGCCAAAGTAGGTGACGTGCTAGCCGCTCTTGCGAAAGTGGGCCACCCTGGAGTCATGGTCTCCGAGGTAGAGGGCCATGGGAGCCAGATGGGCGTGGAACACCAGGTAAGAGGCAAGACTTACAAGGTCCCGCTCCTTGCAAAGAAAAAGATAGATGTGGTCGTGAAGGACGCCGAGGCCGCCAAGATAATCGAAGCCATACAGAAGGCCGTGGCCACCGGCGAGATAGGTGACGGCAAGATATTTGTCTCATCAATGGAAGACGCCATAAGGATAAGGACGGGCGAAAGCGGAGAAAAGGCAGTCTAGTTTAAATAAAGATAAAAGCGGTCCATAAAAAGTTTCTTCCCCCGGGGCCCCATTATTGGGGCCCCCTCCGATTAGCCTCCCTCCTCATCCCCAGTTAATGCACACTCCGCCTTTCGGTGCTGATAAATCAAAAATCCCGGATTTGACACCACGCTGCTGGTCTATAAATTTATTTCCGTTAAAACGCCATGCAGCATTTTTAAAGGGAAATTGTAGAACTTGATGAACGTGGGCGTTAGTTTCTTGATCACCGAAAACATCTTCCATACCGGGTTGCCGGTGCTGATGTCCTCGAGCCCGTAAAAGACTACCCTGGCCTCGATGCCCGCCTCCTTTAGTATCTCTTCCACCTCGACCACCTCCATATACCCAGCCTGTATCTCGAAAACCCTGAGGCCCACCCAAAGGTCCTCTTTAAAGTAGCCGGTAACGCCGAAAGGATCGTTTCTCTTGATTATCGACAAGAAAATATTGTCCCGGTAGATCACTCCGTGGTTAAACATCGTTTGTATTATGTAATAAGGTATCTCCTTGACATCTTTTAAAAGGAAAAGGGCGGTGCCCTCCAGCTTGCGGGGACTGGAATAAAGTTCCCTGAATTTCATCAGGAAATCCTCAAGCCGCATGAATTCCATCTGCCTGTAAAGCTGCTTCTGGCCCTCGGTCCATAAGAGGATGATGGCCAGGGGCATGAAAGCGATGATGAGGGACCAGTAGGCGCCGTGCGGTATCTTTGTCGTATTGGCGCTGAGATACATCACATCCACGAAGGTGACCGCGACGCCGCCGATAGCGTAGAGGGGCTGTTTCCTTAAAGAGAATATCCAAATGATCATGATGCCCGTAATGGTCATCGTCCCGGTAACCGCGAGGCCGTAGGCCGCCGCGAGATTGGCCGACGCCTGGAATTTGAGCATCATGAGGATGACGGCAAAAAGAAGGAACCAGTTGACCGAAGGAATATAGATCTGAGACTGCATTTCATGGGAGGTGTAGTCCACCTTGAACATCGGCATGATCCGCGTGGTTATGCCCTGGTAGACTATAGAGAACATCCCGCTTATCATCGCCTGGGAGGCTATAATGGTGGCGGCGATGCTGAGCAGGAGGAAGGGCACGTAGAGCGCCCGCGCATAATGGAAGATCATTTCGAAAAGTACGTTTTTCGCTTCAGGATGCGTCATAAGGAACGCCCCCTGTCCCAGATAATTAAGAACAAGGGCCACAAAGACCACCCCCCAGGCCTGTCTTATTGGTTTTGCGCCCAGGTGCCCCATGTCCGCGTAAAGGGCTTCTCCGCCTGTGGCTACCAGAATGATATCCCCCAGGGCCAGAAAGCCCTTCAGGCCGTGGTGAACGAGAAACATTATCCCATAAAAGGGGTTCAGCGCCAGAAGGACCGACGGTGCCTGCATGATGCCGGCCAAACCTGAAAGGGAAAGGGCCGAAAACCATATGGCCATTATAGGGCCGAAAGCCCCGGCCACCTTCTCGGTCCCCTTGCTCTGGACGGCGAAAAGCAGGACGGCGATGATAATTGATATAAGCACTATCGTGGCCCTGGTAATGTGCTCGAAACCGGGTATCAGCACGGCGCCTTCGACGGCGCTCAGGATACTTATCGCCGGGGTGATCACGCCGTCTCCCATGAGAAGCGAGATGCCTATAAAAGACAATATGGAAACAAGAAAGATAAGCTTTTTCGATTTGAGACCGGAGGCCAGTATCTCCTTAAGCACTATCGTGCCGCCCTCGCCCCGGCGGCTCAGGTTCATGGCGACCCATGCGTATTGGACAGTTACAAGCATGACAAGAGTCCATATCATGAGCGAGAGGACCCCGATTATGTTGCCGGGTGAGGACTTAAGAAGGAGGAAAACGACCGTCAGGGTATAGATCGGGCTTGTCCCTATGTCGCCAAAAACAAGCCCCATGGCTTTGTTAATGCCTTTTATCGCATTTTGATTTTCCTTCAACAACTTGCCTCTCCCAAGAGTAACAGGCCGGTTAGCCTTGCCGGATCATTTTACCGCGGCAAACCAGATTTAAACGCAACAAAGCCAGATTTTACCGCAACAAAGATGGTAACCATGCTGCGAAAGAATGTCAATCGTCCCTGACAATTTTGTATGACAAATTTGTTTCAGTAATTTTTAAGTTTTCTTAATAGATGCTTCCGGAGCCGGCTTTCCCGATACAAACGGCATAACGGGTTTGCCAAACGGGTAAAATGCTATAATATCCCTTACCATGAAAGCGGAAAAACAGGCAAAATGGAGGCCCGAGGGCGTTTTGCCCCTGTGCCCCGTGTGCGGCAGAGAACTCGGCCCTGAACGCCTTAAAAAAGACGGATTTTTTTACGAGTGCGCCTGCGGGGAAGCCATACCGCAGGAGCTTGCGCTTGAGCCTTTTGAAGGCTGCACCCACGGCCTCAACTGCAACTGCGGCAGAGAGAAAAAAAGAAAACAATAGAAGCAGGAAATAAAAAAATAAAAAGTAAAAAAACAAAAAACTTATGAAAAAGGGATATTTCGGCCCGTACGGCGGGCGTTTTGTACCGGAGACCTTGATGCCTGCCCTGATGGAGCTGGAAGTGGCGTGGGCTGCCTCCACAAGGGACAAGGCATTCAGGCAGGAGTTCAATCAACTGGCCAGGGATTTTATCGGACGCCCTACGCCTCTTTACTTTGCCCGCCGCCTAAGCCAGGAGTTTGGCGGTGCAAAGATATATCTTAAGCGCGAGGACCTTACCCATACCGGAGCCCACAAGATAAATAACGCCCTGGGGCAGGCCCTTCTTGCAAAAAAGATGGGCAAGGGCAGGCTCATAGCGGAGACGGGGGCGGGGCAGCACGGGGTGGCCACCGCCACCGGCGCGGCCCTCCTGGGCCTGGATTGCGTCATCTACATGGGGTCCGAGGATGCCAGAAGACAGGCCCTGAACGTTTTTAGAATGAAGCTTCTGGGCGCGGAGGTGAGGGAGGTATCCGCCGGTTCCCGGACGCTCAAGGACGCCATCAATGAGGCGCTGAGGGACTGGACCACGAACGTAAGAAATACGCATTATGTCCTTGGCACGGTATTCGGCCCGCATCCCTTCCCCTCGATGGTGCGGGATTTCCAGTCAGTGATAGGGAAAGAGGCCAGGGCGCAGATACTGAAGGCGGAAGGCAGGCTGCCCGGCCATCTTGTTGCCTGCGTGGGCGGGGGAAGCAACGCAATGGGGCTTTTCAGCGCCTTTCTTAAAGATAAAGACGTCCTCATGACCGGCGTGGAGGCCGGGGGCAAGGGCATAGAAAGCGGGGAGCACGCCGCCCGGTTCGCCGGGGGGCAGATAGGCGTATTCCAAGGGGCCAAGAGCTATCTTCTTCAGGACGAGGTGGGCAATATCCTTGGCACCCATTCGGTTTCGGCCGGGCTTGATTATGCCTCCGTGGGCCCTGAGCATGCGTTTCTCAAGGAAGAAGGCCGGGTGCGCTATACCTATGCGACGGATGATGAGGCCCTTGAGAGTTTCGGGCTTCTGTCCAGGCTGGAGGGCATTATTCCGGCGCTGGAATCCTCCCACGCCATAGCGGAGGCCAGAAAGATAGCGCCCGCCATGCCCAAAGATTCCATAATGATCGTGAACCTCTCCGGCCGTGGCGACAAGGACGTTCAGGAAGTGGCGCGCATAATGGGGCCGGGATTCCCTGGAAATGAAAAAGAACAGACAAGGAAAGACCGTCCGCTATGAGTTCAGGGAGGCTGGAAAAACGCTTCAGCCTGCTTAAAAAAGAGGGCAGGAAGGCCTTTATCCCTTACATCATGTGCGGCGACCCGACGCTTGAAAAAACGGAGCACATGATAAGTCTCCTTGAGGAGTGCGGGGCGGACGCCATTGAGCTTGGCGTTCCCTTTTCAGACCCCCTGGCGGACGGCCCCGTGATACAGGCCGCGGGGCAAAGGGCGCTCGATGCCGGGGTGAACCTGAGGGTTTCGATGGAGTTCGTTAAAAAGATCAGGACGAAGACGGAAGTTCCGCTCATACTGATGACGTACTACAACCCTGTTTTCAGGTATGGGGAGGACGCCTTTGCCGCGGACGCCCCGGCGGCCGGGGTTGACGGCGTTATAATCCCCGACCTGCCGGTTGAGGAAGGGGAGTCCTTTGCCGGAAACGCAGGCAGGCACGGGCTGGACGTCATTTTTCTTGCGGCGCCCACATCCGGGGACGAAAGGCTTAAGAAAGTGGCCCGAGCCTCAAGTGGTTTTATCTATTTCGTTTCCATAACCGGCATAACCGGGGCCAAGCTTGCCATATCGGATGAACTGGGGGCTTCGGTTTCAAAGCTCAAGGCGGTCTCCGCAAGAAAAAGAAAACAAAAACCCGTAATGGTCGGGTTCGGCATCCGGACCCCGGAGGAGGCGGGCATGGTTTCCTCCATGGCGGACGGCGTGGTGATAGGAAGCGCCATCGTGAAGGCGGCGTCAGAGATGGAAGAAGCGGAGCTTAAGGAATACCTGCTGGCCCTGAGGGCGGCGATAAAATAGAGAAATGAATAAAGTGAAAAAGAAAAAAGAAAAGAAAAAGCATGACCTGGTTTAAGAAGACAAAAGCCGAGCTTAAAAAGGTAAAGATACCGGAGGGCTCCTGGGTAAAATGCGACAGCTGCAAGGAGATCATCTACCGTAAGGAGATAGAGCGCAATCTCAAGGTCTGCCCCAAGTGCAACTATCACTTCAGGATCGACGCCAGGGAGCGGATAGCGCTGCTTTTTGACCCCGGGAGTTTTGAGGAGGCGGACGCCCTTATCGTTTCGGCGGACCCCCTTTCCTTCAAGGACACCATGCCTTATAAGGAAAGGCTTGAAAAGAACACCGGAAAGACCGGGCTTACAGAGGCAGCCCTGTCGGGCACGGCCCTTGTGAGCGGCATGCGGGTTTCCGCCGTAATAATGGATTTTGCCTTTATGGGGGGCAGCATGGGCTCCGCGGTCGGGGAAAAGATCATGCGCGCCGCCGAAAGGGCGATGGATGAGAAGGTCCCCCTGGTCACGGTGTCTTCCTCAGGCGGGGCCAGGATGCAGGAGGGCATCTTCTCCCTCATGCAGATGGCCAGGGTCTCTGCCGCCATAGGGAGGCTTAAAGGAAACTCCCTGCCCTATCTATCCATCCTTGCGGACCCTACTTTCGGGGGGGTGACGGCCAGTTTCGCCATGCTTGGGGACGTTATCATTGCGGAGCCAAGGAGCCTGATAGGTTTTGCCGGGCCCAGGGTCATAGAGCAGACTATAAAGCAGCAGCTCCCTGATAATTTTCAGAGGGCGGAGTTCCTGCTGGAGCACGGCCTTATAGATATGGTCGTGCACAGGAAGGACATCAAATGCGTAATCGCGAAACTCTTTGCGCACCTTAGCGTAGCATCATGAAAAAAGGCGGGCGGGCCGTGAGACCCGTCCCAAAAGAAGAAAAAACAAAAACACAAACCCCCAAAAAAACCATCGGCCAGGAAACTGAACAGATGCGGGAAGCCAGGTACCTGGAAGTCCTCCGCTATCTCTACGGCCTCCAGAAATTCGGCATAAAGCTGGGGCTTCAGAACATACGCAGCCTGCTTTCCTCCCTGGGCAACCCCGAAAGCAGTTTCAAGTGCATCCATGTGGCCGGCACCAACGGCAAGGGCTCCACATCCGCGGCTATAGCCTCCATCCTCAGGGCCGCAGGGAAAAAAACGGGCCTCTTCACCTCTCCCCATCTGCTTGACTTCACCGAAAGGATGAAGATTGACGGGCAGGAGATCGGAACGGGAAAGACCGTGGAGCTTGCGGCGGAGGTAAAGGAGGCGGTTGAGCGGACGAAGGGTTTTTCAAAAGATATAAGCCCCACATTTTTTGAGTTCATCACGGCCATGGCCCTACTTTGGTTCAGGCAGGAGGGCGTGGAATGGGCGGTGCTTGAGACGGGCATGGGGGGCAGACTGGATTCCACCAACGTTGTAACCCCGGAGGTCTCCGTTATCACTACCGTGGGGGTGGACCACAAGGAGTTCCTTGGGGGCACGCTCAGGGAGATAGCCCAGGAGAAGGCGGGCATAATAAAGCAGGGGGTCCCGGTGGTTTTGGGCCCCCAGAGGCCGGAGACGCTGGCTGTTTTTGAAGAGCGTTTTTTTTCGTTGAACAGGGATCTTACTTTGCTGGGGTCATCATCGCCCCGGCTTTTTCTTTATGGGAGGGAATTTTCATCCGCGCTGGCCGAAAGCTCCGCTGGCGGCGTCATTTTTGATTATTCGGGTTCTTTCTTTTCGGCCAAGAACCTTTTTTTTCCCCTGGCCGGGGATTACCAGATCATAAACGGCGCGGTGGCCGCGGAGGCCGCAGCAGCCGCCGGGATGGGCAGCGAGGGTTTTGTACGTGAAGGGCTAAGGCTGGCAACACTTCCCGGAAGGCTGGAACTCCTGGAGGAGTCACCGGAGATAAGGCTGGACGGAGCCCACAACCCGGATGCGGCCGCCGCGCTGGCCGGGGCGCTCAGGAAGATATTCCTGGCTGAAGGAAGAAGGCTCATCCTGGTGCTTGGTATAATGGGCGACAAGGACATCGACGGCATCCTGGCCCCGCTTCTGCCCCTGGCGGCTGAAAGCGGCGGGAAGGCGATATTTACCGCCCCGGCCTACGGGAGGGCCGCAGGGCCGGAAGAGCTGCAAAGACGCGCCGATGCCCTGGGCTTTTACGGGATGGGCAATGTGGCGGCCTCATCGCTTTCCAAGGCGATACGGGAGGCAAAAAAGCTCGCCCGGCCGGAGGACCTGATCGTGGTAACGGGCTCTTTTTACACCGCGGGAGAAGCAAAAGAGATCCTGAAGCAGGAGGGCGGAAAACTTTCCAGGCTTAGAGAGACAAGGTAAGCGGGAGAGTCAAAAAGCAAAAATATGCGGAGGGCAGATCAGGCGAGAGGGGCAAGCAAGATCGGGGGAGGACTTGCCGTTTCAATCCTTACCCTGGCCCTCGCGTTTTTTTGTCTTCTTTTTTTGCCCTCTGCCGCGCGGGCTCAAAAACAGGACCAAAAAGAAAAAGGGAAAGAAAACGCAAAAAGCCTGCCCGGGCAGATCAACATAAGTTCAGACACCATGACCCACTCCGGCAACAGTTATTATTTTGAGGGCTCCGTCGTGATAGTGCGGGGGGACCTTACAGCCGGAGGCGACAGGGCGATCTATAACGCGGTGACGGATGATCTGCATCTCATCGGGAACGCCTACATGGTGGACCCGGCGGTAGTCATAAACGCCCGCGAGGCCATTTACAACATGAAAAGCAAGACGGGTGTCCTTTACGATGCCTCCATATTTGTACGGAAAAGGAATTTCTATATAAAGGGAAGCACGATAAACAGGGTTGCCCCGGACACATACCTGGTTAAAAAAGCTGTGTTTACCGCATGCGAAGGCAATCACCCCGCCTGGGCGCTGGAGGCGGCTACGGCCAAGGCGGTGATCGGGGACAAACTCTGGATGAAGGACGCCCGGATCAAGGCGGGCCCCATCCCGGTATTCTATACGCCGCGGTTCGCGGCCTCCTTGTCGCAAAAGCGGGCCAGCGGTTTTCTTTCCCCCAATCTGGGCTGGAGCACATTTGGCGGCGCAAACATCGATATCCCTTATTACTGGGCCATTTCCGGCAACAAGGACGCTACCGTGAGCCTGGATTACTATTCAAAAAGGGCCGTTGGCGGCTCGCTGGAGGGCCGTTACCTGTTTCCCTCCGCGATCGATCCGTCGGGGATCTCCGGGTTTGAGAAGCTCACGTATCTGCGCGACTGGAAAGACCAGGTCAATTATCTGACCCTGTACGGGTGGAATACAGGGCCTTACGCTTCCGTGGAGCTCAATTGGGCCAACCACAGGGACTACCATAAGCTCTTCGACCTTAACTTCCAGAAGTCAGAACAGCGTTTCCTGGAATCCAAGGGAGAGGGGCGGCTGGAGCTCTCCGGTTATGGAAAGGCCTTTGTGAGGGTGCGCTGGTTCCAGGACGAAATGGACGGAGTGGACCAGTCCGGCGTCATCCAGGAACTGCCGGAGGCAGGCGTTTATCTCTATCCAAGGAGGGTAAGCCCTCAATTCCTGGGGCACACCGCCGCGTTTGACATGCAGTCCGCGCTTACAAATTTCTGGCGCGAGGACGGACAAACCGCGGTGAGGTTCTATGCCGCCCCGAGGCTGTCTTATACGGTTGGCGACGGGGTCAGCTTTTTCCAGTCCGCGGGGGTTGGGATAAGGCATTACGATCTCATGTCGCCAGGCCAGGAGATAGACAGGGTGGTCTTCAACTATGATGCGTCACTGCGGACGAGGTTTGAAAAGACCTTTCGAAACGGGGTCACCCATTACGTGGAACCCTCGCTCGAATTCGTTGACAGGGACCTTTCCGGACAGGCCCCGCCTATAGTCTTCGATTCCACGGAACTGGAGGACAAGGCCCGTTATCTGCAGGCTTCGCTGATGAACCGGTTCAGGGACAAGGGCGGCGAGTTCTTGGATGTCCTGGTAACGGAGCAGTTCGACACCAGGGTTGGCCGCGCCCAGCCCATCACGCTTAACATATCTTCCTCCAGGCCGGCCGCGATCAGCGGCAGCCTCACCTATGACCCTTACGCCCGGAAGCTCCAGGCTGTCCAGTTGAACTCCACCTTTTCCCTGTTAAAGGGGGTTTCGTTTAACGTGATAGAGACATATACGCCGGTGCAGGACTCCTGGGTGCATAACATAAGCTCCAGTGTGGTCCTCTCATCTTATTTCACGGTCGTAAACGCCATATGGTACGACACGACGGCTGGTCTGCAGCAATTCAGTTCCGAGCTCCGGTACCAAAGCCAGTGCTGGGGGATGGACTTCATCTTTGACAAGAAGCCCGGCAATACCGCTTTTTACGCCAGGGTGAGGCTGAGAGGGCTTGGCAGCGGCGTTTAAAGTTTTTATATTTTTTTTAAAAACAGTGGGTGCTTTTCCATCGAGCGCCGGTTTTAAGTTAAAATGATTTTGTGGAGATGAAAGAAAAAAGGATGGGATGCAAGACCTGCGGCGCTCAGGTCAAGGCCGTTTTCGGCTGAAGGAGCGTAAGGATACGCTGCACGTCGTGCGGCAGGAGTTTTGAGATAAAAGATTATCTGGATGAGATCGATGAGAGGCTCTGGGAAGAGATCTCCCGCCGCCCCTGCAACAGAGCATGATCAAATATAACAGGGCATAATGAGGCGGCAACAGGGCATGATAAAGGAGTGAATAAAAAAAGAAAATGATCAAAGCGTCTCTTGAAAAACTGGAAGACCTGTACGCCCGTATGGACACCGAGTATGAAAAACTCTCGCAGCTTTATGGTCTTGCCTGCGAGGGGTGCGCTGAAAACTGCTGCTCCCAGAGGTTCCACCATCACACGCTTGCCGAGTATCTTTTTTTGCTCGAAGGTCTCAAGGCCGCGGAACCGGAGATCCAGGAGACCATTTTAAGGCGGGCCAGGGTGGTGGTCGAAAGCTACGCCCACGAGCTGGAGGCCGGGGAGATATTCAAGCTCATGTGCCCCGTGAACTTTAACGGTCTTTGCGCACTCTACAAATGGAGGCCCATGATATGCAGGCTTCACGGCCTGCCCCATTATTTCATAATGCCCGACGGCGCCAGGAAAGCCGGGAGCGGGTGCCACAGGCTGAACGGCGCGGAAAAGGCCACACCCCATCACGGCATGGACAGGACCCCTTTTTATGAGGGGCTTGCGCGGATAGAAAAAGACGTGCGGGAGCATCTGGGCTACAGGGAGCGGTTCAGGAAGACCACGGCGCAGATGCTGATGGATATGTCCCTGGAAGTGGACATCGACGGATGAATTTTCCTTTTTTGTTCTTTCAGTAAAATGGACCAGCAAAAGGGAAAAATAAAATAAAAATCAAAATAAAGAAACTCCTCATAGACGGATATAACCTGACAGGCATCCAGCACCCTGACCTGGAGAAAGAAAGGGGAGAGTTGTTGGAGCAGCTGCGGTTCTACCGGGAGAGGAAGGGGCATGAGATCACGGTTGTATTTGACGGATGGGGCGGCAGCTCTCACCTGGAAAGCCGTTCGGTCCTTGGCGGCCTGAACGTCATCTACTCCAGGATAGGAGAAAAAGCGGACGCCGTGATCAAAAGGATGCTCGAAAAAGAAAGCGGCATCATTCTTGTAAGCTCCGACCGGGAGCTGCAGAACGCGGCATGGGCCCACGGCTCGGTGGCCGTTTCCTCCGCGCTTTTCACGAAGAAACTTTTTCTTTTTTCGGACGGCAGCGGGGCGGAGGGGGAACCGGAAGAAGATGATGATTCTTTCTCCACCCGGCGCACGGGAAACCCAAGGCAGCCCTCAAAACGGCAAAAAGCCCTTGAGAGGGCACTGAAGGGACTATGATGGCCGAAAAGAAGACCACGGTACTGGTAGTCGAAGACGAAAAGAAGATATCAGACGTCGTAAAGCTCTACCTTGAAAGGGAGGGTTTCCTGCCTCTGATAGCGGGCTCGGCGGAGGAGGCAATGCATCACCTTAAGCAGCCCCCGGACCTCGTTGTACTGGACCTCATGCTCCCGGGCATCCAGGGAGAGGAGCTCTGCGGCATGATAAGGCAGAACTCGAATGTGCCCATAATCATGCTTACAGCCAGGACGGGTGAGGACGACATCATAAAGGGCCTGAGCCTAGGCGCGGACGATTACGTTCAAAAACCCTTCAGCCCCGGAGAGCTTCTTGCGCGGATAAAGGCGCAGCTGAGGAGGCACAAAAGGCCTTACACCAGGATGTCTTTCAACAAGGGTTCGCTGACCATAGACGTGCTTAAGAGAGAGGTGGCCCGCGACGGCCAGCCGCTTACCCTTACCCCCTCGGAATTCGGCATCCTTGTCTCCCTTTGCGAGAGACCGGGGATGGTGCTTTCGCGCCTGCAGCTTGTCAATATGGTGCAGGGCTATGATTTCGAAGGTTATGAGCGGACGATCGACGCCCACGTGAAGAACCTCCGTCAAAAAATAGAGGACGATCCCAAGAACCCCACTTTCATCAAGACCATATACGGGATAGGCTACAAGTTCATAGGCGCAAGGGATGAGGAGTAAGCTTTTTGTAGCCTTCCTTCTGGTCATCGCGCTGGCCCTTCTTTCAAACTTCCTTTTTGGCCGCAGGATACTGAAGGACTTTGCTGCCTACGAGAAGGGCACAAGGGAGGACCATATTTATTGGGTCCTTGCCTCCGTTGAAGGCAGCTATACCGCTGGTTCAAGGGGCGGACGCTGGGACATGAAGTCCCTGGACGACTCCCTGCGCTGGGCCGCCATGTTGCGGTTTGACTGCAAGGTGGAAGACCTTTCAGGCAAGACTGTCATGAGCTCCGTGCAGGCGGTAAACCGCCTTGGGGAGGCAATGCGCTTGCGGATGCAGATAGTCGAGCCCGAAAGCACGGGCGGCCCGCCCTATGAGAACTATCCCCTGTTCCACAGGGGCAGCCAGATAGGCACGCTTGCCATCAGGGACCTCTTGCCCCCGCCTGATTCGCCGATTAGACAGAAAGAGCATATCTTCAAAGAAAGGGGGCGGCAATTCCTCATCACATCTTTTGCGATAGCGGGCTGCGGCGCCCTTTTTCTGGCTATTGTCTTCAGCCAGTTTTTGTCCAGGCCTGTCAGAGAGCTCAAGCGGGCCGCCCAGACCCTTGCCGGAGGCGACCTCTCCGTGCGCCTAAAAGGGGCGGGCGCGGATGAGATAGGCAGGCTCAAGGCATCCTTCAACGCCATGGCGGAGGCCCTCCAGAGGGAGGACTCTTTAAGAAAACGGCTTACCTCCAATGTGGCCCATGAACTGCGCACCCCGCTTGCCGTTATGCGGGCGCGGATAGAGGCAATGATCGACGGGGTGATCGATGCGGACCGTGCCGGACTCGAATCACTTCAGGTTGAGCTTGACTCTCTGACCCGCCTTATAGGCAGCATGGAGGACCTTACAAAGGCGGAGGCAGGTTTCTTAAAGAAAAGCCCGCCGGAGAAGGTGCTTCTGCGGGAATTCCTGGAAGGCATCATCACGGGCATGGAGCCCCTTTTCATGGACAGCGGCCTGAAACTGGAGCTTGCGCCGGGACAGGAATTTTCCGTGTTCACCGAGCCTGAGAAGCTGGAAAAAGTGCTTAAAAATATAATCAAGAACGCCAGGAACCACACCGCACAGGGCGGGGTGCTGCTGAAATACGGCATTGAGGGCGCGATGTTCTACATCGAGGTGGAAGATACCGGCAAGGGAATAGCCCCCGGCGAGCTTGCCCGCATCTTTGACAGGTTTTACAAGGGAAAGGGTTCAAAGGGATTCGGCCTGGGGCTCGCAATAGCCAGGGAGCTTATAGAGGTCATGGGAGGCAGCGTGGGCGTGCGAAGCGAACCGGGAGCAGGCTCAGTATTCAAGATCATTCTGCCCCGCGGGAAAGAGCATTAAGGCTGTCCCTGAGGGCGGAAAGCAGTTTTTGTTTTTTGCCATTCCGGTTCCCTAAATCTCCTGGCCCTGATGCCTCTGGAAAGAGCGGCCTCCCATACCGTACCTCTATCATGACCGGCTTCAGTAAACTGCCGCCGCGGGGAAGCGCCTTGTGGGCTCCCTCTATCCAGGCCGGCACAATAGGCACGCCCTCGTTTACCGCCATCGCCGCGATGCCCGGTTTTAACTCCATCAGCCGGCCGTCAAAAGACCTTCCGCCCTCCGGAAAAACGCAAAGCGCGTAACCCTGCCTCAATGTCCCGGCCGAAACCCTGAGCGCGCCCCCAAGCAGATGCTCCCTGTCTATGGGGATCACATGCACCACCTTAAGAGTGTGGGCCATTAGCCCTCTGAAATACGTCTCCCATCCGACAAAAAAAAGCGACCGGACGTTCCGCTTGGGCAGCGAGGCCGCAATAACGAACGCGTCAAGGAAGCTTGAATGGTTGGGCGCAAGGATGAAAGGGCCGTCCGGAAGGTTTTGCAACCCCTTGCTCTTCAGCCTGAAAAGGGCCTTTGCCAGCAGTTTAAGCAGATAATAAAGCAGAAAAGTTGCCGCCTTTTCAGACATGCTGAAAGAGATTTTGCCTATTTCCTTTTCCCTTCCCTCCCGCGCAAAAGGTAGAGGCAAAAAAAAATTTTCCCCTTCCGGGACGGGCTTTTCTTCTCCGGAGGACAGAAAAACCACCATCTTTTTAAGAAGCTCCCCCGCCGTCTGCACGTCCAGAAGAAAGTCATCACGCAGTGTCCTTTTCTCTTGGCCTAATGAGGGCAAAAACTCCTCTTCAAGGGCGGACAGAAGCTCTATCCTTTTAAGGGAATCCAGGCCAAGGTCCAGTTCCAGGTTGTCCTCCGCCCTTATTGCGGTCCCGGTTTTCCGCCCCGCAACCGAATTGAGGACGCGGGCGATCTTCTCCCCAGGGCCCCCTAGGAATTCGGAGCCTGTCTCCTTTGCCTCCGGGACGGCGGTCTTTAGCAGCTCGCCCAGCCGGAATCTTTTTATCTTCCCCAGCGGCGTTTTTGGCAGGGGGCCCTTTATGAGTGAAAATCCGGTAAGCCGCATGAACGGCGGCAGCCCCTGTCCCAGACGCATGAGCTCCCACCCGGTCTCTTCCCTGAGGTTTGCAAGCCCTTTTCCCCTTGCGTAATCGAGATCCGGCACGATGACGCCCTTCAGTGCCCCGTTTTCCTCGTAAACGGCCATATCTTTAATGAGCGGACTCTCCCTGTAGCGCTTTTCCACCTCGTCAGGGGCCACGTTCTTTCCGGAAGACAGGACCAGTATCTCTTTTTCCCTGCCGGTGATAAAAAGGTAGCCCTCATCGTCCAGCCAGCCCGTGTCGCCCGTGTGAAGCCAGCCGTCCTCTATCGCCCTTGCCGTTTCCTCCGGTTTCAGCCAATATCCGGACATAAGCATGGGGCCGCTCAGGAGCACCTCCCCGTTTTCTATCCTGACCCGTACCCCCCTGATGGGTTTTCCCGCCGAGCCGGGCTTTCTTTTTTTAACCGGGTTGAAGGTCACTATCGGGGATGTCTCCGTGAGCCCATAGCCCTCCACAATGGTAAAACCAACGGCTTCCAGGTCCCGCATCACCTCTGGAGCCAGCCGCGCTCCCCCGGAGGCTATCAGCCTCAGGCAGCCGCCAAAGACTGCGTGGACCTTTCTGAATACCACCTTGCCGGGATTCATTCCGGTTTTCCCCCTCAAGGCTCCGAAAAGGGGCAGAAGCGAAGCAAGCGGTTTTGGTAGTCTCTTTTTTATGGAGGCGTCCAAAAGCTCAAGCATCTGGGGCACGGCTATCATGATTGTAACCCCGCGCGCCTTGGCTACCCGCGCAAGTTCTTTCCCTTTTATGGAGGCAAGCAGGGTAAGCGAGGCCCCGGACAAAAAAGAGGCTATAAAGCACATAATGGGATAGGAGTGGTAAAAGGGAAGGCCCAACAACAGGTTTTCCCCCTCGCCCACTATTCCTGTTTCGATTACGCCAAGGGCATCGGAGATAAGGTTCCCGTGGGTGAGCGTCACACCTTTTTGAAGGCCGGTGGTCCCGGAAGTGTAAATTATCATGGCGGGCTCATCCATTTGAGCGGAGGACTGCGCGGGTGGACTTGTTAAGGCCGCGCCTTCTTTTGTTGATCTGGTTTTGCTTTCTGCCATCATGGAGGCAGAAAATTCTTCCAGGTCTATCATCATTGGGAAATGATCGAGCCCGCCGGAAAGAGGGGAAAAGCGGTTTTTTGTCTCCCTGTTTGCCACAAGGGCCTCGGGGCTGCAGTCCGCAAGGACCGCCTTCAGGTCTTCATCGGGAGCGGCCTCATTTACCGGCACAGCTATCGCGCCAGCAAGCACTACCCCGGTGAAGGCGATGCACCACTCCGGGCCTGCGGGCACCAAAAGGGCGGTCTTCATACCGGGCCGTACGCCCAGGTGAAGCAGGTGCCGCGCTAACAGGTTTGCGCGCACCATGAATTCGCCGTACGATAAGGTTTTCTCTTCTGGTGAAGACGGTTTTTCTTCGATCTCGTATTTCAGAAAGGGATTTTGTTTGAACTTTTCCGAGGCTGCCAGAAACCGCAGGGCAAGGTTATCTGTTTTTTTATTTTCCGTCATTAAGGATATGCAGGGCGGCCCTGTGGATGTCCATGTTGGCTGAAGCCAGAAGCGACGCTCCTCCACGTGATGCTGAAAGCCCTATCTTTTGCCCATCCAATTCCCGGCCTTCCATGTCCGTAAAGATGCCCCCGGCCTCTTTTACCAGCAAATACCCGGCGGCATAATCGAAGCTCCTTGATGCTCCGGGGCTTACAAACAGGCTTGACGCGCCGGAGGCAAGATAGGCCAGGTCGAGGGCTATGGAGCCAAGGCACCTTGTTCTCCTTGCGGCCCCGAGCAGCGGCAATATCTCCTTCAGGTGTATGGAAGGGGTCCTGGCCTCAAAGGCGCAAAGGCCGATTATCGCGTCCTTCATGCAATGGATGGGGACGCCGTTCTGGAAGGCCCCTCGTCCTTTTTCCGCCCAAAACTCTTCGCCCGTAACCAGGTTTATAACATAACCAAGCTCCAGGCCGCCAAGCTCATCGCTTGTGGAAACGGCGATAGAGGCGCCCCAAAACGGGATGCCGGAAACGGCGTTCTTGCTGCCGTCTATCGGGTCTATGGCCACGGTCCGGGCTTCACCCGTCCCTTCGATGTCCAGGGCGCCGGCCTCCTCGCTTATTATGTGAAGGCGCTCGCCAAGCCCCCGGAGGCCCTCAAGGATCGTGTCTTCGGCAAGCTTGTCGATAGGGAAAGTGCGGTCCCCGCCCGCTCCCCGCTCCATGGGCGCCTGCCCTTTCGGCCTGGAGAGCCTCATCTCCTTATATACAAGCTTTCCGATGCGGCATAAATCTTCTGCGTTCATGGTTAGAACTATTTTACGGGAATTCGGGGAAACGGGAAAGCCCGGCGGCGGAACCTTCAAAAAAGGAGGGGAAAACTTGACTGGCAAAGACCACTGGAAGTAAGATGAACAGTCCGGCGCCGGCATGCGTTTTTAAGCGGGCATGGTCCCACGGAAACGGCTGGACACAACCACCGGAATACGCAGGCAAAAAACCCGAAGGGAAAACGGATTTTAAAGCAACCAGGAAATAGGATAAATGGTGCGGGCAAAGCGTTGGGAGCTGCTGTTTGCGCCATGGATGAGGAGGAGAATTTTCTTGAAGGCGGTAAATAAGGTTCTTCCGTTTGTTTTTGTTTTTGTTTTTTTGACGGTAATGTTTTGCACCCATGCTTTTGTTTCAGCCGCGGCGTCCGCGAGCCTGAATAAACAGCTTATTTCAGCGGCAGCCTATGATGGAACCCTGCTCGAAGTGCAAGCCCTGCTGGACCATGGGGCGGATGTGAATGCGAAGGATGATGACGGCGCCACGGCGCTGATGTATGCGATTCTGAACGGCAGAACGGATTTGGTGAAGCTGCTGGTCAGCAAAAGGGCGGATGTGAACGCGAAGGACAATTCCGGGGCTACACCGCTAATGTCCGCGGCGCGGTGGGGCAGGATGAACATTGTTAAGCTCCTGATAGATAAAGGGGCGGATGTGAATGCCAAAACGGATGACGGCATGACGGCGCTGATAGTTGCGGCTGAAAATGGGCAGGCGGATGTGGCGAAGCTGCTGATAGACAAAGGAGCGGATATAAATGTAAAAAATCCGGAAACGGATTCATTGAACAACCTTGGGTTCACACCGCTTATGTACGCGGCCTTTTGGGGCAGGATGGATATCGTGAAGCTGCTGCTGGACAAAGGGGCCGATCTGAATGCGAAGGATTTTAAAGGAAATACGGCGGAGAAACTGGCCCGGCAATACGATCATTATGACATCGCGGCTGTCTTGAAAAAGGCGGAAGCGAAACAGTAGCGGTAAGCGGATGGACACAAAGCTGTTTCTCCTTTCTAATTTCAATCCCGCTTGTACTTGAAGCTGTAGCAGCCCCGGTTTTCCTATCCGGGAGATAGCAATAATTCCGGGGCCAATCATACTTAATTATATTGGAAGATAAACAATGTCGCTGGCTTCCGGGTCGTGGCATGAACGGAAAAAATCAAACGGCGGGCGCAGCAAGCAGCGGCCCAAAAGGGCGGTCATGCAAATTAAAACCACGAAGGGGTAAAATACAAAATATATGCGTGTAAATACGGAAGCGCTTAAAAACATATATCTTCTGAACCTGGGGGTCTCGGCCAGCGACAAGGTGCTTGTCTTTACTGACAGGATATCGAAGAGGGAGAAGCCGCCAAGGGGCAGGGAGCTGAAGCGCAGGCAGGAATTAAGGGAGATCTCCCGGGCTGCGGCCGCTGAAGGCCGCAAGCTTGCCGGTGAGCTTATATACAAGGAATATTCCGCCACGGGTGCTCCGGCCGTGGAGCCACCGAAGGCGCTGTGGGCCGCCGCCTTCGGTGAAAAATGTATGAAGGAACTACTGGCCAAAGGCCT
This sequence comes from Nitrospirota bacterium, assembly GCA_021812785.1. The sequence continues at coordinate 29,017 of JAKAMR010000019.1, forward strand.
TTTGAAAGACATTCTCAAAAAAAATGCCCGTGCCGGCGCGTCGCTGGAGGTTGCCGGAAAGATAGTAAAAAAATACTCGAAGGATGCTGTTGATGCCGTTGTGGCCCTGTCCAATTATTCCACCACGCATACCACTTTCCGGAAACTCCTTACCGGTTACGCGGGCACCCGCTACGCCAGCATGCCCCTTTTTGACGTGCCGATGCTCAAGGGGCCGATGGGAGTGGATTACGCGGCGCTGAAGAGATCCACAAGGCTGCTGGCCAATGCCATCAAAGGGGCTGACCGTGTGGAGGTGACCACGCCAAACGGCACGAGGCTTCTTTTCAGGAAAGGCAGAAGGAAGGTCCATGAGGACAACGGCGATTACGGCAAACTGGGGGCTGCCGGAAACCTGCCCGCAGGCGAGGTTTATCTTGCCCCCATTGAGGGCACCGCAAACGGCAGGCTCGTTCTGGAATGGGCGCCGACTAGGAAACTTAAAACCCCGGTAACGCTTTTAGTGAAAGACGGTATGGTCGTAGAGGTTGAGGGTGCCGATCCCTTTGCCTCATATCTCAAGGACAGGCTTTCCTCCTGCCCGGAGTGCAGCAACATAGCGGAGCTTGGCATCGGCACAAATCCGATGGCAACCCGGCCGGACAACATACTGGAGTCGGAAAAGATACTTGGCACCATTCATATAGCCTTGGGAGACAACCATACTTTCGGCGGCAAGGTGCGGGCCCCGTTCCACCAGGATTTTGTTTTTTTTGCGCCAACCCTTAAGGTGTTCCCGTCTTCGGGCGGAACGGGCCGGGTGGTCATAAAAAAAGGAAGGCATCAGGGATAGCGGGCGGGCACCTGGGCAATCGATGGAACATATTGCGGTTTTCATAACGGCTCCAGATAGGGAAACGGCGGCAGACATCGCCCGGGCGCTCGTTGGCGAAAAACTTGCGGGCTGCGTGAACATTATTTCTTCCGTGAGGTCCATATATTCATGGCAGGGGAATATTGAGGATGAAACCGAGGCCCTCATGGTCGCAAAAACAAAAAAGTCGCTCTTCGAGAAATTAAACGAGCGCGTAAAGGAACTCCATCCTTACCAGACGCCGGAGATAATCGCCCTTCCAGTGGCGGCGGGCTCCAGGCAATACTTAGACTGGCTCAATGACGTTACCGGTTGACTCTTTTCCGCGCTCGCAGGAAGATTTTTTCCTTAACTGCGGAATGCAGGGCGGGCTTACGGCCGCGAAGGCCCGGGAAATGCAGCTTGCCATGAAGGAGCGCGTGCAGGTTGTCCCCCTCAGGGAAAAACCCCGGTTTGTGGCCGGGGCCGACGCCGCATTCCTGGATGGTGAAGTGCTTGCGGTGGCCTGCCTTTTTACATACCCGGAGCTGGAGCTTATAGATACGCAGACGGCCATACTGGAACTGACGTTCCCGTATGTGCCAGGGCTCCTTAGCTTCAGGGAAGGGCCGGCCGTAATAAGCGCCGTGCGGAAACTGAAGAAAAGGCCGGATGTCCTCATCCTGGACGGGCAGGGCATAGCGCACCCGCAGATGATAGGCCTTGCCTCTCACGTGGGCCTTCTCCTGGACATTCCCACGGTAGGGTGCGCAAAGTCCAGGCTGGTAGGGGAGTTCCGGAAGCCCGGCTGGAAGCGCGGCAGCACGTCGCCGCTTGTCTATAAAGGCCAAATGGTTGGAACGGTCCTTAGGAGCAAGGACGGCGTGAGGCCTTTGTTCATATCCCCCGGACACATGGTGGACTTCCAGGATTCCGTGGACCTCGTGCTTTCCTGCTCAAAAGGCTACAGGCTGCCGGAGCCCACCAGGGCCGCCGATCTGGAAACAAAAAAACGGAAAAAGCTGAAAAAGCAGCAAAAAGAGAAAGAGCAAAAATAAAAAAATAAAAAAACTGGAAAAGAAAAGAGACGGGATTTCTTAAAAATAGAAAGAGAGATCGTTTCTGATATGCACTTTTTCTGCCGGAAGCGCCTCTCTGACCCGCGTCAATACGTCGCTTGTGGTGAACGGTTTCATTATCACACCGGTGGCCCCATGTCTTTCCACCAGGCGCTTCGCATCGTTTGAATGGGTGAGCAGCACGAAGGTCTTTGCTCCGGGGTGGCCGCTGACTATCTTTTCAAGCAGCTCCACGGCCCCCATGTCCGGGAGATAATCGTTTATGAAAACGAGATCAAAGGGACGGAAAAATTTTTCCGTTGTCTCTGAAAATTTTTCCGTCCCTGGCGGGCGGGCCATTTCTTCGATGGCCTCTCTTCCGGAGGCCGCGAGCCGCAGTGTATTGTTCCTTTCAAAGAGGTAGGAAAAATAATGGCGGATAAAAAGACTCTCGGATGCAACCAGTATGGAAAGCCCTCCGCCCATCTTTGAAGCCCCTGTGCCCCTCCCGGTTCATGCAAATATTGACGCAACTAATGATATACATAAATCCGTTAAAAATGCAATCAATAATTGTAATATAAGTTTTCAAAAAAGAGGGAGGCCTTAAGGCCTCCCTCTTTTTTTATCCGGCATTCAGCTCTTTTTTTTGTTTTTTTAGGTGACGAATATGGTCGCCCTCTTCAGCATGACCTCGTTCAGGTCGCCAAGGAGCCTGTGGTGCTTGGCCTCATCGGCCAGAAGCAGGGTCAGGATATAGCGGGTGACGAAAAGCTCGCTTTGCTCAAGGGCCTTTGAGGCCAGCTGCACGGACTTGCTCTCCGCCTCTATGTGTTTTTTCATTTCCTCGGCCAGCGGGGCCAGCTCATCCGGGTTCAGGTGCAGCGGCTCCTTCGTAAGCCCGTCTATTAGGAGCTGCTGCATGACCTTGTGTTTCTGAGAGTCGAACTTGATCATCTCCATGATCATCCGGACTATGGGGTTTTCGCTTTTGACTATGAGGTCCTCGGAGTTCCTTATGGTGTCATCTTCGAGTTTCTGCCATTGCCTGATGGTGTCAATGAACTCCTCCGACATCTCCAGGGGCTTCTTTTTTCCCGCCGTTTTCATTTCCATGTCTTCATGGCTGCCGAGAGTCTCTGCTCGACGGCCTCCCAGTTGATGTTTTTGAAAAATGTCTCGATATAATCCTTCCGATTCAGTCCGTAATCGAGCATGAACGCGTGTTCCCAGACGTCCATGACCAGCATGAGCTGGCAGCCTGCCGGGTGGGAAACGTGGTGCTCGTTTATCCAGAAGTTCATCAGCCTGCCGGAGTTGGGGTCCGCGTAAAGGGCGGCCCAGCCCACGCCCCTCATACTCCCCACGGCCTTGAAGGATTTCTCCCAGTTGTCGAAGTTCCCGAAGTCCTCGGATATCTTTTTCGCCATGGCGCCGTTTTTGTTGATCTTCCCGTTGCCGCCAAGCGAATCAAAATAGAATTCGTGCAGACGCATTCCGTTGAACTCGAAGCCCAGCCGCCTGTTAAGCTCGGCAAACCTGGGGTCCGTCCCGTCCTGGGGCAGCTCCGCTATCTGGTCCTGAAGCTTGTTCGTGTTGCTTACGTATCCCTGGTAGAGCTTGAAATGGTTGTTCAGAAGACCGTCGCTGAAACCTTCCATCCCTATAAGCTCCGCAAAATCCCTTGCCTGATAGGCCATTGTCTTTACCGGCATGGTTCAATTACCCCTTTCTCTGATTTTTTCTTTTTCTTTTTCTTTTTCTTTTTGTTTTCCATGGCGGGGTCATGAAATCGTCACGATACCTTCGCCAGCAGTCTTCCCACTTCCTTTATGGCCTGCGGTTTTCTGCCATGATGTACTCCTCTTTCAGGCGCGTTTCTGGAATTCGTGCTCCGGCCAGAAATGCCTCTCCGCAAGGGCGCTTATTATGTTTTTC
>JAKAMR010000104.1 GCA_021812785.1 Nitrospirota bacterium
ATTTTCTTAAGCAAGGAGTATCTTCAGAAAGACTTTATCATAAAGAAGTAACATCCTGCCTGGCCGGACCAGTAAATCTTTGATTTTTTTATCTCTGCCTTTTCTCTTCATTCAGGGACTGGCTGCGTTCTTTTTTCCCGCGCGCTGTCCATTCCCTTTTCCCGCCTCCTTTATTGACAATCCCTGACTGTCCTTTTCCATTACCGGCAAAAGAAGGTACGTTTTGCTGGGCGCGTTATTTTCCATCAGGACGGGCCAGCCAGGATCTTTTCCGTTTTTTGCGTTCACGGCCCCTGTCAATTGATGTCTTTCTTTTCCCGCCTGAGACTCCATGTAACTTCCACCTGAAGGGGGATCTTTTTTAAGGCCGTCACGGGTATACCCTATTTGAAAGTAGATCGATGCCATGGCCCAGGCCATAACAATGACGCCCACAGCAAAAAAAATGGAAGACGGCCTGAAAATGGCTACAAACGCCTTTTTCCACGGTCTTGTCCTGATACTCCATTTTTTAGTTGTGTCGGCTTGGTATCTATGGGACATTTTTTCAGGAGAAAAGGGCGCCCTTGCCGGTTTAAGGGCCTTGATGTCCATCGCCTTTCTGTAGGCCTCATTTATTTTTTTTGCCGCCTCCTCGCCTTGAAGATCCCTTTCTTCGGGATGCCTGTCCGGATGATAGATGGCTATCAATCTCTTCCACCTGTGGTGTATGTCTTCAGTGGTCGCAAATGGAGACAGGCCCAGGGAGGCAAACGGGTTGCCTTTCCTTTCAAACAGAAGGGACTCCACTATTTTTTTGGCGGACGGCCTTATCTTTTCCGGCGGAAGCTTCCCTGAAGCGGATATCGAGCTTGCCATCTCGGAGCTCTCAAGCGCCCTGAGCACGATCTCATAACTGTGCAGGGCGGCCTCCCTCATTTTTTCGTTTATGAGGTCCCCTCTGATCACCTCGCGGAAAAGCCACACGGCGGAAAGATATCTTGCGCCCGAAGTTTCTGTTCTGCTGTTCATTGCCTTTCCAGGACGGAATGAATATTGTAAACTAAACTTCCGGCTGCGGCCCCGGATCATTCCCTGAAGTAGCTCGAATAATAGTTTGAATAATAGTTGTATTTCAGGTCACTTTCCTTTATCCCGTTCAGCACAACGCCAAGTATCTTGGCGTTTATGTTCCGGTATATCTTTTTCGTCTCGGAAAGGACTTGTTTGGTCGTCTCTCCCGCCTTTATGACAATGACCGACCCGTCCACTATCCGGCTCAGATATATGCTGTCTGACATCCCCATGAGCGGGGGCGAATCGATTATCACGAAATCATACATGGTGTAGAGCGCCTCCAGCAGGTCTTTCATGCGCCTTGAAACGATCAGTTCTGAGGGATTTGGGGCGATCGGCCCGGAGGTTATGATGTTCAGGCCGTTTATCTGTGTCTTCTGAATGAGCCCTTCCTCGAATTCCGCGTTCCCTGAAAGAAAAGTTGAGAGCCCTATGGCGTTTTCAGCCCCGAAAGAGTGGTGGAGCTTTGGCTTTCTCAGGTCCGCATCTATTATTATGCCGTTACCCGTGGACTCGGCAAGCGCCATGGCGGTATTTATGCAGATGGTCGTCTTTCCCTCCTTCTCCCCGGGACTTGTTATCAGGATGGTCTTCGGGGGTTTTGCTGAGGATGAAAGCATTATGAAAGTGCCTATGGAGCGGAACGCCTCGGCAACCGGGCTGCGGCTTTGTGAATAGGCGATCAGAGGCCTTTTAACCACAGCAGGGAACTTCTGCATGGGTATCATTCCAAGGGCCGGAAGACGCGTGGCCCTTTCTATCTCGTGCGTGTTTTTGAAGGTATTGTCAAAATACTCGATGAAGAAGGCCAGACCTATTCCCCCACCCAGGCCGAACACCAGGGAAAGAAAGATATTTAAAGGCTTGTTGGGCTTGAATGGCACCATTGGAAGCTCCGCCCTGTCAAGCACCTGTATATTAGTGCTGATGGGTGTTGCCGCCGCCGTCACCTGTTTCATCCTGTCAAGGAGGGTGTTGTAAAGCGCCCTGTTTGAGTCGACATCTCCTTTCAAAATCTGATACTGTGAGTTTGCTTTCTGATAGTTCAGGATCGCCGCCTCCTGCTTGGCGTACTCCTGAGAAAGATAATTCTCCGCCCTCCGGTCGGTCTGGTAATCCGAGGTCACGGAGCCTGCGAGTTTTCTTTTTTCGCTGGCTATGCTGCGTAATATGGCCCTCATCTGGCTCTTGAGCATCTGCATCTTGGGGTATTCCGGCTTGTATATGGTAAGCAGGTTGGAATATTGCGCCTGCAGAGACTCATATTGTTTTCTGAGGGACTGGATGAGCCTGTTGTCCACGAAAAGCGAACCCTCGGCCTGTGGCCTGTCCACTTGCGCACGGAGGGCCTCGGCCTGGAGGCGTTTTGTAGTGGCTGCATTCAAAGCCTGAGATATCTCCGCAAGCTTTTCGACCATGATGTTCTGCTTGTTATCCTTGTTTCCGACAATGAGCATCCCGTTTTTTGAGGCATAATCGTCCAGGGCCGCTTCGGAGGCAGCGACTTTGGCCTTGAACAGGTCTATCTGTTTTTGAAGAATGGCGCCTGTCTTTTTCGAGGCGTCAAGCCTGTTGTCTATATTGAAATCGATATAACCGTCAGCCAGGCCGTTTGCAGCATGCCTGGCAAGCCCGGGAAACGGCGATACGCAGGATACCCGGACCAGCTGCGTTTTCTTTTCCGGAGTCACCTGTATCATCGAGAGGAATTTGTTTATCAGGGCGCTGTATTCTTCCGCCGAAGGCTCTTTTGCATTCCCGGCGGGGTCATTGCTCCGGCCTTTGAAAGGGATAAGGTCTACGACCCACCCCTTGAGAGTCGCAAACAATGTTTTCCCGGGCCTTGGATTGAATTCCGGGTTAACATACAATTTCAATTTCTGAATGGTCTGTTTCGCCAGCGCACGGCTCCTGAGTATCTTGTACTGTGTTTCATAATAATTATTGTCATCATCGGGAGGCGCAGCCGGATCGCCCTTGAACGATATGGGCTCAGGGTTTCCGGCGTTTATCCTTATAACTGCGGTGGCCTTGTATAGGGGCCGCATCATGAAGGTAGATATAGTCACAGATATGATCACAAAGAGGGCAAACGAGATTACCACCCATTTCCTGCGCAGGATAACTCCCAGGTAATCTCGCAGGTGAGTTTCTTCCTGCGGCTCGAAATCCTCGAACCTGAGCTGCTCCGATGAAAGCTCCCTGGCCTCATACGGTTTTATCTCGTTTCCCGGGCCTTCGCCGTCTATGTTCATACCCCTGTCTCCTCTCCGGTTTTGTGATCAAAATCGCATGTTTCTAGCCCCAATAGCTACTAGTAAAAGGAGTATTTGCCGACATTGAAAGCGCCAAAGGTCAGGCTGGTCGATATGCCTTTCAGGATGGCCTTGAACCCGTTCCTTGGTACAACTATTATGTCCTTGTCCTGAAGGACTATGTCAGGGCGTTTGCCGTTTATTATCTGGCTATACTTCACGTGTATCACCTTCCTCTTGGTCTTGCCATCGTCCCTGTATATCTTTATGCTGTCTTTCATGGCCTCAAACTCAAGCCCTTTGGCCATGGTTATGGCCTGAGTAAGGGTGGTTGTCCCCTTTATTTGATAAGAGCCAGGAGCCTTGACACCGCCATCAATAAAGAATACCCCTCCTTCGGGGACATCCACTATGTCACCAGCCTCCAAAGGGATGTCCAGCCTTGCATCTCCCTTAGCCAGAAGATGGTCCAGATCTATCACCGTTTTATGCATACACTGGCCTTCCGGCGAGACCTGCTCCACTATACAGACATTTCCGGCTGTCGGCGTAAGCCCTCCGGCCATGGACAGCACGTCAAGCAGGTGAGTGGTACCCCTGGCATAATAGACCTTTGGCGTCTTGACCGCTCCAACAACCGAAATAGGCTGGCTGCGGTATTCCTTGATGAAAACGCTTACAGTCGGGTTCTGAAGGTAACGGCCGAGTTTCTTTGCGATGACGTCCTCCAGTCCGCTTACCGTATGTCCGCCAGCCTTGATCCTTCCAGCCAGTGGAAGCCCTATATAGCCGTTGCCGCTTACGCGCACCGTTGAAGTCATCTCCTTGACCTGGAATATAGATACCTCAAGCAGGTCCTCGGGGCCTATCTTGTAGTCCCTGGAACCGTATGTGGCGTCGCGGACCGCCCTGGCAGCGATTCCAAGGTTATAGCTGGTTACCTTCGGGTTGCCAGCCTTGCTGTTTTGAAGCATTACTTTATCCGGGCGCACCTCTCCGCTTGAACAGGAAAGGAGAAAAAAAACGGGCAGGGCAAATAGGACCGTCGCACAAATGAGCCGGGAAACGGTCTGCCCGAAATCCGCAATTTTAGATTTTTTTGCCTTTATTTTTGTTTTGCCTGTCAGTTTAAGCATTTTTATTTTTTTCATCCTTTCCGGGATCTTTCTTTTTTCTTTTTTGGGTTTTGGCCGTCCCGATATATATTCCACGCTATTTTTCTGCGGGATACCGTTGGCGGAATCTTTTTGAGGAATCACCCGGATAAAAGAATTCTTTTTTTATTTTTGCTTTAGAAAGTAAATATCTCCGGTTTAAAATAAGCAAAGCATATGCCATGAACGACCGCCGGCTCGCGAGGTGACCTCCCTGATACCCTGTAAATGCCTTTAGGCAGTAAGGAATCCTTTTTTTTACTTTTTTGGGATTTTTTTGTCTTGGGATTTCTGCCCCTTTTCTCATTGGCCATAGTTGAAGGTTTGTAACTTAAGGATACATTTTGACAGGCTGATCCAATGCGGGTGTTTCTATGTGATACAAAAAGAACCCTCCGGGTTTTTTTGGACCTGAGAGTTGGAAAAAGCGGGGAGAGCCCGGCTTTCATCTGCCGCAACGAATATGAGGAATATAATGTAAAATTGCTTTGGACCTCCTTTATCTGGATAATATTATTCTGGGATTCTAACGGAGGTTTTTGTCCATGGACTGGAAGAAGAACGAAAATAAAAATCATAAGTTTTACATACATACATTTGGCTGCCAGATGAACTTCCACGATTCCGAGAAGATATCGGGTTTGCTTTCGGAAAACGGGTTTTCCGAGGCGTCTGACGGGGAGGGGGCCGACCTTGTCATTTTCAATACGTGCAGCATAAGGGAAAAGGCGGAGCAGAAATTCCTGAGCGAGCTGGGCAGGATCAGGAAGCTGAAACAGCAAAAACCGGGTTTAAGGATAGCCGTGGCCGGGTGCGTGGCCCAGCAGATGGGCAAAGAGCTTTTAAAAAAAGCCCCTTATATTGATTACGTCATAGGGCCTCAGAACCTTCATGCGATCAAGGATATTGTTCCTGTTCAAGACAAAAAGAGCGTGGACATGCCCCTGTTATCCGTTGCCGAAAATCCGGAGCTGGCCTCCATGGAGCTGCCGGCTGAAAGGAAGAAGAGACCGGGGGCCTGGGTTTCCATAATGTACGGGTGTGATAATTTCTGCACCTATTGCATAGTGCCCCATACCAGGGGCAGGGAGGTCTGCCGCCCGTGGGAGAGCATACGGCGGGAAGTGGAGGCCCTGGCCTCGGATGGCTTTAAAGAGGTCACTTTCCTTGGACAGAACGTCAACTCCTACCTAAGCGGAGGCCTTGATTTCCCGGGCATGCTTGAGCTGGCGGACGCCATAGATGGCATCGAGCGGATACGGTTCGTGACATCCCATCCGCGGGACCTGTCAGACGGTCTTATCCAGGCGTTTGGCTCATTGAAAAAGCTCTGCGAGCACATCCATCTGCCACTTCAGTCCGGCTCGGACCCTATCCTTGCCCGCATGAACAGGCGGTACAGTCTCGCCGGTTACAGGGAAAAAATAGAAAAGCTTCGCCGCCAGGCGCCGGGCATCTCCATCACAACCGATATAATAGCTGGTTTCCCGGGGGAGACGGATGAGGACCACGAGGCCACAATGACCGCCCTGAGGGAAATTGAATATGACGGCATATTCGCGTTCAAATATTCGCCAAGACCCGGCACAGCCGCGTCCGTTTTTGAAAAACAGGTGCCCGATGCCGTACGGGCACGCCGCTTAAGTGACATCCTTGCCCTTCAGAATGAGATAACTGCCCGGAAAAACATGTATCTGGTAGGCACCGTCCAGGAGGTCCTGGTAGAAGGCACGAGTGAAAAAGACGAAAAAAAGCTGACCGGTAGGACAAGGTCCAACAAGATAGTTAATTTTGACCCGTCACCCGGCCTGGAAAAGGCAAAAAAAATAAAAATGGAAAACCTGCTGCCGGGGAGGACCGTCTGTCTGAGGATCATTCGAGCCGGCCTGCACAGCCTTGAAGGACAGCTTTTTACAGGAAATGTTGCAGGCCTACCCCCGGAAGACGGGATCAGCCTTTGAAAGTAACGCTCCTTACCCTTGGGTGCAAAGTGAATCAGTCCGAGACCGCCTCTATAGAGGCCGGACTTGTCCAGTCAGGCCACCGGATAGTGTCTCTGGACGAAAAACCTGATGTCTGCGTCATAAACACCTGCTCGGTCACCTCAAAAAGCGACTACCAGTCCAGACAGCTCATCAGAAGGGCGGTACAGACCGGAGCCAATCTTATAGTTACCGGATGCTATTCCGAGCTCAATGCCGCGGACCTGGCTGAGATGAAGGGCAATATCCGGATAGTCCCTAATGTCGATAAAACTAGCATAATCAAGATAATAACAGCCGAAGGTTCAAGCGAATTATCAACTTCAGAGGCGCTTAAGAAACCTGGCTCAGGCAGGAGCAGGCATTTCCTTAAAATACAGGATGGCTGCAGCTTCTCCTGCAGTTACTGTGTAATCCGGAAGGCAAGGGGGCCTGCAAGAAGCGTCGCTCCCGAGACGGTTATTGAGCGAGTCCGGCAGGCGGAAGAGTGCGGGTACAGGGAGGTCGTGCTTACCGGAATTCATCTGGGGCTCTTTTCTTACCGGAACAGCTACGGCACATCCGCAGGCTTATCCACACTTGTTGAAAAGATACTTGCAGAAACCGGGATTGGGCGCATCAGACTGAGCTCCCTCGAAGTAAACGAGATCGACGACAGGCTCATCGACCTGATGAGGACGGGCCGCCTTTGCAGACACATTCATATACCGCTTCAAAGCGGTGATGACAGAGTT
>JAKAMR010000105.1 GCA_021812785.1 Nitrospirota bacterium
TCGGTGTTCCCGTAAAACTTCTCGATGGCCTCCAGGAGTGTGGACTCGCCGGCCACCAGGGGAATGACGGAGGTCCTGCCCGTCCGGAACGATATCTCGTTTATGGTCTGAAAATCCAGGGGGTTTGTCATGGCCAGGTATAATTTCCGGTTTTCGACACAGACTGGAAGGACGCCTTTTTTCAGTGCGAGGTCCTTGGGTATAAGCGCCTTCATTTCCGCGTCCGCCGATGCCCCTTCGCCATGGAAGACATGCAGGGAAAGCTGAATTGAGAGGGCCTCGACTATCTCCTGCTCGCCCGCGTAGCCCAAGTCTATCAGCACCTGTCCCAGCCTCTGCCTGGTTTCCTTCTGGAGCGACAGCGCATAGGCCAGTTGCTGCTCGTCGATTATCTTTGCATCTACCAGCAGTTCGCCGAATTTCTTTCTGACAAGGTTCATGTTTTTTGTTTTTGTTTTTGTTTTTTTGCCTTAAGCCGCACCTTTTTAAAAATTTTTCAAACAAAAGACGGAAAAAAGAAAACCCCCCCGGCAGTCCGGGGCCTCGGTACTGCCACCCGGCAGTCGCGGAAGTGTTTTTATCTTTTAATCGGAACACAACAGGTAAAACTTTAAAAACTACGTATGGAGGGTTTTTGCTCCGCCTGGCTTCATTTTATTCGAACAGGCCTGAAAGGGTCTGGGTCTTTTCGGTGAGGCGCAAGGCCACTTCCTGCTGTTCTTTTCTGAGTTTATGGAACTCCCCCGCTATGTTCAAGGCGGCAAGGATCGCGGCGTTCAGTGGAGCGATGCTGGGGGATTTATCAAGGATCTCCTTGATCTTCCCGTCCACGTAAGAGGCAAGCTCTTTCATCTCCTTTTCGGACGCGTCGCCCCGTATAGTGTATTTCTGCCCCAGAATTCGGATTTCGGCCTTGTTTTGCAAATCTATTTAAGGTGCCTGCCCGGCATTTTTAGGATTTTTTAAGCATTTTTGCGGTTTTTATTGCGTCTTTTTCTTTCCGGTTATCTTTTTTTTGTTTTCCCGTTTTTATTTTTTTATTTGCTTTTCTCAGGATTCAATGTTCTGCAGCTCGTTCAAAAGCCCTTCGATCTGGTCCCTGATGCTGTTTTTCTCGCCCGTTACGCGGAGCAGTTCCTCATTTTTGCTGTCCAACGTGGACTCCAGCTCGCTTACCCTTTTTTCCAGGGCCGTCTTGGCGTCCTTAAGGAGCCTTATCTTCTCAATGGCTCCGGATATCTGTGTTTCAAGGTTTTTCAACGTTTCCAACTCCTTGACCTCCTTGCCGTTTCCCGGCGTTTTTTGCCCCTCCCGGGCGCCGAATAAATTATGTTCTTCAGACATGTGCCGTTTCCGTTCAGGGATTTCCCGTTTTGTCAGCGAGGAAGAAGTCCTTAGTTGCCTCTTCACCGCCGTACCTGTAATAGGTGGTTATTATACGCTTTATGTAATTTTTTGTCTCGCCGTATGGGATGTCTTCAACGAACTCATCGAAGGAGGCGTAATTCCCCTCTGCCAGCCATTTCCTGACCACCGCCTCTCCGGCATTGTAGGCCGCCAGGGTGGGGGGGATGGCCCTGAAATCGTTATACAGCTTGTTCAGGTAGAAGGTGCCCAGGGCGACATTCGCATTTATGCTGTAAATGCTCTTTTTGTCTTTTATGACGAGGCGCAAAGGGGCTGAGTATTTTTTGGCCGTTTGGGGCATGAGCTGCATAAGTCCTATTGCGCCCGCCCGGGAACACACCTGCGGATCAAAGCGGCTTTCCTCCCTCATAACGGACAGGACAAGGTACGGATCCAGCCCAGTGGTGGAGCAGTCTTTCTCTATGCGCCCCCAAAAGGCGTGCGGATACAAAACGTTTCTTGGCTGCATGTCCTCCGGCAGCCTCATTGCAACCGCGATCGCGTTCCTGAATGCCCCCATTTTTTTCAGCTGGTTGGCGATCCATATCAGGGTGTTTCTGTTCATGCAGTTCCTGGAGTCGTAGGCCAGGTCCGAAAGGGCCTCGTTCCTCAATCCGGCCGTCATAAGCACTTTGAACCTCATGAGCGCCGCGGAGTTTTTCAACTGCCGCACGGCCTGCTCCGGAAGGACCTCCTCTTTTATGGGGATGCCCGTCTTTAAGGAGGCCAGGACAGAATAATAACCCTCATCCTCACTGACCAGTTTCCGGTATATGTCCTGGGCGTGGCCGGCGTTTGCGGTCCCACCGAGGCCTTCAAGGCTTTTGGCCTGCCAGTAGAGATATTCCGGCTCATCGTAAAGATTGGAGAGTTTTGAGAAGATGCGCGCCGCGTCCTTGTAATCTTTTTGCACGTAGTAAAGCCACGCGGTCTCCCACATGGCATCCTCCGCGATCCATGGATATTTTTCACTGGCTTCCTTAAGCTCCAGGATCGCCCCCGCAAAATTATTGTCTTTTCTCCTTTCGATCGAGGCAAGATCCAATAGCAGATAGGAAGCCTTCCTGTCATTGGCGCTTGAAAGCTCATCGATCGCTTTTTTGAGATTATCCTCGTTACCCGCCCTGTAATATGCTCTTGCGGCTTTGTAGGTGTCCGCCACACTGGAATAAACGTCTGCCGCCTCGTTGTATCTTTTCTGCATGAAAAGGGCCCCACCTAGCAGATCCATCTTGTCTTTGAGGTAGCCGGGGTCGTCAGGCATCGAAAGGAGTTCATGTTCCGCCTCGCGCGGATGGGCGCTTCTCAGAAGGTTTTCCGCCCTCATGAGCGTTTCCTCCAGAGTGGGCTGCCTTCCAAGCTCCGCCAGGGCCTCAGCGGAGAGATTACCGGCCCGGACATAGATATTTTCCAGTATCTTCCCGGCCTCTATCTTATTGGCCTGTATGATATCAGCCGGCATCTTATCAGATGGTCCCGTCTTGCCTTTTTCCATGAGAAGCTGCGCAAGCCGGAGTTCCATGCCGTCGTGGCCGGGATAGCGCCTTGTGAAGTCCTCAAGCATCGGTATGAGAGTGTCTTTATCAGTGGCCATGCTTATGGCCATGAGCTTTGCCTTGGCTGCCAGGGGGGTCCGGGGATGGTTTTTCAATAATTCGTTCAGATAGCCTGCGGCGCGTCCCGGGTCTTTCATGTCCCAGCACATCCTGGCCTCATAGAAGCATACGTAATCATCCAGGAACGGAAGGCCCGCACGGGATGCCCTGAATTCGGAAAGCGCCTGCTTGTAATCGCCGGACTTCATAAGGTTGACCGCATTCTGAAAATGCAGGGCAGCTGTTACATCGGGTGTGTTTTTGTTCTTTTCTTCCCCGGCCTGGTTGCCGGTGTCCAGGGGTTTTTTAAGTTTTTTTATGGAGATTATCGCTGGTGCGTTAAGTACCGCGGACGGAGTGTTGAGTGAAGCGGGTGTATTCAGTAAAGCGGCGGGCCCGGCAGCTGAGGCCAGGCGCGCCATCGCAACCGGTATGAGGAAAAACAGGATTAAAACCAAAAAAAACTGCTTTTTCATGCCCGAATTCTATCCCGAATATCATAGCTAAAACAGGTTTTTTAAGGCAACCCCTTTTTTTAAAAGGGGTTGCAAAACTCTTGATCGCTTCAGACCTGACCTGAACGGCCATGTCTTATTTGACTAATGGCTAATGGGAACAAAAAGAAAAAGGCGGCGAGCGGATTCGAACCGCTGCATCGAGGTTTTGCAGACCTCTCCCTTACCACTTGGGTACGCCGCCGGGATTACGCCTGTCTGAAAACGGATATTTGCTATGTATTCCCTCGGGTCGGGCATCGAATGCAGGGAACTTTTGGTCCGTCACATTCGCTCGCTTGCCCTTCGGGGTTACGCGCGATATCCATTGAGTGCCCGGATATTTATTCGTCTGAAACAAAAAACAAAAAACTGCCCAGGGGCGCGATCTGAATCTGGAGCGGGCGACGGGATTCGAACCCGCGACCCCAACCTTGGCAAGGTTGTGCTCTACCAGCTGAGCTACACCCGCATTGCGCCCTCTGTGCATCTTTGCCCCTGCTTCCGGCGGGCTGGAAGCTATATTATTTACAATCCGGGACAAAAAATCAAGGAGGCGGATCGGCTTGCGCCAAACAAGGCAGACAGGATGCTCTTTCCCGGCGGCAATCAGGCCATTTCTACTTTGCCCAAAGTAGGACATTTCTATTTGGCCTTGACAAAACTGTTGCCTTGACAAAACTGGTGCCTTGCCTTGACTCCTCCGGGCAAAGCTGTTATAAATAAAGCATGTTTACCGGCACGTTTTCGGGCCATGCGCCGTCGGGATATGGTCTTTTTCTTTCGGACCATGAGCTTCCGTTCAGGGGTTGGCGTCTCCAGAGGCCGCGGCCGGGAGGTTTTTCGCTATAGTTTTTTTAAATTAACGGTGAAAACTGCAGGGCCACGGGGAGAAATTGAAAGTTCTTTCCGTGGCCTTTTTATTTCATGAAAAACAAAGATTTTGGCCTCTGGGATAGGATATAATCCAGATTCGGGGCCTTAAGGGACACAGGAAAATAAAAATGAAGACACACGGAATTTCAGACATGGGAGTTACACCTGGCAGGCAGGAGTTCGCGGAGCTTGCCAAGAAGGGCAACCTTATCCCGGTTTACAGGGAGGTCTTTGCCGATACCATAACGCCTGTTTCCGCCTTTTTGCGGCTTGGCGAGCGGCCATCGTACCTGCTTGAAAGCGTAGTGGGAGGCGAAAAATGGGCAAGGTATTCCTTCCTGGGCCTCTCTCCAAAGGCAACTATCCGCGCATGGGGCAACAAGATGGAGATCGACAGGCAGGGAAAGATCCAGGCGATGGAGGCCTCCGATCCGCTGGAAAAGGTCCGGGAATTTATGGGCGGCTTCAGGCCCGTTCTTTCCGGGGACTCCTCTTTGCCCAGGTTTTATGGCGGGTTTGTGGGCTACCTGGGTTACGACATGGTGAGGTTCATGGAAGAGCTGCCCGGAAAGGGACGCCCCGGCCTGGATATGCCAGACATGTTTTTGATGCTTACAGACACCATCCTGATATTCGACAGCCTGAAGCAGAAGGTAAAGGTGGTGGTAAACGTCCATCTTCCGGAAGATGGGGAAAGAGAAAAAGAAAAAGAAAACCTGGAAGAGGCATATGGCGAGGCCCTGCAAAAGATAGATTCCATTGTCCGCAGGCTCGCATCGGGGAAATGTAAAACCCCCGTAGGGGATATGGAGGGAGGGGACTTGGCCGGGATGGAAAGCGATCTTGGAGCGGCTCAGGGAGCCCCGGACGCCCCAAGCGGAGCTCCTGCCACCTCCTTCGTGTCCTCTTTTGGCGGCAAGGAAGAATTCATGCACGCTGTGGAACGGGCAAAACAGTACGTCATGGGGGGCGACGTAGTGCAGGTTGTCCTGTCCCAGCGTTTTCAGAAATCCACCCCAGCCCATCCATTCAGCGTTTATCGCGCCTTAAGGGCAATAAATCCCTCGCCATACATGTATTACATTGACACAGGGGAAGGCCATATCGTGGGGTCTTCGCCGGAGATACTGGTGCGGCTTGAGGAAGGCAATATAACTTTAAGGCCCATAGCCGGCACAAGGAGAAGGGGAAAAACCCCGGAAGAGGACCATGCGCTTGAGAAAGAGCTGCTGTCGGACAAAAAAGAGATAGCCGAGCATATCATGCTTGTGGACCTGGGCAGAAACGATGTGGGCAGGGTAGCTGAGACCGGCAGCGTAAAAGTGCCTGAGTTGATGGTGGTGGAGCGTTACAGCCACGTTATGCATATCGTCTCCAATGTGGACGGCAGGCTTAAAGAGGGGCTTGGCCCTTTCGATGTGCTCAGGGCGTGTTTCCCCGCCGGCACGGTAAGCGGCGCCCCCAAGGTGCGGGCCATGGAGATCATTGATGAGCTGGAGCCTGTAAAGCGTGGCCCATACGCGGGGTCGGTCGGCTATGTCGGTTATTCCGGCAATATGGATACCTGTATAACCATAAGAACGCTTATAATGAAAGAAGGGATGGTGTACGTCCAGGCCGGGGCCGGCATTGTGGCGGATTCAGTCCCGGAGCTTGAATACGCCGAGACGGTCAACAAGGCCAGGGCAATGATGGAGGCCGTGGACACGGCCGAAAGAGTTTTTTCTGTTTTTTCGGAAAATTTGATGCCGAAAGACAATACGGATTCAGAGGGCCACAGAAAATGCTGCTGATGATTGACAATTACGATTCCTTCACCTATAACCTTGTGCAGTACCTTGGCGAGCTGGGAGAGGACGTGCGGGTTTACAGGAACAACAAGATAAGCGTCCGGGAGATAGGAGAGATGGCCCCGGACAAGATAGTCATATCTCCAGGGCCCTGCACCCCCAGGGAGGCTGGGATCTCCGTGGACACGATACGCGAGTTCGCCGGAAAGATCCCCATACTGGGGGTATGCCTTGGACACCAGTCCATAGGCGCGGCCTTCGGGGGAGAGATAGTGCGGGCCCAGGTGCTGATGCACGGCAAGACGTCGCTTGTCTATCATAACGGGAAGGGCGTGTTCGAGGGCATACCCAGTCCGTTTGAGGCCACCAGGTACCATTCCCTCATAATAAGGAGGGAGTCGCTGCCGGACTGCCTGGAGATAACCGCCTGGACCGGGGCGGGGGAAATAATGGGTGTGCGCCACCGTGAATTCGAGGTGGAGGGCGTACAGTTCCATCCGGAGTCTATCCTTACGATGAAGGGGAAGGACCTGCTTGCAAACTTTCTAAGGATCGGGAGGCTGTCCTGATGATTAAAGAAGCCCTGAACATGCTTACTACTGGTATGAATCTTAGCGAAGCCGAGATGGCGGAGTGCGTGGATGAGATAATGGAGGGCAAGGCAACGCCGGCTCAGATAGGGGCGTTCCTGACCGCGCTCCGGATGAAGGGCGAAACGGTGGGTGAGATAACCGGGGCCGCCATGGCCATGAGGAAAAGGGCCATCAGCATAAAGTCGCCCCACGGGACTCTGGACACCTGCGGGACCGGAGGGGACATGTCCCGCTCTTTTAACGTCTCCACGATATCAGCGATAGTCGTTAGCGCCTGCGGCGTGCCGGTGGCGAAGCACGGCAACCGCTCGGTCTCAAGCGCCACCGGAAGCGCGGGATC
>JAKAMR010000020.1 GCA_021812785.1 Nitrospirota bacterium
TACATCTGCTCCGTGGCGGAGGAGCGCCTTCGGCCTATTGGGAAAATTAGCACCGATGGCTTGCAGGGAGCAAAAACGGCCCTTAAGGCTGTTTTTGGGTAGTTTCAAGGATTTCACTCCACCGGACGGCACATGGAACCAGAACTGATATCCCATTTAACCGTTTCTTTCCGGTGGAAACATGGCTCCGATCATGAAATCCAGAAAATCAACAGTGCGTCCAGCAGTTGACAGTTTCAATAAGCTGAAACTCTGGCTAGAGTACAACCAGAAAAAGAGATATCTCCATTCTTTTTCGAGGTGGCAGTTTGAGAAGTCTGCCACGCTTTACCTCTAAATTTTCAAGTATGCTATAATTCGTCAAATTTCAGCTACTAGAAACGATGGGGAGGGTGTTGCCCTTGGCTTTCCGCGCCAATTTAATGAGTCAGCAATATTAATTCATTGAGCATAGGAGGGTTATCATGCCAGAGCATAGAGTAGCAGCGAGAATGAGAGATTTAGAAATAAGCAAGGCAGGGAGCGCAATTGAATTAAAACTTTACGTTGATGACGAAATCCGTGGCACCATACAAATCGGCCATGGCTCTTTTGGTTGGAGAGGAAAAAAGAAAAAAACTTTTAAAAAAATTAACTGGACAAAATTTGCCGCGCTGATGGACGATTTCCGATAAAAGAGCTGAGCATGAAAATTTTCTTTTATATGAAGCGAAATGCACATAATAAATGCGGTTTGAGCATGAAGATTTGGAAGGTAGAAAGAAAAGGAAAAACCGTTACAGCCCAGTGGGGTGCGGCCATAGTGAATAAAGACTCTAAGACCCCGGTTCCAGCCTATAGGTTGCAACGCAAAGTCTGGAAATTCAGTACAGAGGAACAGGCGATAACTTGCGAGGAAATGAGAATTGATAAGAAGCTCCGTAGTGGATACGAACGAAAACCACGAATGATTCAAATCTGTAAAAAAAGGGGCTCTAGATGAATATTTTGAAAATCTTTTTATTATCCTTAATTGTGCTTGCTGTCTTCGGTTGCCAGGCGCAAACATCATCTTCCAGCACGCCCCAACCAGGCTCGCGTGGATTTGAGGCTTACGTCAATAGCCAATCTATTGTAGAAAACAGGCTTCAGGCTCCTTCCTCAGCCAGTTTCCCAGGCGATCTTCCGCCGGATGTGACTGAGACTTATAAGGGCATTATTAATGGTGACGGGGCGCAGGCGGAGGTCTATATAGTCAGGGCGTACGTAAATGCAAAAAACCTCTTTGGCGTAAAGCTCCGTACGCCATATGCCTGCCAGATGCTCTTCTTCCAGAATACAAACAAGTGGGTTGGCAACTGTGCTTTAGAAGGAGATTCCAACTATAGTTCCTTCATAAATGATGATAAGAAAAACTGATAAAATAGAATCATGAAAAAAGCAGTTAAAAGCGTCGAGGAAGCCAGGGCCATCCTGAGGGAACATAAGGATGAGGTAGCGCAGAAGTACCGGGTTACCGAGATTGGTATTTTCGGCTCCTTTGTCCGCGGCGAGCAGAAGAGGCGGAGCGACATTGACATCCTCGTGGAGTATGACGAGGTCCCGGACCTGTTTGAGTTCATCAACCTTGAAAGATACCTCCAGCGCCTGCTGAAGAAAAAAATCGACCTGGTAAGGAAAGAGGCCATAAGGCCGGAACTCAAGGACAGGATTTTAAGGGAAGTCGTCTATATATGACGCGCGATTACAGGTTGTTCGTCAAGGACATTATGGAGGCCATTCAGGATATAGAAGCCTTCGTCGGCGACATGGAATTTAACGCATTTCAGGCCGACAGGAAAACGATGAGCGCCGTTGTCTGGAGGCTGGAGGTTATCGGCGAGGCGGCTAAAAACATTCCGGTGGCGATCAGGGGCAGATACAAGGAACTACCGTGGAAAGATATGGCTGGAATGCGCGACAAGATCAGCCACTTTTATTTCGGCATCGATCTAAAGATAGTATGGGAAGTCGTCAAGAAGAAGTTGCCCATTGTGAAGCCGGTCATTCAAAAAATGCTCGATGAGCTTAAGGAAAACGGAGCTTCGTGAAATTATAGGTAGTGTCGGAACCCCCTTCCCACAAGAGTACAACCAGAATAAAACAGTTTCACGAAATTGAAACAATACAAAACTTGAAGGGGTTATCCGAACCGGGCCCGGGCATCCCAGAGTGTTTTCTTCCAAGAGAAACCTTTCTGTAATGGCTGAAAGCCGTTTATGAAAGAAAGCACATGCAGGATTCAAGGAAATCCGGACGCGTGAGGACGTTATGGCGTCTCGTCAACTCGATATCCTACAAATTCCCAGGGCGTGACGATTTGAAGTTCAAGAGGCAGATCGCCGATATCAAGAAGGTACTTACCCCCGGCAATCAATATACCTGAGCGGCCAAAGAGGATAACAGGGGCCGCCATACGGTAATTGGCTCAGTCGCTTCGGGCCATCCCCCGCATGCTTCATAAAACTGCTTGCATGAACTCTTTCCATGGACAGCCCCGCCGCTTACGTTTTATGATGGTCTGGCAGTTTTTTCTCCATTGGAGGGACCGAGAGTGGGTTAAAGAGAAGGCTAAAGAGAATCGGGAAGGGAGGGGCTTTAAAAATATGGTGTTTGAACATCTTAACCCGCGGCGGGGAAAATGAAAAAAGACACATAATTTTTTTGGCCGAGTGGCCGGGGGTGTTCAAGGGCATTTGAACAGACTGGCTTAAAAAAGCATTTAAAAACGGAAGGTTGAATTATTCGCTTTGAACAGAAAACGCAAAAAGGCATTTGACTAAGGTTCTTTCAAGCGGTTAAAATTTCCTAAATGAAAAAACAGGCCGGTTACGTCCCGCTTCATCTCCATTCCGAGTACAGCCTCCTTGATGGCGCGATAAAGATAAAGGAGCTCGCTGAAACCGCCACAGGCTGGGGGCTTCCGGCCGTGGCCATAACGGACCACGGGAACCTCTTTGGAGCGGTGGAGTTTTACAAAACCATGACCAAGGCCGGCATAAAGCCCATCATGGGCTGCGAGCTTTACGTGGCCCCCTCAAGCAGGCACTCACGGCAGAAGGAAGACGGGCCTTTCCACCTGATAGCCCTGGCCAAAGACAATAAGGGCTACTCTAACCTGGTGGAGCTGGTCTCCAGCGCCTATACCGAGGGTTTTTATTACAAGCCCAGGATAGACAGGGAGGTCTTCGAGGCCCACAGCGAGGGGCTCATTGTTCTAAGCGCTTGCATGAAAGGCGAGGTGCCGTATTATCTTTCCCATAACATGGCGGAAAAGGCCCGCGAAACGGCCTCCTTCTACAGAGACGTCCTGGGGCCTGAAAACTATTTTATAGAGCTTCAGGAAAACGGGCTGCCTGAACAGCTGGAGCTGAACAGAACTCTTCTTGAGCTTGCGCGCAGCATGGACATAAGGGTGGCCGCAACCAACGACTGCCATTACCTGAAGAAGGAAGACAGGAGGGCGCACGACATACTCCTGTGCGTCGGAACGGGAAAGACGGTGAACGACCCCACCAGGCTTAAGTTCAAGGGGGACGGGCTTTACTTCAAAAGCCCGGAGGAGATGCATGCCGCCTTCAGCGAGCTGCCCGAGGCCCTGAGCAACACCGTTGAGATCGCCGGGCGCTGCGATGTGAAATTCCAGTTGGGCCAAAACCTTCTTCCGCTTTTCAAGACCGAGGACGGTACCGATCCAGGGGATTTCCTTGAGCGCCTGGTAAGGCAGGGCATGAAGGAGAAGTACGGGGAGAACCCGCCTGCGGAGCACCAAAGCAGGCTGGCCCATGAGCTTTCGGTAATAAAGAAGATGGGATACGAGTCCTATTTTCTTATAGTCTGGGACTTTGTGAACTACGCGAGGAAAAACGGCATCCCGGTAGGGCCAGGAAGGGGCTCGGCCGCGGGAAGCCTGGTTTCCTATGCCCTTGGCATCACGGAGATAGACCCCATGCGCTACGGGCTTCTCTTTGAGCGGTTCCTCAACCCGGAGCGCATAAGCATGCCGGACGTTGATACCGATTTCTGCCGTGACAGAAGACAGGAAATAATCAATTACGTCGCGGAAAGATACGGGCGGGGGCATGTGGCGCAGATCATCACTTTCGGAACACTTGGCGCAAAGGCCGCCATAAGAGACGTCGGCCGCGCCCTGGACATCCCGTACCAGGAGGTGGACCGCATAGCGAAGCTCGTGCCGGAAGGCCCCAATGTATCCATACGTGAGGCGCTGGAGGTGGAACCTGTTCTTTCCGGCATGTACAAGGATGACAACACGGTTAAAGACCTCCTTGACGTTGCGCAGAGGCTGGAGGGGCTTTCAAGACACGCCTCCACCCACGCCGCCGGGATAGTCATATCGCCCGCGCCCCTGTCTTCCCTTGTGCCGCTTTACAAAAACCCGACGGACGGCTCCATTACCACGCAGTTCGATATGGGCTCGATAGACGAAATGGGTCTAGTGAAATTTGACCTGCTGGGTTTAAAGACCCTGACCATCATTGACAAGACAACACGGTTCATAAAGGAAGGCGGGGTGGACTTCAGGCCCTCCGAAGTGCCCGTGGACGACAAGAAGACCTTCGACCTGCTTGGTTCCGGCCAGACAGCCGGCGTGTTCCAGCTAGAAAGCGCGGGGATGAGAGACATCCTTATAAAAATGGGCCCGGAGCGCTTTGAGGACCTTATTGCCCTGGTGGCCCTTTACAGGCCGGGGCCTATCGGCAGCGGCATGATCGACGATTTTCTCAAGAGGAAAAAGGGGCTTGTGCCGGTAAAATACGACCTTCCCCAGCTTAAGGATATCCTGGACGAGACCTATGGGGTGATCCTTTACCAGGAGCAGGTGATGCAGATCGCCCATAAGCTTGCGGGCTTCAGCCTTGGGCAGGCCGATATCCTCAGAAAAGCCATGGGCAAGAAGAAGCCCGAGGAGATGGAAAAACAGAAGGACGCCTTCGTAAAGGGCATGGTCTCAAACGGGATACAGGAGGCGAAGGCGCGCAAGCTGTTCGACCTGATGGCCAAATTCGCCGAATACGGGTTCAACAAGTCCCATTCGGCGGCCTATGCCTATATCGCATACCAGACCGCGTATCTTAAGGCCCATTACCCGGTTGAGTTCATGGCGGCGACGATGAGCGCGGACCTGGACAACACAGACAAGATAATGCATTTTTTAAAGGAATGCCACAGTTTGACCATAGAGGTGCTTCCCCCGGACATAAACGTCTCGGACGCGGAGTTCAAGGTTGTGGGAAGCTGCATAAGGTTTGGGATGGTGGCGCTGAAGGGGGCCGGGCAACAGGCCATAGATGAAATACTGCAGGAGCGCGACGGAGGAGGGAATTTCAGCTCCTTCGCGAATTTCCTGGAGCGGACGAGGGAAAAGAAGGTCAACCGCAAGGTGATGGAGGCGCTTGTAAAGGCCGGGGCCTTTGACTCCCTGGGCCATACGAGAAAAGGCTGCATGGAAAAGGTGGATTCCAAAGACCGCGGAGGGCCGTCGAATCAGCCATCTATCTTCGGAAGCATGTTCGAAGACAGCCCCGCCGGAGAGGATGCCTCCTCCGCAACACCGGATGCCGGCGAGTGGAGCGAAAAAGAGCGTCTTCTTTATGAAAAAGAGGCCCTCGGGTTCTATATCTCCGGCCATCCGATGAAGGCGTACCTCAAGGGGCCTCTCATGAGAGAGATTGTGCCCACCTCAAGACTTTCCTCACTGCCGGACAAGGAGGAGGTGGCGGCAGCGGGCATCATCGCGGCAGTGAAAAAGATAAAGACGAAGCGCACAGGTCTTTTGGCCGCGCTTACGCTGGACGACGGGGAAGGCACCGTGGAGGTAATTGTATTTCCGGACCTTTACCAGGAAAACAGCGAGTTATTAGTTAAGGATACCCCCGTTTTGGTGCGCGGGAACCTGGACATTTCGGACAAAGGCACCAAGGTTCTGGCCAGGCACATTATACACCTGGATGACGCCGCCGCCTCCGGGCTCTCCACGAACGGCGACAGACGGCTTGAGATAACCCTTCAGGAGCTGGACAACCTGAAGACCATCAAGTCGCTCGTGAATTCCCACCCCGGGACAACCCCCCTTCACTTAAAGGTGCTTGAAGGCGGCCTGGATGTTTTTATCGAGACTTCGTGTAAAATTTCCCCTGATGATGCCTTTTTGAACGGGCTCAGAAAGATTCATAGTGGAGAGGGAAAGGTGAGGTTTTTTTGACAGATGAGATATTACCTGGAATTTGAAAAACCGCTCCAGGAGCTTGAGTGCAAGATAGAGGAGCTCAAAAGGCTCTCGGACGGCAATAACTTAAAGATAAGCACCGAGATAAAGAACCTTGAAAAAAAGGCGAGGGAGATACACTCCCACATCTTCTCCAACCTGACAGCGTGGCAGAAGACACTCCTGGCAAGACACCCGGAGCGCCCCTATACGCTCGATTACATAAACCTGATCGCCGCAGATTTCGTGGAACTCCACGGAGACAGGCTTTTCGGGGACGACCCGGCGGTGGTGGGAGGGTTCGCAAGACTGGGCCGTTTCCCGGTCATGGTACTGGGACACCAGAAAGGAAGGGGCGTCAAGGACAGGATATCGCGCAATTTCGGCCAGCCCAATCCGGAGGGCTACAGAAAGGCCCTGAGGCTGATGAAACTTGCCGAGAGATTTAAAAAACCTGTCGTGACATTCATAGACACGCCCGGCGCCTTTCCGGGACTGGGCGCCGAAGAGAGGGGACAGGCGGAGGCCATAGCCGAAAACCTTATGGAGATGTCTTCCCTCAAGATCCCTGTCATTTCCGTGCTCATAGGCGAAGGCGGCAGCGGCGGCGCGCTGGCCATAAGCGTTGCCGACAGGCTCTTCATGCTTGAACACTCGGTATATTCCGTCATCTCCCCGGAGGGATGCGCGGCAATATTGTGGAAAAAAAGCGGCGAAATAGGGGTAAATGAATACGCCCAGGCGGCCCAGGCCCTGAAGATAACCGCTGAAGACATGCTTAAGGCAAAGGTGATAGACGGGATAATACCGGAACCCCTGGGAGGGGCCAACAGGGACCCGGAGGCCACGGCAAAAAACCTGCTGGAGACGATAGTTGCCGCACTTGAGGAACTCACTATAAAACCCGTTGGAAAACTTGTAGAAGACCGCTACAAAAAATTAAAAAAGCTTGGCGGCTTTACAGGCGCGGCAAAACCAGCGCCGGTGGAAAAGTAGCGGGCTAAACGGGGGGCGGTTTTCAAAACGGCCTGCCCCCGGCAATCCGCTTCAGAAACGACCAGACCTGAAAGGCGGATCGCACCTGCAACAAACGGCGCCAGAATCTGAAACGGCAGCGATATCCAGGTGGAAACAATGCATCTTCCGCGAATTTGGGCCAAGCAAAGCTACGTCTAGCTATGCCGTTTACTCCGATGCCGGTCAGGAATATATGCCTTCCGGGCCACCAATGAATCCTCTGATACGTTCTCACTTTTCAAGGACAGTCCTCCTATTTAAACCGGCCCAGGAACTTTTCGGCATTCATCGGGTCATGGAAAACAGATTCCTTGAGCCTCCTGAACCTGATCATCTTTTCCTTGCCGAAGTGCTTAGCTTTCAGCCTGCGTATTTCCGCATCCGCCTTGCCGGATGCCCGGATCATCTTACGGTATTCCTGAGGGTCGTTCTTTATTGAAAAGTCTCCTGGCGCCTTCCACTTGTCTTTCATATAGATCCATGAAGCGAAGTCGGCTAGCTTTGCGCCCTGGAGAGGCACGATGGGAGTCGTGTTTTTAAGGCCCTCTATCCGGATGCCGTTTTTGTCCGCCACTATCTGGTGAGTCCCTTTGAAAGGGAGAGCGCCCTGGTCTTCCTCGAACTGCCAGTTGGACGTGGAGACCTGTACCCCTCCTGGCCTGTGGCAGGACCCGCAACTTCTGGCCTTGCCGTAAGGGTGTGAGGCCTGTTCTATCTCCAGCCAGAGAAGCTGCTTATTGTCCGCGGGCAGCCCGCCCACCGTCCCAACGATGTAATATGCGTCTTCCGTCTGCCTGTCAGGCCAGCGGAACATTATCCGGGGTGAAGGGGGCACGTCTTTCCTGAAATTCCCGAGGCTGTGCGGCCATACCTTTACCGGCATCCAGCGGCCGTTCTGGTTCTTCATTATGATGGGAGGGCTTTGAATGCCGTAGTAGAGGGAATATTTGACGAAGGGATTGGGCCTTCCAGCCACCTCTCCAGGCCCCCAAATCGTCAATTGGTATCCCCGAAGCTGGTTTAAATGGCAGGCCGCGCAATCAAGGTCCTTATGCACGCTTTCCGCCAGGGCGTCCTCTGCCTCTATGTGGCAGTCCTGGCAGGTGGCCTTGCGCATCATGTCCCCCATGCCCTTGGGGCCCATCTGATGGCAGTCCATGCACTGCAGGCCCTTGGTGTAGTGGATGTCCGGCGCCTCTCCGGTCGGTATGGAATATTCGCCGCCTATGTAGGTCTCGCCCCGTCTGCTTTGCATGGCGCCGGGGTGGCATATGCTCGTCCCTCTTCCGTCGCCCTCGCAGTTTACAGCGGGGGGCTTTTTGTCAAAATTATGCACTCCGGCAGTAGCACTGGGAGCGTAATGGCAGTCCAGGCATCCCGGGTGACAGACGTTGCAGAAGCGTTGTTTGGCCCTGGCCTGCTGCCTGGTGAAGGGCACATCCATCTCCGCGGCTATTTTTTTTGTGTTCGCGTAATCGAAGCCCTCTTCCTTCAACCTCTTTTGCGGCGGGACATCCGCGAAGGACGGGCCGCAGTTGTGAGGGCCATAGGGAGAAAGCCATGTCCTCATGGTGCGCTGCCTGTAGTCCGCCCCCATGTCCGAAGTTTCGAACTGCTTCAGCTCCTCGGGGTGGCAGGAGGGCTGTGCGCACGTTTTTTTCACGATTGCCGGGTCAAAGTCCAGCGTGCCGGGGTTCCTATCCTGCCATAGCAGGTTCCTGACCTCGGGGTTCACATAGAACGTTCCATTCCGGGATTTCACCTTCGGCAGGAGGTCCCTGATGCCAAAGGGGCCGGTTGGCACGAGGGCGCCCGGCAGTATGTCCCTCCTGTTCAGGACCTTTCCGTCATATCCTATAAAAAGCGCTTTAAGCATACCTTTGTGGGCGTCTTTCATATCCTTGGCCCTTCCGTTTCCCAAGTGGCAATCGCGGCAGGTGGCGTTGGCATGATGGCTTTGCATGGCAACCATCTGCGGGGTGATATAGAATTCCGGGTAACCCAGCTTTGCAAGTTTTTCACGGTTTGAGTGGCAGTTTATGCAGCCCGTGCTCGTGTTCAGCCATGCCTTGTACCCAGAGAGGGCCAGCACAATGAAAAATTGGGCAACAATAAGGGAAAGGAGCAGCTCCTTTGAAAAGATCCTTTTCAGTCTGCCTGGTTTTTTAGCGTAAAAAATCTTAACCTCGCCTGTTTTTATTAAAGCACGATCACGACGTCTGATTCATTGCTCATGAGGGCATTGTCAAACTGGCTCCCGCAGGTGATGTGCCGGGGGACCAGACTTGTGCCAACGCCTTCTTTCCCCGCGCTGTGGGAGCAAAACGCCATCTTTACGCCTTCAAGCCGGCACAGGCCCGAATACTCCCCGTTCTCCAGTAGCCTGGTCCCGGAATCCATCGTGAATATGCTCACCTCGTGCCCTCTTGAAAGCGCCTCTTTCGTAATGCCTATAATATCCTTCAGGTTATTGTCTGTGTTGACGAGCAGGCCTATTTTCATTTTTTTCTCCATTGCCACTTTTTTATATTACCAAGAAATCACCTTGTCGTTTTTTTCCACCATTTCCAGCAGCTCCTTGTAGTCCTTGTTTTCCCTCAGGTCAAAAAGGGAGATGTCATTATCGATTCCCTGCTGCTCGATAATGGACTTTAACGTCCCGCGGGTTTTTTCCCCGCTGTGCAATATATACAGTATCTTCATCTTCCCCTCCTTATTTCAGTAGGGCAGCACAAGATCATAACCGGTGAGCCTTTTTGCCATTTCCGCGGTAGAAATATATGTAAGCCCCCCGCTTTTGTCCGGGTAGTTCGTATAAAGGCTCATACCCATATCCTTCATCGTCTCGATGTTCATGATATTGTCCTCTGAGGGCCCCACCGGCCCGTCGAGTATGTAAACGTCTATGGCGTCTTCAAGAAGCGTCACCCCTAGCGCCATCCTGAGCGCCTCATCCTGCCTGTCCCTTACAAGCACCGCTATTTTTTTGGGCATGCATTTTCCTCCATTGTTTTTAATTTGCGCTGCTTCCCATATATTTTCGCAAATTACGTGCCATGTGCGGCCGGGGGGAGGATTAGACCATAAGGCGATTTGACTTTACGGTTAGGCGGCAACTATATTAAAAAAAAGGATTTCGGGGAAACGGCTTTTTAAAAAAGGAACCGGGTTAAAAAAGTACGGGCGCGCTTCGTCTTTTCTTTATTGTTTCCTCCCAGTTTGCGGCTGGCCTGGCGCTTGGCTCCATAATGTACCGGTCGGATTTCTGCATGGCCGGAGTTTTTCGCGATGCCTACCTGTTCAGGGATTATCACCGGATGAAGGCTTTTTTTCTTCTTGTTTGCCTCCTTGCTTTATTCTTGTATCTTATAAGGCATTTCAATCTGATATCCACCTACCCCCCGTCTTTTTTTGGCACCCCTTCGGCTGCGGACCTGTGCGGCGGGTTCATCTTTGGCATAGGTATGGTGCTTGGCGGCGGGTGCCTGCTGAGCACCCTGTACAAGCTTGGGTCCGGGCACACGGTAAGCGCCATTACGTTCTGCGGAGTCCTGTTTGGAGGGTTTGTGTCGGCCGCGTTTTATCCCATGTTCCGGTCGTTTGCAGCCTCAACCGTTCTGCTTGGGGACAAGACAGCCCTGGAGCACATAGTGGGGAGCGCAGGGGTCCCCGTGCTTGTCACCTCTGTGCTGGCCGCCTCGCTTGCCCTCAGATGGGCCAGAAAGGGGGGATGGTCGCAGCCGGCCTACGCCCGCGGATACCTGCCTCTATGGAAGGCCTCTTTTATCATGGCCTTTGTCATAGCCCTGGTGGTGGCCTTTTCCGGCAGGCCCCTGGCGGTAGGCATGGGATACGCCAAACTCTCCGGTATTGTTGGCGGGCTGTTTCTTCCCTCCCTGACCGGGAAGCTGGAATTTTTCCATACCGAGGCCCCAAGGCTGCTTTACGGCCGCATAATGGATGGCGGGGCCGGACCGGCATTCGATTCCGTCGCACTGACCCAGTTTTCCCTGATGGCGGGGGTTGTGGGAGGGTCCTTCATCTCGTCATTTAAGCTAGGGGAGTTTCGGATAACGCGCATGCCCCCGGGGAGGCAGGCCTTCTCGGCTTTTTTGGGCGGGATGCTTATGGCCGCCGGCGCGCTTATGGCCGGGGGGTGCAATTTGTGGCACCTGATCGGGGGGGTGCCCCTTTTTGCGCTTCAAAGCATGGTTTTTGCTTTAGGTATAGCTGGAGGGTCCTTCCTGGGGGCCGTCTTTATTCGAAGGGCCGTTATCCGTTGAACGAATGGAGCGGGAGGTAGCCATGCGACAAGCTGCGGAGGACATAGTCCTCGACATAAGGGGGCAGATATGCCCCGCATGCCTCATGATCACTCTGCGAGAGCTGAACAGCAACAAGGAAAAACTTAAAAATGAAAAGGCAAGGCTTGTGGTCAAGACGGACCATCGCGACGCGACAAGGACGATACCGAGTGCGGCATTCGCTATGGGGTACAGAGTGTCTGTCTTGCAGAGGGACAAGTATTACGAGATAGCCATGGAGTATGAAAAATGAGCGGCCTCGAAGAGATCGAGAAGACAGACCCCAGGCTGGGCAACGAACGGCTGAAAAGATATATCCGCGAAAAGGTGAACCACCTCCTGTCCGTGATGGGCACAAAGCCTCTGAGCAGGGAGGAACTGGATGACAATACCCTTCTGGAGCTCGACCCGATAGGCATAATAGCGCTTTCCTTTGAGCAGATACTCGAGCACCAGAAAGACACCAACGAGCGGCTTACCGTCGCCAAAGACCAGCTTCAGGCCGTCTTCGACGCCGTGGGCGTCTGCATATCGATAATAGACGAGGACATGAGGATAGTTAATTGCAACGAAAAGCAGAAGGAGATGCTCGTCTCCGCAAATACGGAGGTGATCGGAAGGCACTGCTATGAGATATACTGTGGCAAGGATTCTCCGAGCCTGGACTGTCCGGCCGTAGAGACCCTGGCAACCGGCAGGCCCGTTTTCATCAGGGAGGTGAAAAAAAAGAACAAGCATTTCCAGATAGTCACGTCCCCGATGAAGGACGCGGAAGGGCGGGTGACCGGCGCCATCGAGGTTTCGATGGATGTCACCGAAAAAAAGAAGGCCGAAGAGCTGATGCGCCAGGCTGAAAAACTCACCGCTATAGGGCTTCTTGCCGGAGGTATAGCCCATGAGCTCAACAATCCGCTTGGCAACATATTGGGTTACGCCACGCTCCTGCTTAAAGACGGGGAATCCGGCTTGGGCCCCGGGCAAAAGGAAAAACTTGAGATAATAGTGGAGCAGGCAAAAAAGGGCAGTGAGATCATAAGGGGCCTCCTGGATTTTTCCCGCCAGTCGGTTCCCGCGTTCCAGGACATCCTCATTAACGACATAATAATGAAAACCGTGCGCACCCTTCAAAACAGGCTTGCCTGCCAGGGCATAAAAGTGGACACCGCGCTTGCCGATGGGCTGATCGTGCGTGCCGACCCTCGGAAGATAGAGCTGGTTTTCCTGAACCTGATGCTCAATTCGATACAGGCCTTTGAGGGGATGGACAGGAAGGGCAAGGCCATAAGCGTAAGGGCGGTCCGCGAAGGGGGCCTGATCCAGGTAAAGGTGGCGGACAACGGGCCGGGAATACCCGAAGACATACTTTCAAACATATTCGACCCGTTCTTTACCACAAAGCCCGTCGGAAAAGGGGCGGGGCTCGGGTTGTCCATCTGCTCGGGTGTCATCAGGGAACACAAGGGCTCTATCCACGCCGCCAGCGAGCCAGGGAAAGGGACGGAATTCACCGTCTCGCTCCCGGCGGGCGTGAAAGGCTGAACCGGAAAGGGGGGCGGTTTTTTGTTCAGGGTCCTTGTGGTGGAAGACGACCTCAGAATGAGGGGCCTCATCAAGGAGCTCCTTGAGAAGCAGGGCTACAGCGTTACCGGAAGCCAAAACGGAACGGAGGCCATACCGCTTATAAGAGAGCAGGATTTCGACGTCATCCTTACAGATCTCAGGATGCCGGACTCTGACGGCATGGAAGTCCTGGCCTGTGCAAAGGAGCTTAGCCCCTTCACCCCGGTTGTGATGATAACGGGTTTTGCCACGGTGGATTCCGCCGTCGGAGCGATGAAGGAGGGGGCCTATGACTACATACAGAAACCCTTCGAACCCGACGTCCTTCTGTTTACGGTAAAGAGAGCGGCGGAGTACCGCAGGCTTGTCGATGAAAACCTTAAGCTTTCCGCGGGGCCGGAAAGAGATGCCGATTACGAGTTCGTGGGCTCGAGCCGGGCGGTTTCGGAGCTTAAAAAACTGGTCGGGAAAGTGGCCCCTCTGGACACTACGGTGCTTATACAGGGGGAAACCGGAACGGGCAAGGAGATGATAGCAAGGCTCATTCACAGGCTCGGCCCCAGGGCCCTGGAAAAATTCCTGCCGGTAAACTGCGGGGCCTTGCCGGAAACGCTTATAGAGGCGGAGCTCTTCGGATATGAAAAGGGCTCTTTCACGGGCGCTTCCGCCAGGAAGAAAGGGCTTTTCGAGGCATCGGACCGGGGCACGATATTCCTGGACGAGCTGAACAGCGCGTCCCCCTCCCTCCAGATTAAATTGCTCAGGGTCCTGCAGGAAGGCAGTTTCATGAGGGTGGGGGGCACGGAACCGGTATCCGTAAATGTGCGAGTGATAGCCGCCTGCAACACGGACCTTGCCAAAGACGTGGAGGAAGGCAGATTCAGGAAAGACCTTTTTTACCGCCTGAACATCATTTCGATTGCCATCCCTCCGCTCAGGGAACGCAGGGATGACATCCCATATCTGGCCCGCCATTTCCTTTTAAAGTACCGCGGCAGGCTCTCGAAGGAAATAAATTCCATCTCGCCTGAAGCCATCGCCGCACTGGTAGAGTATCCGTGGCCTGGGAACGTGAGGGAGTTGGAAAACTGCATAGAGCACGCGGTCGTCATCGAAGGGGGCAGCGAGATAACAGCGAGGTCCCTTCAAAAGGAAATACTCAAAAGGAAACATGGCTCCATTCCCCTCGCGCACATGGGAGGCTTCAAGCTGGAAGATACAGAAAAAGTCCTCATCCAGAAAGCCCTGAGCGCCTTTGACGGGCAGAAGGCCAAGGCCGCCGAAGCCCTTGGCATAAGCATTACGACCCTATGGAGAAAACTTAAAAAGCTGAACCTCGAATAAAGGTTTTTTTCTTTTCAGGTCCTTCCCGGTCTTTCATCTCCCGCGATTCTCTCATCTAAAAGCAAATATTGCATTTCAAAATGAAAAACTATTTCATCTTGAAATGCAATCTGCATCAGGGCGCTGTCAGATAATCCCCTCCTGATGGCACGACCCTTCTGGCACTTCTCTTGCTTTATACATGTGAAGGCCGGTCCGCAAGACGGAAATCAAAAGGATGGCTGGAGGGAGAAACTTGAGGCAGACAGTTGCGGAAGAAATGGGAGAAACCTTTCCTGAAGCAGAAACTCTCTGCGCCCCCGGAATGAAAGA
This sequence comes from Nitrospirota bacterium, assembly GCA_021812785.1. The sequence continues at coordinate 14,785 of JAKAMR010000020.1, forward strand.
TCTTTCCGGTGGAAAAGGCGCCATCGCCCTTGTCCCGGCCGCAGGCATAAGCGCGCGGGTCCTGGACAACATGAAGATGGCCGTTCAAAGCGCCTTTGGCGAGGAGGCGCTGCTGGTCATGGGTGCGGAGGGCGAGGGCTGGGTCTGCCCTTCTGGCGGCCCGGGCCGGCAGGTGCCGGCATCCTGTCTTATCACGCGGCTGGCGCCTCTGCGCAAGGCCTTTGAAAGGGTGCTTGGCGTAGTGGATACGGGCCTCTCACATCCCGGCGTCAATCACGTGTTCGGTTTTACCGATCCTGAGAGCCGCGTGTCCGTCATGTCGCTTTACCATTTGGGCAGAAAAGGGGAAGCCCCCGCCAAGGTCGCCCGGCGGGCCTCCAAGACGGCGATACACGAGCTTGGACATTCCTATGGGCTCCCCCACTGCAGGGACCATAGGTGCGTAATGTTCTTTTCATTCAATCTGACCGATACGGACTACAAGGATAGCGGGTTCTGCAAAAAATGCGGCAAAGAGCTTTCCATGCGATTGAACCCGGGTGTTCATGAAAGAAAGGAGGTCTGCTGATGAGCGGTGAAGTGAAGGCGGGTCTGACCCTGCCGTGGCTTTGGGTTGCGATAATAATTGCCTATCTTGCCCTGGGGTTCATGTTGCCGCCCTGGGATGGGTCTTTAAAGACGCTCGCCAAAAGTAAGATCCAAACCAAGGCCCCTGATGATCTTAAAAAACAGTCTAACAGCCTGGTGTTCTGAGATGAGAGTGAGACTTGAAGGAAAAAGCAAAAGATGTCCGGGAAAAGGGGATTGAGATGACCGGTCTGGCGATGAAGAGAGCTATCGCTGCGGTAATAGTTCTGCTGGCGTCCCTGCTTCCGGCGCTTCCCGCCGTGTCCTCCGGCGCATCCGCCGCGCAGGGTGCGGGAACAGAAAAAGACTCATGCGGCATCATATCGCCGGCTTCCGGCCCCCTGCTGGTGACTGAGGAGAGGCCTAAGATCATCCCGTTTTCCTTCATGGTGAGAGGGAGCATGGCGGAAGTAAGGTTCCTCATTTCAGAAAAGGACAAGGTAAAAGGCATAACACTGCTTGAGGAAACAGCAAAGGTCAAGGGTGGTGTTGCCTCATCCCGCCTGTCATTCAACATACTGGACGGCATGCCCCTTGGGAGGCATGCTCTTGTGATCCAGGTGATAGAGGCAAGCGGAGGCGCAAAGATCTGCTCCGGCACGATACCGTACATCATCCTGCCGGGGGCGGCGTGCATGTGCAGGGAAAACCGGAATAATAACAGTTTAGGCAAAGGATTGGGCCTTAGCGCAAAAAAAAACTGGGAGGTACAAAATGCGTAAACGGGTAAAACCCGGCTTCAGGGTCTTTATGTATCTGGCTTCATGTCTGATCATTGCATTTGGGGTGACGATGTCCGGCAATGGCATCCCGAAAAGCCCCTCGGTGGCGTTTGCCGACGTAACGCAGGGGGCGCAATTTGCGTGGCACGCCAACAGGCCGGGCGTCACAAGGGCCCAGATTGCCCTGGGCAGGGCAACCACTTTGCGTTTCGAGTTTGCCGTGAAAGGCGCGGAAGGCAGGCAGGTGCTATTCGGCATCCCGCGGGAATACGTGCAGATGGGGATAAGCATCATCCCGAAGCAAGCCACCATTAAAAATGGAATGGCCCAGGCAAAGGCCGAATTCCAATGCCCGCCGGGCATGCCCCTTGGGAAGTTCGACATGCTTGTTGTAATGGTGGACGCAAAGACTAAGAAGGAAATGGGCAGAGGAATAATACAGTTCATGCTCCTTCCGGCCGGCGTGGGCGGCTGTTAGAGGGGAGGACAAAAAAATGGATGATTTCGAATTTGGCATAATGGGATGGTTTAAGGCCTGGTACAAGAAATTTTTCCGGGAAAAATGGCCGCTCTGGCTTGCCGCCCTTTTCATGGCGGTTTCGGGCATCATGGCCTATGCGGTAGCCACATGGTCGCTGGCAAGGACCGTAAGCGGCGCAAATCCTTACGACCAGGCAAAACCTTTGGGCACCTTCCTGGGGCTCAAGGAGCTGGGAGGACTGATAAACAATCTGCTTGGGAAGATAGGGCTGCCTCATTATCCGTTCAGCGGCTATATCTGGCCAGACGGCACCATCAATTTTTTCAGGCAGCTCCCGAACCCTATCCTTGAACCCACGGTGGGCACCATGCTGGGCATCCTGTTTGGCGGGCTTATAGCCGCCCTTCTGGCAAAGGAGTTCGCGCTGAAAGTGCCGCTCGACAAAAGCGAGTACGGCCTTGCCGTCAGCGGCGGCGTGCTGATGGGTTTCGGGACCATCTTCATGTTCGGCTGTCCGCTGGCCAGCACCACGAACATAGGCGCAATGGGTGTTCAGGCCCTGCTCATGGTTTTAGGGATGAGCATAGGCTCCTATTTCGGGGCGAAGATAATCGTCCGTCTTGAAAAAAGGCGAATGTCGATGAGCCTCGCCTTCACTGACGGGGCGGGTTACAGGCCGCTTATGCACTTTGAAAAGACCAGGACCATATGGCCCAAGCTTCCGGAGACGGCTGACGGGGGCGAGACCGGCGCCATCAAGTACCAGCCTCACCTTGCCGTTGGGCTCATGCTGGTAATGGCGGTGGTCCTCTTCAGGTTCGGCAACATAGGCTATCCGGCCCTTGCCCTTTCTTTTGCCACGGCCACGCTTACCGGGTTTGCCATGCAGCGGGGTGGCATCTGCTTTGCCCATGCCTATCGCGAGCCTTTTCTTTCCGGTTTTGCGGACATGTCCAGGGCAATAGCTTTTTTGTATATCTTGCTGGTGCTGGGTTTCCTGCCCATGAAGCTTCTTGCCGCAGCCAGCCCGGACCTGGCATATGCAGAGATCTTCGCCATCAGCCCGGCGGGAATAGGCGTGGTGCTTGGGGGGGCCCTCTTTGGCATCGGCATGGCCCTGAACGGCGCCTGCGTCAGCGACAGCCTGTGGAGGACCGCTGAGGGACAGGTGAAGATATGGATCGGTCTTCTGACCCTCATATGTGTTTCCTCGTGGTTATTCCCTATGAGGGATGAGCCGTGGTTTAAACACTACTTTGCCCCTTACGGGTCCCAGAACATAAGAGACGTGTACCTGCCCCATATCCTGCACAGCTATCCTCTCGCAGTGGCGCTGGTGATAGGAGTAATCGTTCTCTGGGCCATGGTGATGACATGGTTCAGCGGAAGGACGTTCAAGAAATACATGGATGGTTGAGCCGTTGTTATCTCAAAACGCTGAAAATACTTTTTAGGAGGAAATATGAGCGCCGTCACAGAGAAGACAGGCGGGGATGCCGCCCCGGTCAGCAAGAGACTGGATGTAAAGGGGCTTGTATGCCCAAGGCCCATGGTCATGACGATGAGCATGCTTAAAACCATGTGCGCGGGGGAAACGCTGGAGGTGAGGGCCAACGACAGCAGCGTCAAGCACTCCATTCCCTCGCTGTGCGAAAGAGCCGGATACAAGCTCCTGTCCCAGAGGGATGAAGGAGGTGAATTCATATTTTTGATACAGAAGTGACATGGGGGGAGGTCCTGAGGAGATAAAAAAACGTGAAACCATTCAGATGCTTGGGGAGATGAATATGACAAGAAAACTTGAGAGAAAGACAGGAGTGCTCCTTTGCCTTGCGCTGGCCTTCGCTTTTGCTCTTACGTTCCAGGGCTGCGGCGGAGGAGGCGGGACAACCAGCTACGACCCACCGTCAACGGCCGCTTCGGGAGTTGTGGTGGACGCCGCGACCGTCAAGAGCTGGGTTGACGGCGGCGAGGTGAACGCGGCTGGTTACAACAGGGTTGTGATCCTTGACCTTGGCACAGCGGCCGATTACTCTGCAGGCCACATTCCGGGCGCCCATTGGGTGGACCCAAGCAGCCTTTATGAAAACCGCAACGAAGGCGTTCTTACGGACGTCAACATGGTGCTTGATGGCCCAACGATGGACGCCCTTGTCCAGAAATACGGCATAGACCAGAATACCACCATCGTATTTACAAGCTCGGATTCCACAGCCAAGAGCGTTTCCCCATACTGGACCGTCGGCAGGGCGTACTGGACCTTCCGCTACTGGGGATTTTCCAAGGACAGGCTCAAGATCCTTAACGGCCTGGACGCCGCCTACGCGGACCAGTACGGACTGTCAACCGCGGCCGCGCCTTCGATAACACCGTCAACCTACAGCGTCAAGGACAACGCCTCTTTCAGGGGCGACCTCCGGGCGTCCCTGGCGGACATGATAAACTTCGCGGACGGCAAGGACTCCAATACCGCCGTGATTGACACCAGGGGCCAGGACGGCGACGGATACGATACGACGTCCTCTTACAGCGGTGACGCCAAGCAGACCCCCGGCGTATGGGCCAAAGGCACATGGGTGGCGTTTGAGGGCCACATCAAAGGCGCCATCGCCGTGAACTCCAATATGTTCTACAAAACGGTGACTGGCGCCAGCCAGACTTACAAGGTCTTCCTTTCCCCCTCGGACATGGCTGCGATGCTGGCAAAAAACGGGATCAACTCCTCGGAAACGGTCATCGTGCACTGCCGCACGGGGGTCATCGCATCGGGGGGCTTTGTGGCCATTGACGCGGTGCTGGGCTGGAACGTGGAAAACTATGACGGCTCATGGAGCCAGTGGGGCATGCTGGCCTCGACCGCGGATTGCGGCCCGCTGGACCCCAACTCTCCATGGAGGACGGACACGCCCCAGCGCACGTCAAATCTGACCTTTAACAGCGCTCTCGCCCCCAACTGCTCCGGTATTGAAGATGCGACAAACGGCGGGGCCTATACGGTCAACTCCTTCGATACTGACTTGAACAAAATAAATGAGCAGGACAGCGCCTACTTCTCCGGCGGCAGCGGCAGCAGCAGCGGCGGCGGTGGAGGAAACATAGGATGCTAGAGGAAAAAGAAAAACTTGCGTCCAATAAAAACAAAACCCTGTCTTTAAAAGGGGGAGGAGGAAGGTCATGAAGAAAGCGCAAAAAAAAGTGCTATTGATTGCGCTATTGGCAGTCTCGCTCTTTCTTGCGGCCGGCAGCGCCTACGCGTTGCCCCCCATTGTTATCGGCGACCAGGGAGCTTTCGTAAAGTTCGCCCTGCAGGGCCAGCTTTATGGCGTATGGAGAGACACCGGATCGGGCACCAGCGGGCAGGCCGATTCCACGGACCTGTTCTTCAGAAGAAACAGGCTAACGGTCCAGGTGCACGGCACGGACAAGTACGGAGCGATAGTGCAGTTGGAGTACGTTGGGGAAAGAAACGTTAACGACCTTATAGTGAGCGACAGTCCCGGCACCGAGTTCTCCGTGCTGGACGCCTACTTCATGGCGGACTTCAGCAACGAGTTCAGGATATATGCCGGCAAGCAGAAGATACAGTTCACGAGGGAAAACCTTGAGGACTGTTTTGTGCCTCTTACCCTGGACCGCTCGCTTTTCATCTATACTCTGAAACACAGCAGGGACACGGGCGTAGTGTTCTGGGGGAACCTGCCGAACATCAAGAGCCAGTACCGCGTTGAGGTCTCAAAGGGAAATGACGGCAATGGCGCGCCGCAAAGCAGCCTCATGTACACGGCCAGGTTCCACGTCTCCCTCTGGGACCCCGAGTATGCATATGGGTACAAAGGCACATACCTCGGGAAGAAAAAAGTCCTGACTTTCGGAGTGGGCGGCCAGTTCGAGCCGGATGCCGTGTACTCGGACACCGTCGCGCACACCGGGGCAAAAAGCTATTACGCATGGACAGCGGACGCCTTCATGGAATACCCTCTTACCGGCGGGACCTCCGCGGTCACCCTCTCCGGCGCATATCTCAAGACGGACTTCAACGGCGCATACGAGGGCAGCAATCCGGACCCCAACAGCATAGGCCAGGATGGCGAGAAGAACGGCTGGTATGTCAAGGCGGCCTATCTGCTGCCCAAGAGAATAGGCCCCGGGCAGGTGCAGCCTTTCGTGCGTTATGAGAAATGGAGGTACGCGGACCTGTTTAACGTATTTAATCAGGACCTGACCTGGACGGGCGCCGGGGTGAACTACCTGATAGACGGCGAGAACCTTAGAGTGACAGTTCAGTACTCAAGGACGGATTTCGGCCAGGAGGTAAACACGCAGTCGAAAAGCTTTAATACCGTCACGGCGATGCTTCAGTACAGATTTTAGATTAAAAAGACAAAGACCTCTTGTTGAATTCCTGCCCCCTCGTTGCTTACCGGGGGACCGCAAGGTCCCCCGGCCTTTTTTGAGCATCAAAAATGGGAAAACCAAATTTTCTGAATTACGCGATCTGGTTTCGCTTCAGTAGAGTAGAGAGCTGGCGTAGTGGCCGGACGGCCCTATCTCCGGCTCCCCCTCATCGAACTGGACGTTCGGTTTTCCCGAGTACAGCTCTCCGATTATCTTCCTCCAGAGGTTTTCGCAGATTGTGTCCATGGAGCTTTCGTGGACAGAAAACTGAAGCAAAGGAACTTTTTAATTTAATGGGCAATCTCCGGAAATTGACTTCCATCCGAACCTGCGGTGTTCATGGGTCGATTAAACAGCCAGATTTAAAAAGTCCCAATAAAATCAGGGGTTAGAGCTTTTACCTTGAACGGAAAAACACAAAAAAAGCAAAAAAGGCAATGGCGTTTGCGGGCCTAGCCGAGAGAAAGTTCGATGGGGCATACATGGGGAGGGTAAAGAGTTAATGCCCGGCGTGTGACCTCTGCCTGACCGCTTCGAACAGGAACACAGCCGCGGAGGCCACCACGTTCAGGCTCTCCGCTCCGCCCATTATGGGAATGCCAAGCAGCGCTCCGGCCCGCGCCTTTAGCCCTGAAGGAAGCCCATGCGCCTCTTCCCCGAAAGCGATGGCGACAGGCGCCTTGAAATCCCAATCGTAAAGCGATTTGTCCGCGTGGGCATCCGCACCGGCCAGAAGGACTTTTTTTTCTTCCAGATAATCCAGGGTTTCTTCCATCCCGGCCTCGATGACCGGCAGGTGGAAAAGGCTTCCGGCGGTGGCCCTCACCGCCTTTGAGGAAAAGATATTGGCGCTTCCAGACAGTATGATGCAGGCGTCCGCGCCGGCGGCATCCGCCGCACGCACCAGGGCGCCCAGGTTCCCCGGCTCCCTGATGCCGGCCGCCAACACTATTAGAGCTGAACCCTTGCCCTTTAAGGCCAGGCTGCCAAGCGGCAACTCTTCATACCGGCATTGGGCGAGTATGCCCTGCGGCGTCTTTGCTTCAGCGAGCTTTGTAAAAAGATGCTCAGGCACCTGGTAGAAACCGCGGGCCGCGTGGCTGATCGCCTTAAAAAAGAGAGCATCTTCCTCCAGGCGGGCCATATATTCATTGGTCACAACGACGGCCCCCAGTTTTGCGCCGCCCGAAAGTGCGGCCTCCACGAGATGCGGGCCCTCGGCCAGGAACGCATCCTTTCCGGGACGGCGTTTTATGCCAAGGAGCGTTTTTATGACAGGGTTTTGCGCGCTTGTTATGGATTTGAGCCCCATGGCCGAAATTATAACCTTTTTCCTCCCGGTCCGGCCAAAATGGCCAGCGAGCGAATACGAACAATGCAAAGTCTCCTTACATTCGATGCCTGGCAGGGAATATCAATTTATGACTTCAGGTTGATATTTCTCAGGAATAATTGCATCATTCAGATGGCGGGAAGGTTTTTATTATTAAAAGCGGCGCGGCTGCATTTTTTAGCGGGGTGGATGATGAAGATAAACACCGGTTTGAATGTTACGATTTTTGCACTTGCGCTCATTTCAGCGGCGGGCTTTCTGACGAACGGCAGTTTCAGAATAGCCCAGTTGCTTCTTATCCTGGTGGTCCTTGCGGTGCTTTGGATGCAGGCAAACAAAAAGATCCTCAAACCCATCTCGCAGATAAAAGAAAAGCTGGAGAGGGCCGCGGAAGGCGACCTGAGCGTAAGCATCGACCATGCGGGCAATGATGAAATTGGCGGTATCTGCAACAGCGCCAACCTGATGCTTGAGTCCGTAGATGGGATGATACATAAGGTGCTTATCATGCTGGAAAAGCTTGTTGAGGCCGTTTCTGTACTGAGAGGTTCGGCGGAGCAGGCCGCAGCGGATGCCAAAAGCCAGTTTAACCAGGCCTCACAGATTGCCACCGCAGCCGAGGAGATGAGCCAGACCATAACCGATATCGCAAAGAACGCCTCGGAGGCGCAGGAGACGGCGGCAACTGTGACGGATGTCTCGGAAGCAGGCCAGGAGATCGCGGGCAATGCCATCCAGATGGTCGAAAGGTTCCGGGACACCACCCTGGAGCTCTCCAATAAAGTGGGAAAATTGAACGCAAGCGCCGCGGAGATAGGCGGCATAGTCACGGTAATAAAAGATATAGCGGACCAGACAAATCTGCTCGCGCTGAATGCCGCCATTGAGGCCGCCAGAGCGGGAGATCAGGGCAAGGGCTTTGCTGTAGTTGCAAACGAAGTCAGAAAACTTGCTGAAAGGACCATAAAAGCCACAGCCGAGATATCTGAAAAGATAAACGCCGTCCAGGCGGAATCCGGCCAGACCTCCAGATCCATGTCCGAGGCCGCCCAGGAGGTATCAGGCGCCGGCAACTCTATAAAAAAAGTCGGGGACGCCTTCCTGTCCATAGAAAAAGTCGCACAAAGGGCGCGGGACGAGATCACTCATATCGCCGCGGCCGTCGAGGAGCAGTCCAGCGCCTCGGAGGAAATAGCAAAAAACATAGAAAAAACGTCCACCATAACAAAGAAGATGGATGAGATGTCAGATGCCGTGAGCCGGGAGGTGGATCTGTTGGCAGGTATCACCGAAGAGGTAAGAAGCGCGGCCTCCTGGTTTAAAACCAGGAACGGAAGGAACTGATAGCCGGCAGCCTGCTAGATGGCCAGCATCCTGTCCAACGCCCTTTTGGCCGGTATCCTGATCTCCTCCGGCACGCTGACGATGGTTTTCAGCTCTTTTAAGGCCAGGTAAACGCTTTTAAGAGTGGTCTTTTTCATGTTGGGGCATATCATGTCTTTTCTGAGCGGATAAAAAATCTTCTCCGGATTGTCTTTCCTGAGCCTGTGCATCAACCCCAGTTCCGTGCCTACTATGAATTCCGTATGCGGTGAATTCTTTGCGAACCTGAGCATTCCGGATGTGCTGGTAACGTGGTCCGCCACCTCCAGGACCTCCATCCGGCACTCCGGATGGGCCATCAGAAGGGCGCCGGGATGCTCATTTTTGGCCTTCAGGGCGTCCTCTTTGCGCACGCGGTCATGGACATGGCAGAAACCGTCCCATGCGATGACCTTTTTTTGAGTGTTTTTCTGCGCCCACATGGCAAGGTTTCTGTCCGGAACGCATATGACCTCATCGCCCGGCAGGGACTCCACCACCTTTACCACGTTCGCCGAAGTGCAGCAGATATCGCTGTGCGCCTTCACCTCCGCCGTCGTGTTCACATAGCTGACAACCGGCACGCCCGGATACCTCTTCTTCAGATCCTTCAGGGAAAACTCAACCGGGAACACCAGGGAAGGCTGGACGGCGTACCCCGGAAAGGCGGCCCTCATCTGACGGGGCCTCTCCACCTGGATCATGTCCGCCATTGGGCAACAGGCCTCGACCTCCGGGAGAACAACCGTCTTTGTGGGGCTTAATATGGCTGCGCTCTCGGCCATGAAGTTCACGCCGCAAAAAACTATCACCTCGCATTCTATTGCCGAGGCGGTCCTTGAAAGTTCGAGAGAGTCGCCAGTGAAGTCAGCCAGGTCCTGGACTTCGTCCCTCTGGTAATTATGGGCCAGTATGATGGCCTTTCTTTTTCTTTTAAGCTCCAGTATCTCCTGGAGCATATCCAGTTCGTTCATTGGCCTTTTAAAAATTTCAAAGTCAAGCGGACTTAATTTTAATTATCTAAACTAAACTAAAATCCTGATGACGGGTCGTTAGTATATAAAACAGTGCCGTCGTTAAGGGTTACTCTGTATATTATAGTGCTTTTCCTTGCTGTAAAAGAAGTCTTTTTACGCCTTTCCCTTTTCCGGGGAAAAAATTCCCTCCGCGCATTCACAGGCGCGGAGGGCACAGTCCGGGTGTTTCCGCTATACGAGGCCAGGACCTTCTTCACATATGTTCCCGTCTCCTGGTATGGGGGAACGGCACCGTATTTTTCTATGCATCCCGGCCCCGCATTGTATGCCGCGAGCGCCAGCGTGACATTGCCCCCGAAGCGGTCAAGGAGGCTGCTTAGATACCTGACCCCTCCCTCGATGTTCTGCTGCGGGTCAAAGGGATCAAAGACGCCGAGGGAACTGGCGGTGCCGGGCATAAGCTGCATAAGTCCCATTGCGCCTTTTGGCGATACGGCCATGCGGTTGTATCCGGATTCCGCGCTTATGACCGCCCTCACCAGCGATGGGTCCACCCCGTATTTGCTGCACATATTCTGTATCAGGTTTTCGATATGGGGGTCTTTTTCTTTGTCCCGGGAAGAAACCCGGCAAAAGGCAGTGCCTTTCTTTTTGTGGCTGGCCGGGACGCTAACGCTGTCCGAGGCCACCTTCACGGCCCCGCTCGACGGGATATCTGTAAAATGAATCGAGCCGTCCGAACCCAGATATCTGTAAATGGCGGCGCCCGCTTCCGGCGGTGCAAAAAAGATCAGAGTTACGAGAATGGCTGCAAGAACCCATGATATTGATCCGCGCCGAGAGCAAACAGCCGGGAGGCTGATGTAAGGAATTTTTTCTTTCATATTCACTAGCTGCCCGTAGCAGCTACATTAAACTACATATTACAGGGCATAGTCAAACAGGGTTTTGTCTGTTTGTTTTTCGCCCGGCGGCAATGGCTTAGAGGATCATGAGACAGGTTTTTTGACAGAATGGCATCTTGGTGGGCGCGCCTCCCCCTCTGAAGGCACGCCCACAGTTGAAATTGGCAGGATTTTTTAAAGTTTCTGGACGTTTGCGGCTTTGGGACCGCGCTCCCCATCAACGATCTCAAAGTTCACCTTGTCCCCTTCGTTCAAGGTCTTGAAACCGTCTGTCATAATGGCTGAATAATGGACAAAGATATCAGGCCCGCTATCCTGCTGAATGAATCCATACCCCTTGGTTTCATTGAACCACTTCACCTTTCCCTCGTACGACATGCTTCTGACCCTCCTTCTTCCCTCCCAGGGAAAATGAACTACGGCTATCTGCCTGTCAAAGCAAGCTAATTTCCTTTATAGCACGCGTCAAGCGCAATGTCAATAATATTTTCAAACGAAAAGGCGCTCCTGAACTCTTTGATTTTAATAAAAAATAATAAAAAAGATCGCCGGCTTCCGGGGGCATGCGCTGCACATGGAACAACCGGCGCGTGAAAACGGTCCGCCAACAAGATAAGGTCCCCCGGGAAAATCCCTCCTTGATCCACCGCTGCAAAAGAAGACCTTTATATAATTTGAATTATGCCCGGTTAATTGCTACAATAAAAATGTAATCTTATTTTGGGGTTTTCAACTTTTGAGAGAGTGGGCGACCACTCTTTTGTTTTATATGGACATGATGACTGAGAGGGTCAGGTATCATGAAAAAAAGCCCTCCGGGGTAAGCACAGGCGGGTAGGAGTTTTTTGATCTGACATGGGCAGGACAGAGGCAAAGATAGGTCAATTGGCCCAAAAGGCCGCCGGGGGACTGGGATACACGGTGGAGTCGGTTGAACTGCTTGGCAGCGGGGCAAAACTCCTGCTGAGGATAAGCATAGACAAGGAAGGGGGAGTCACTATCCGGGACTGCGAGCTCATGAGCAGGGAAATAGGCGCTCTTCTGGATGTGGAGGACCTCATCCCAAGCCGGTACCACCTGGAGGTTTCCTCTCCGGGTCTGGACCGGCCGCTGAAAGGCCCTGCCGATTTCAAGAAGCAGACTGGGAAACTCATCCGGGTAACCACCAGAAAGCCTTTTGACGGGCAGTCCTTGCTTATAGGAAGACTGCAAAAAGCTGAAGACAACTCTTTTTTGATCGCCGTAGGGGAGAAGGAACTGGAGATCCCTTACGATGCCGTTGCAAAGGCGCGGCTTGAAATCGAGATATAGGTTTTTTACTCAGGGGAAGAGACAGGGGGAGAGATGAAAGAAATAGCGTTCCTTATAGACCAGATTTGCCGGGAAAAAGGCATTTCCAAAGATGTGCTCGTGGGGGCGCTGGAATCAGCGCTGCTCTCCGCTGCGCGGAAACGCTATGGGGGAAGGACCAATATAAACCTGAGGATAGACCCCGACACTCTCAAGATCAACGTGTTCGAGGAGAAACGGATCGTGGAGAACGTTCAGAACGCGGACGAAGAGATATCAGTGGAAGACGCCGCGGAGGAGTTCCCCGGAAAGAATCTGGGCGAAGTTGTGGAATTGCCCATGGCGCCCATGGATTTCGGCCGCATAGCGGCCCAGACAGCAAAACAGGTGATACTGCAGCGCATGCGCGAGGCGGAGCGCGACGCCCTTTTTAACGAGTTCAAGGGCAAGGTCGGCCAGGTGGTAAGCGGCAGTGTCCTGAGGAAGGAAAAGAACTTCTATTATATAAACATAGGCAAAACCGAAGCGGTGCTGCCTGTGAAAGAGACCCTGGCAAGCGAAACATTGAGAAGAGGGGATTTCGTCAAGGCATATATTGAGGACATCCGGATCACGCCCAAGGGCCCTGTAATACTGGTGTCCAGGGCCACGCCTAAATTCGTGGCGGAGCTTTTCAGGATGGAGGTGCCGGAGATATCCGAGGGGCTCGTAAAAATAAAGGACATAGTCAGGGAACCGGGGGAAAGGACCAAGGTGGCCGTTTTTTCAACCGACAGCTCCATAGACCCGGTTGGCGCCTGCGTCGGCATGAAGGGCACCAGGGTACAATCAATTGTCAGGGAGCTTAAGGGCGAACGGATAGACATAATACCCTGGAACGACGACCCGCGGGTGCTCATAGCCAGGGCGTTAAGCCCTGCCACCATAGACAGGGTAGGCATAAACGAAGAGGAGAAGACTGCGATGGTCGTCGTTTCCGATCAGCAGCTGTCCATTGCCATAGGCAAAAAGGGCCAGAACGTGAGGCTCGCCATGAAGCTTACCGGCTGGGATATAGACATAATAAGTGATACCGAATACTCCAAAATAAAGATGGAAGAGGCAGAAGCGGCCTTTGACGAGGCGCTCCGGGATACCAAGAAGGAACGGGAGAAACAGGAAAAGGCCCCGGCTGAGGACTAAGGCGAAACAACAGTCGCAGGCATGTCAAAACAGAGGTCCTTCAAGGATTTTTCTGTGCTAAATAAGCTTTTTTGAAATAAGCGTGGGCGTTTTTTTGCAAGTCATACCGGCGAAAGCCGGTATGATTATTTTTAGGGAGCGCTTTATGCGAAGTACCCAACAGGAATCTCAGTAGAGCCAAAAAAACAGATCAGCGGAACAAAAAACTGATACCCACTCCTGCCGGGCCTGCCTAAACCTGGATGACCGAGTCTTCCCCTCCGAACTCATTCTTTACATATTTGTCCGCGCACCAGTCATTTTCCCATTTTGTATCATCCACGAGATACTTGAACCGGTATTCATGGTTCGCGGGGATCTCCAGGGCAAGCTGGAAGCTGCCGTCTTTCTGTTTTTTCATAATGTTGGCGTTGTGGTCCCATTGGTTGAAATCACCGACGATGGCGACCTTCCGGGCATCGGGGACTGCCTCCGCGGGCAAAAAGAAAACTACTTTGCAAGTGTCCCGGTTCTTAGGATAGGTCTTTTTGAGCCCCTCTTCCACGGCAACATCCTTTTGCCCGGCGGACTTCGAGGGTTCCTCTTTAGCTGCGGATCCGTTTTTTGCTGTTTTTGTGGGCGACATCTTTTTCATCAAACAACCTCCAAGGTAATTATGAATAAAAATTTAAAAATTATATCCCTATTTCTTCTTTTATCACAAAACAAACCTCTTTTCCAGATTTTTTATTTCATTTCTGTCATGGTTCCGGAGCCACGGACTTTAAAAGACCACTAAAGATATGTTATAAAAGTGGTTCAGATGAAGATCGCAATAATCGGGTTTTCAAATTCCGGCAAAACAACCATATTCAATGCGCTTACAGGCCTGGGGCTCCCCACCAGTTCCTATCCGTCTACCGGCGGCGAAGCCCGCGTGGGCGTGGTAAATGTGCCTGATGAACGGATAGACAACCTGTCCGGCATCTTCAAGCCGGCCAAGACCACATATGCCACCGTGGACTATGTGGACTATATAGGGTTCACCAGGGGGGACACCAAACAGAACGCCAAGGTCCATGCGCACATAAAGGACGCCGATGCCCTGTTGCAGGTGGTAAGGGCTTTCGAGGACCCTTCCGTGCCCCACCCGCTTGGCGATACCGACCCGATGAGGGACCTGCGCTCCCTGGAGGCGGAACTGGTGCTAGGCGACCTTATGCTTGTGGAAAAAAGACTGGAAAGCATAGAGGAATCCATTAAAAAAGGAAGGAAAGAAAAGGTAAGCGACGCCGAACGCGCGGTGCTCGTGAGATGCCGCGAAGCCCTCGATGCGGAAAAACCTCTAAGAGAAATCGAGTTCAGCCAGGAAGAGCTGAAGGCCGTAAGGCACCTTGAATTCCTTTCCATAAAGCCTGAAGTGGTTGTCTTCAATGTGGCGGAAGAGATGCTTCCAGATGAAAAAGCGCTGGAGGCGCTGCTCCAGGAAGCCCGCGAGATGCTGAAAGGAAACTCCGCGGCCCTTTCCATGTCCGGCAAGATAGAGATGGAGCTTGCCCAGTTGGCCCCTGAGGAGCAGAAGGCGTTCCTTTCTGACCTGGGCATCGAAGAGCCAGCCCTGCGCAGGCTTATAAAGGTATCCTATGGCTTATTGAGGCTCATTTCTTTTTTCACCGCGGGGGAAGACGAGGTAAAGGCATGGACCATAAAAGAGGGGACCACTGCGTCAAAGGCGGCGGGCAAGATACACTCTGACATAGAAAAAGGGTTCATAAGGGCCGAGATCGTCTCCTACGAGGATTTTTTAATGAAATGCGGCGGCTCCATGGCGGAGGCCAGGAAGCTTGGCGTTTTCCGTCTCGAAGGCAGAGACTACCCCGTTAAGGATGGGGACATCATAAACTTCAGGTTCAACGTCTGATCTGATCTTCGTCCCCATTTTTAATTTTTGAGCCTCTAACCGGAAACAAAAACAAAAACAAAGCTTCCTTTGTTTCCCCGCAGGCCAAAAAACAAAAATTAAAAAAGGGCAGCGCAGTTAAACACAAGAGAATCATTGCCTGGCTGCCCCTGACAGGGGGAAAAAACAAAAACGAAAACCCACCCTTGGATTATTTCATTTTTTCCTTATAAGAAAAATTACATTACCGCCCGGCTCGTCCCTGATCTCCAGCAAGTCTGAACCCATGTGCTTCACAACGGCCGGGATGTCCGATTTCGAGCCCGGATCCGACGCAATGACCTCAAGGACCTGCCCGGCGGATACCTCCTTGAGCGCCTTCTTTGTTTTCATGACCGGCAGGGGGCAGGTCAGCCCTTTGCAATCGACTATCTTATCAGCGATAATGCTTGCCATTTTACAGCCTCCTTTAAATATTTTTTATTTTTGGTGACATATAATTTTCAAAACTTTTCCTTTACGACATCATTCACGATCCCGCCCAGCAGTTTATCAACCTCTTCAAGCTCCGCCTTGCCGGAATTGTTTTTCCAAACGGGGCGCTCATAGGAGAGGTAAACCGTTTTTTCGTCCCCCGGAAGGGTGTAGACGGCTATCCTGTACGGACAGAAGGCGATAAAATGAGGGTTCTTTTCCATCATGTCCCTTGATACCACCGCGCTGCAAAACTCCAGGACTTTTGCCCTTGCAAATATCCGTTTAGTCCTGCCAAGCGCCTTTCCCGTGCGGTCAAGCATCTTCTGCACATGAGAAACTCCCGAGACCACGAGTCCGCGGTTTGTGATCGCCATGTTCAGATCGTCCCATACGGTATTGAAATCCCCCTGCACGGAGCGTATTACGACCGGCCCGTCCCTCAGAGTGCCTGCAAGCGCAGCCTGAGAGCCGAAACAGTACATAAGGCACAGGGCCAGGAATAGGGCCAGAGCTTCGATCAGAAGCAGGCGCAAAAGCCGCGCCTTCCTCCTTCCGCCGAAAGGATTTTTCATTTCATGCTTCTCTCATTATTCTCCAGGTCATAAATTTTGCCCCGGATATCGCGCCCACAAAGATGAAGGACATTGTCAGAAAGCTGCCGGCAGAAAGTGTGGATATCCCGCTCAACCCCTGCCCTATGTTGCATCCCATTGCAAGCACGGCCCCAAAACCCATCAGCAACCCGCCGATCAGGTTGTACTTGAACTGCTGGAGGGGCGGCGCGATCCAGTTGAAGCTGCCGCTTATGAGGGCGGAAATAAAAGCGCCCGCTATCACCCCGAACACAGTGGCTACGGCGAAATTGATGGTCTCTCCTGTCCAGAGGATTATGTATCTGAAGGCCTGGGCGTCGGCAAGCGCAAATGTCAGGCTCTTTGGCCCCCAGGCCTGCAGCAGCATGGGGTCATCGGGTCCGGAAAAAGAGAATGTGTCCACGTTGGGCAATGCCTTGAACGCCAGGCCGTTGACCCACCACGCCGCAGCTATTATCAGCCCTATGGCAGCCCCGGCCAGCGGCCATTTAAGTTTTCGCCATTCCGAGTCCTTAGGGGACCTTAACATAAATATAAGCAGGGCCGCCTCTATCAGCAGGACCGTAAGCCATACGGGCGCCTGGCCAAACAGGTTTGGCAGATATTGGCTCTTTAAATTCAGGGTCAATTTGTCCAGGTAATTCGCTCTGACCGTGGCTGTGATGCCCCACAAGGTGGCCCCGGAAGAAAAAATGAACGCAAGCACGCTCACAAGCCCTCCAAGGTTGCCCTCCCCGGCCCGCACGAGTATCCGGCTGGCACAGCCGCCGGCATATACGATGCCCACGCCGAAAATGAACCCCCCTGCTATGTAGCTGAACCATGTAAAGGGAGAGCTTATGTATATACTGCGGGAAATGTCCACGAAGCCGGCCCTGTATAGCAATTGGGTGGCCGGTATAGCAACGAAAAGCGCCATGGCATATGCTCGTGTCTGAGTCAGGTCGCGGGTGGTCACCACATTATGACAGGCCGCGGCTATACAGAACTTGGACCTTTGCACCACCGCACCCAAAAGGCCCCCCAGCAAAAAGCCGGATACCACAACCGCTGTCTCGATCGATTTCTTGATGGCGTGCACCTGGCCGTCCGATAAGCCCTGGGCATTGAGCGAAGCATACGCCTTGATCCTGATGATATAGTAGGCTATCCAGAGGACCGCACCCAGCATCAACGCGGCACCGAGCGCCTTTCTGCTTTTTGACATTTATTCCTCCCCATTTTCCATAAAGATCTGCGGCATCCGATTTCGAACTATTCAC
>JAKAMR010000106.1 GCA_021812785.1 Nitrospirota bacterium
CAACAGCCTGAAAATGGCTATCGTCATCAAAAAAGACGATGTAGACACGTCGCGGGAAGTCCAGGGGAACCCTTTTATCCTGAAAAAACAGACGAAAACGACCCTCATCGCCAAAAATGGGGAGACGGTCGTGATATCGGGGTTGACCAGCCAGAATTTGTCGTCCACCGTCAACGGGGTGCCGTTCCTAAAGGACATCCCGCTCATCGGATGGCTCTTCAAGGGGGAAAACAAGGATGACACCATGAACCAGGTGCTGATATTCATCACCCCTTACATTCTGCCCAGGGAAGCCAATGCGGCTTCCACGGCGTCACTCAAAAAATAGGTGAAGAGATGGAAGCGAACATAACCATGCGGAGCCGCCAATGATCATAACGAAGCGCCTTGGGGAGATGCTTACCGAAAGCAAGCTCCTGACCCCTGCCTCACTGGAGAAGGCCCTTGAGGGCCAGAAAGGGTCCGGCCTGAAACTGGGACAGTATCTCGTCCGGCGCGGGATCGTGTCCGAAATGCAGATATGCGAGCTGCTGTGCGGGCAGTTGAAGGTAAAAAGATATCATCCGGACCAGTTCCCGCTGGACTTCGGGCTTGCCGAGATCATACCTTTTGAAATGGCCCAGAAATGCCAGGTGGCCCCCCTGCAAAGAAAGGGACGGCTTCTGGTCGTGGCCACCACCGACCCTCTGGACATCATGGCGATGGACTCCGTAGAGGACCGCACAAACTGCGAAGTGGAGCCCGTCATCTGCACTGAAATGGAACTGACAAAACTGCACAGGATCCTCTATTCCGCCCAGGCGGGACTGGGCGGGGTTGTGACCTCCGTGGAAGGGGAAGAAAAATTTTCCTTCGAAAAAGAGGAAGAGGGCATAGAGGACATCCAGGTATCCTCGGCGCAGGACATGGGCAATGCCCCGGCAGTCATACGGCTGGTAAACTCCATCTTTACAAACGCGGTCCAGGAACGGGCAAGCGATGTCCATATAAGCCCTCAGCAAAACGGCGTCCAGTTGAGGTTCAGGATAGACGGGAGGCTGAGCAGCATGCCGTCGCCCCCCAAACCTATGTTCCTTCCGATAGTGGCCCGCATAAAGATACTGGCAGGGATGGACATAACCCAGTCCAGGGTGCCCCAGGACGGCCGGTTTACGCTCCGCATGGGCAGCAGGATGATCAATGTAAGGGCCTCGACCGTTCCGACCCTGTATGGCGAAAACCTTGTGCTCCGGCTCCTGGACACGAGCTCCGGCATCCTGACGCTGGACAGGCTTGGCATGTCCGGGGCGGACGCGGAGAGGGTGAGGGGGATGATCCACAAGCCCTACGGGATGGTTCTGAGCACGGGCCCCACCGGCAGCGGCAAGACCAGCAGCCTCTACGCCATAATCCAGGAGATCGACACCCCGGATGTGCACATAGTCACCCTTGAGGACCCCGTGGAGTACAAGATAGAAAGCATCCGGCAGATACAGTTGAACGCGAAGGCCGGGATGACCTTTGCAAGCGGCCTCAGGGCCATCCTGCGCCAGGACCCGGACGTGATAATGGTAGGAGAGATACGCGACAGCGAGACGGCCGGCACAGCCGTCAGGGCGGCCCAGACAGGGCACCGCCTGCTGAGCACCATGCACACCAACGACGCGGCCGGGGCGGTCTCCAGGCTTGTGGATATGGGGATAGAGCCTTACCTTGTTTCTTCGATCCTCCTGGTGTCCTTCGCGCAAAGGCTTGTAAGGACGATCTGCCCATACTGCAAAGAGCCTTACACGCCTCCCGCAAAAGCGCTTGCTTCCTGGGGGCTTGACCGCGTGGAAGGCGCCACCTTCATGCGCGGCCGGGGCTGCCAGCAGTGCATGCAGACCGGGTTCATGGGCAGGACGGGCATTTTCGAGGTGCTTGTGAACAATGAGAGCCTCCAGGAGATGATCTTGAGAAAGGCACCTGCGCAGGAGATGACACGCGAGGCGGTCTCCTCCGGCAGGATGAGGACCCTTAAGCAGGACGCGGCCGATAAAGTGGCCAGGGGCATTACCACGCTAGAGGAGGCTCAGGCGACGGTGATGTCGTAAAAAGCGATATGGACTATTCTTATCAGGCGATAAACAGTCTGGGGAACGTCGTAAAGGGGACGATCAGCGCCGCCTCGGAACAGGCGGCGGAAAAGGCCCTCGCTTCAGGCGGGCTTATACCGGTGCAGGTCGCTCAGGCCAGGGCAAAAACGGGCCCTTCCGGGAAAGGCCCCCTCGGGTTCGCGGGGAAGGTGAAGACGCGAGAGCTGATACTCTTTTCCAAGCAGTTCCGCTCCATGTTCGGCGCGGGTATACCCGCCCTCCGCCTGCTTGAAGTGCTTGAAGCGCAGACGGAAAACGGAATGCTGAGGAAAGCCGTTTCCGGCATGCGGGAGGACATAAGCCGGGGCCTGACGCTCAAGGAGGCCATGGAGAAGCACCCCGCCATATTTTCCCCGCTTTATTGCAACATGATAGGCGCGGGCGAGGCAAGCGGCAGGATCCCCGAGGTGCTGGACAGGCTTTCTTACATGCTGGAGCATGAGGACCGGGTGAAATCGGACATCCGCTCCGCGCTGCAGTATCCGGTGGTCGTTCTCATAACGCTCGCAGGCGCGTTCTTTTTCCTTCTGGCCTTCGTGATACCCAGGTTCGCCGATGTGTTTTCAAAGGCGCACCTCACTCTGCCTCTGCCCACACGGATAGCCATTTCCCTGCATGACGCCCTTATAGGGCACTGGCCCGTAATGTTTGCAGGGGCATTCTGCCTTGTTGCGGGGCTTAGGATGTACTTCAAAACGGAAAACGGCCGGCTTGCGAAGGACTCCTTCCTGCTACGCCTGCCGGTCTTCGGCCCCCTGTTTATCAAGGCGGCGGTCTCGCGCTTTTCAAGCATCCTGGCGATACTGCTTTCAAGCGGCGTGCCTGTGACCAGCGCCCTGACGATACTTTCCGGCACGATCGGGAACTCGGCCATGGCGCGGGCCTTCGAGTCCATAAAGGAACAGATGGTGGAAGGCAAGGGGATAGCCGGCCCGCTGTCGGAGGCGAAGTTCTTTACCCCCATGGTGGTAAGCATGGTTGCCATCGGAGAGGAATCGGGCGACCTTGAAGGCATGCTCAGGGAAATATCTGTACATTACGACGAGGAGGTGAGGTATGCGGTAAGCAGACTGGCTGACTTGATAACGCCCGCGCTGACGGTGGCGCTGGCAGTTGTGGTTGGTTTTTTTGCCTTGGCGGTATTCATGCCCATGTGGGACATGACCAAGATGGTCAAATAACGATTTCTTCAGGATTTTATTTTTTCAATAACCGGGAAAGGAAACAAAAAATGAGAAAAATGAAGGCAGTTCTGGGGAGCGAGGGAGGGTTTACCCTCATCGAGATGATAGCGGTAATAATCATAATCGGCATTCTTGCCGCTGTGGCCATCCCCAAGTACATGGATATGCAGCAAAAGGCCCAGGAGGCCGCGGCAAACGGCGCCCTTGCCGCTGCGAAATCAAATCTCACAATGTCCTATGCCGCCGCGCTTATAAACGGGTGCACCCCGGCCACTCTCAACTGGGGCAGCAACAATGACTGGGAGTGCGGGTCCAGCCCATATGTTGCCCCTTCAACCAACGTCGGGGATTTCACGGCCGCTTATTCGAAATCGAGCGGTTGCGGAGGCAGCGGAGGCCCCTGCACCATGCAGGTCAAGATCACTGCCGGGCCAAGCTGGTTTGCTACTTCACCATATGTAAACATAAGCAATACCATAAGCCTGCAATAAAAAACGTGTGCCGGCGGCCCGGCTGAGCGGGCCGCCGGCACACCCATGAGATATGGGGCCTGATATCAAAAACAGCATGGGGTTCACCATGATCGAGCTGATCGCGGTGCTTGTGATCATAGGGATCATGGCCGCCATGGCGATCTCGCACGCCACGGACACTTCCGCCCTCAGCGTGGATTCCGAGGCCGCCATACTTAAAAACGACCTCCGCTTCGCACAGATAAAGGCGATGGGCGACATACCGCCGGACACATGGGGGATCAACATAGGAAGCGGCTCTTACACGCTTGTGTGCACCGGGGCAAACTGCCCGGCAACGGTCCCCAACCTGCCGGGGGACAACTCCCCTGCGCATTCTTTCCCGAAAGGCATATCCGCAACGCCGGAGGAGATAAACTTCGACACCTGGGGAAGCCCGTCCGGAAGCACGCTCTCCATCACCCTCACCGATGCTTCCAGCACAGCCTCCATTTCGGTTACGCCCGATACGGGGTTCATACAGTGAAAGGCACCGGGAAACATCGGGGCAGTTTCGGGTTTACCCTTATAGAGGTAATCATGACCATAGTTGTGGTTGCCGTCCTTGCGGCCATGATCTATACATACTTTGGCCCCGCCATTACAGGCAGTTCAACCCCTGTTGCCCGTCTAGAGTCGGCCTTGGGGGCCCAGTCGGCGATGGAAAACGTCACTGCGGACTACCTGGCAAATTACGGTTCAAAAAACCTTTCGTGGCTGCAAAGCAAGGTGGGGGCGGAGGGCTCCGCCCTGAACCCTTCCTACGGGCAGGGCACTGTAGTTGACAACCACTTTATCACGTGGAGCGGAGGGGGCGAGGTAAAAGTCCCTTCTCCTGCCATCAGCAATTGCCTCAAGGTGACGGTCAGGGACAGTGCAGGCGATGTGCTGACGCAAATTTACACAAGCGGCCAGCAGGGAGTAAACTGCCAATGAGGAGCGCCGGGCTGCTTTCGCGCGGGGAAAGCGGGTTCACCCTTATAGAGATGATAGCCGCCATCGTCATAGGGGCTGTTATCCTTGCGGTGGCCGGCATGTGGATAGTCAACGTAACAAACGGTTATCTGCTCACAAGGCAGAGCACAACGGCGGCCTTCAAGGTGCAGGCCGCCACGCTGCGCCTGGAAAAGGAGTTCCACATAATAACGGCGGTATCATCGGGAAGCGCCACCCGGCTTGACTACACCAACGACAGGGGTGGGACCCCGTCAAGCCACACGCTTGCCTTCTCCGGCCCCCCCGGTTCCACCATCCAGCTTGACGGCAAAACGCTCCTGGACGATGTATCTGGCTTCAAGCTGACCTATTCAAGCGCATACAACGGGCCGTTCACTACGGGCTGGACCCCCGGGGACAAGGTCATCAATCTTGCTTTCACCATTTCAGGCTTCGGCGGCGCTCAAAACACTTTTTCCGTGCGGGTGAGGTCTGAAAACCTGTGAGGCTTGCAAAAAAAATTAAAAACAGGGACGGATCATTGCTTATCGGCCTGATAATTACGCTGGTCGTTATAATGATAGCCGGCGCTGCGGTGGCGTACCTGACGTCCGGCTCTACGCTGACCGGCCTTTTGAAAAACAACAACCTTAACGCCTACTATCTTGCGGAATCCGGCGCGAGGTTTGCCATGCCGCTGATACAGGAAGACCTGAATAACGGCAACCAGAACAACATGAAGGCCCTGTTTGGCGGCAGCCTGGCCAACACGCCCGCGTTTACGCTTTCCACCGGGCAGTTCACGCTTTCGGTCTCCAACGTCAATTCGACGTCCGCCACCCTTACATCCATAGGCATCACCGGCAGCGGATGGCTCCAAACAAAGCGGGAGGATGTCATGCGCATAGCCGCCGCCTCCACGCCTCCATACCAGGGGCAATCCAACTTTTCCGACCTGAACACAAACTGGAATCAGACCACCAACCTGGGAGGCATTCTGGGCCTCCCAAACCCGATGGATTCATTCGTGTATGATCCCAAGAACAACGGGCTGCAGTATGAGAGCACCGGAATCCCCTGGACCGAGACGGGCGGACTGCTTGCTTTTTCCTCGTCCAACCCGGAAGTACAAAGCCTCTGGCAGGCCTGGCTTGCATACGGCAACCTGTCGTACGAGCTCCAGGAAAAAGTCACCGTGGACAACAGAAAATCGAATTTTTTCATGATCGGGCTGTCGTTCAGGGTGGATGAGCCCGATACTTCGATTTCGCCCACAAGTTTCTACGGCGTATCCTTCTTCAGGGCCAACTGTGCGGGCGATGGGGGAGATGGCGATGGCGGTCATATAGCGGATTGCGACGGCGCGCCCGCATGGTGGAACGATCTGCTTGACAGCCATGGCGCCAATGAATTCCTGAAACTGGCTGACGGGAAGCTTTACATGGTGTTCTGGGAATACCTGGCCGTCGGTGAATCCAGGTATATCGGGGGCAGTTATCAGACTTGCAATAACTGGCTGATGGGAAACGGCTGTTTTTACCTGCTTGATTACAGCCCCCTCACAGGCGTTGTGACCCCGGACGGCCAAAGCCTGCTGCCCGGCTCCACCATCCTGGTAAAGATACTGGATTCCGTCTCCGGCGGTGCGCACACCAACAATATTTCGGTCTACGCCGCCCAGAGCGCAAGCTCGTCCGCTCCGTATTATTACCCGGTTGGCACCTCCAATACGTGGCCGCCGGGAAACCAGTTCAGCCCCGTAACATCGTGGACCACAAACCCGTCAGGGAAACAGACAGCCACCCCGCTCATAGACAATTCCCTGACCCCGGACATGTACTGGCCAAAGACGCCCCCTTATCCATCCGAGATAGGAGTGAATGTCTTCTACGACCAGAATGGGGCTAACGGCCAAAACGGTGGGATCAAGGACCTCATTACAGATTTCGGCATGAGTCCTTTGTCAGGAAGCGGGTCCGGCAGCAGCGGCCAGGGCATCCAATACTATTGAAAAACTTCTGTTACTAAGAACATCGCTAATAAAGCCTCACAGTTGTCATTCCCGCAAGCGAAGCGCGCCGGGAATCCTTCCTGAAAGCCGGAGAAAGATTCCGGACAAGCCGGAATGACAGATAACGGCTGAATGAGGCT
>JAKAMR010000107.1 GCA_021812785.1 Nitrospirota bacterium
ATCTCTGGCTCTGTGTTGTAGAGGAAAAATGGTTGACGTCCGTCTGCCACTGGGCCTGTGGATAATAGTTGGACTGTGCCTCGCCGATCCTGCTTTTGGCGGCGAGGAATCCGTTTCGGGCAGCGGATATCTGGGGATTTTTGTTACGTGCAATTGCCAGGCATTGCGGGAGTGTGAGAACCTCACCTTTTTTAATCGGCTGTTCCGGCGGGGCAGCCTGCGCATCTTCAGCCTGGGCATACATAGACTGAGCGGCAACGGCCATCAGGACCGCCAGAAACAAAAACATCAGGCAAATGGATCTTTCCCGTATTGATAACCTTTTTCTTTTTCTGAAGCCCATATTAATGAAACAGCTCCTTCTTGCAAAGAATTTTTTAAAAAATCTTTTTTTATAATAACCTGAAAGCTGCTTTATATGAGTTAAGGGGATATTAAAAAAAGAAAAGATTTGTAAATAGCAGCCGCCAGTTTCTTTACAATTCTTTACAAATGCCGCCGGGCCTTTCAGTTACAATAAAAGAAATGCGAAAATGGGCCATTGTCCCCGGGGTGACGGCCATATTTTAGAAACAGGAAGATATTAATCCCAGATGGACAGCTCCGCCAACCGGATACTGGTAATCGATGATGACACAGAGCTCTGCGACCTCCTGAAGGACTATCTTAGGCTTGAGGGCTTCGAAGTGGAGGCGGTTCATAATGCCGAGGCCGGGGCCCGCAGGGCGCTGTCCGGAGAGCATGCTCTTGTGGTGCTTGACGTCATGCTGCCAGGCATAAGCGGTTTTGAGGTCCTGCGGCGCATCAGGGAGCGCTCCGGCATACCTGTTTTGATGCTCACGGCCAGGGGCGATGACGTGGACCGCATTGTTGGCCTTGAAATGGGCGCGGACGATTACCTGCCAAAACCTTTCAATCCAAGGGAGCTTGTTGCCCGCGTCCGGGCCATCAAGCGGCGCACCGCGTCGGCGGCCATCGAGATGGGGTCCGCCGGTGTGGCAGCGGGCAGGGTAAACGTGGGAGACATAGAACTGGACAGGGCAAGCAGAAGGGTGCTTAGATCCGGCCTGGATATTGAGCTGACCGCGGTCGAGTTCAACCTCCTTGAGGAGCTCCTGCTTGCTGTCGGGCGGCTTGTGAGCCGGGAGGAGCTTTACAAGAGGGTTCTGGGCCACGGTCTTTCCCCGTATGACCGGAGCATTGACGTGCATGTAAGCAACCTCAGGAAAAAGCTAGGCAGGGACGCAAGCGGCATGGAGCGCATAAAGACCGTCCGGGGCATGGGGTATATCTATACCCGCCCGCAGGACCTTTCTGACGTAAAAAAACAGGCCTGGAAGGAAAAAAACTGACGTGTCTTTTCCGAAAAAGGACCCGCTGAAATATCCCGGCGGGAAAGGGGCGGCCAGGTCCCTTTTTCTGAAGATATTCCTTTGGTTCTGGCTTGCCATGGCGCTCTCAAGCGTTGTGATCGTCCTTCTGACCGTCACAGCACAGATAGGCCCCATAGCCAGGGCCCACAAGGTGATCGAGATGCACAGAGACAGGCTGGTGAGCGGGGCGCTCCTGCTGTATGGAGAGTCTGCTGCCCAGGCTTACGGCCGCGGCGGAAGTCCCGCTCTGCGTGCCATGACGGCAAAGGTGAAAGCGTTATCGGGCATCCGGCTGTATCTTTTTGAGGACAGGAGCAAGGCGTTCCCGGGAGAAGGAGCGGGAGAAAAACCTGCGGCGCCTCTTGCCAGCCTGGCCGCAAGGGCCTTTGGTGCAGGCGGGGCGGGCATGCAGTCTGCGGTTTGGAAAGGGAAGTTCCTGGCCGCCTTGCCGTTTACAGAAGAAAATCAGTCGGGGCATGAATACGTCATCGCGGCGGAGTGGCCTTATGTGCCTTTTCGCATATTTATAAAGCCCGGCCCCATTTTCCCGTTAATTTTTGGGTTCCGGCAACTCATCTATCTTATCGTGGGCGGGGGCATTTGCTATGTCCTTGCCTGGCAGCTTACCGCACCCATACGCCGCCTCAGGCAGGCAACCCGGAGGCTTGCCGCGGGGGACCTGAAGGCGAGGGTGGGCCAGGGCTCTTTCCCGGGGAAAAAGGGGGATGAGATCGCCGCTTTGGGCAGGGATTTTGACAGCATGGCCGAAAGGATGGAATCCCTGCTAGGCGCCCAGCAGCGTCTTATCCGTGACATTTCCCATGAGCTGCGCTCGCCGCTTGCCAGGCTTAACGTGGCGCTTGAGCTGGCGAAGCGGAACGCCGGCGACAGCGCTGCCGGGCCCCTGGACAGGATAGGTAAGGAAGCTGACAGGCTCAATGACCTGATAGCGCAGCTTGTCACTCTGACGCTCCTTGAAAGCGGTACTGAAAGCCTGGAGAAAACTAAAGTCACCGTGGACCTTGCGCAGCTTGTGGCGGAGGTTGCCGATGACGCGGATTACGAGGCCTCAGGAGCTGGCCGCCAGGTCGTCGTCCTTTCCTTGGAAGAGGCGTCCGTGAGCGGCTCTCCCCAAATGCTCAGAAGCGCGATAGAAAACGTTGTTCGCAATGCCGTCCGTTACACGCCCGCGGGCCGGGCGGTCGAGATAACCCTTGTGCGCTCCGTCAAAGATGGCAGCCCTCGCGCGATAATCAGGGTCCGGGACCACGGGCCGGGTGTTCCAGATGCGGCGCTCGCACACCTGTTCAAGCCTTTCTACCGGGTCGAGGACGCGCGCGACCGCGCAAGCGGAGGCACGGGGGTCGGGCTTGCCATAACGGAGAGGGCGGTCCATTTGCACGGCGGAGTGGTGGGAGCGTCAAACGCGCCGGACGGAGGCCTGGCGGTTGAGATATCCATGCCGGTCATCGCGGCGGCTGATATAAAAAACGCCTGAGGGCTGAAAAATAAAATCCTATTTCTCTCTGTTCTTTGGACTGCCCTCATCATCGTCTTCCAGCATCCTGTATTTCGGGCCTTCAATGTCATCATACTGGCCGCTTTTAACCGACCATATGAAGAAGAGCCATGCGGCTATTCCCATCAGGAACGATATGAGGATCAGAAGGCCTATCGTCCACATGGCCCATACCTGCCAGTCATTTTTTCTTGCTTCTCTTTTTTACTGGTCGCGGCCTTTTTACCTGTCTCCATCCTGAACTTTCTTATCCTGAGTGAGTTCCCCACGACGAACACGGAGCTTGTGGCCATCGCTCCTGCGGCCACAATGGGGTGAAGGACGCCTGAGACAGCCAGCGGCAACGCCATGGCGTTATAAAAAAAAGCCCAGAACAGGTTTTGCTTTATTGTCCCCAGGGTCTTTCTTGAAAGCCCTATGAAATATGGCACAAGCATGAGGTCGTTCCGGACAAGCACGGCATCCGCGCTCCCCATTGCCAGATCGGTGCCCCTGCCCATGGCTATGCCCACTGAGGCCTCGGCAAGAGCAGGCGCGTCATTGATCCCGTCGCCAACCATCAGCACCCCGTGTCTGCCGGGGAGTTTTTGTCTTTTGGCAACATACTCCATTTTGGCTGCAGGCGATGCCGCGGAAAGCACGCTTTCGGCCCCGATCTGGCGGGCCACCGCCTGCGCAGCCATTTCATTGTCCCCGCTTAAGAGCCCTGCGGAGAGCCCCAGGGCTTTTATCTGCGCGACCGCCTGCGCCGCTTCGGGCCTGATCGTATCAGAAATGATCATAGCCGCTCGGAGTCTCCTTTCCCAGGCCATGTAGACAACCGTGCTTCCTTTTTTTTCATATGGCTCCGCGAGGCCGGAAATGGCCTCCATCTCATTTCCGGGCACGCCGTTTTCCTCCATCAACGCCCGATTGCCTATGAGTATCCTCTTGCCTTCCACAACGCCCTGAACGCCTTTTCCGGGGATCGATAGAAATTCGGAGACGGGTGTTGTTGCGGCCCGTCCGCAGACCCCGCGCGCGATGCTGTGCTCGGACAGACTTTCTATGGATGAGGCAAGCCTGACAAGCTCATCCTCGCTTAAAGCCGGGTCTGCCAGGATCAGCTTGTTCAGCGCCGGCCTGCCGGTGGTTACCGTGCCTGTCTTGTCAAATAGCACATGCGCAATGCCATCGGAATTTTCCATAACGTCCGCGGACCTCACAAGGAGCCCTTTTGAGCTGGCGAGGGTTGTAAACATGAGCACCGCAAGGGGAGTTGCAAGCCCCAGGCTGCAGGGGCACGCTATAACGAGGACCGAGACCCCGGTCATGAGGCAACGGGCAGGGGGTTCGCCTTTTAAAAAATATACCACCGCCGTGGCAACGGCTGTCAGCAGGACCGCCGGGACGAACACGCCTGTGACCCTGTCGGCCAGCGCCTGTATCTGCGGTCTTCTCGTCTGGGCGCCTTCGACCGCCCTCACAATGCCCGCAAGCACTGTGTCTTCTCCGGTCCTTCCCGCCCTGACCACGATGCGGCCATAAAGGTTCGTGCTGCCTCCGATGACCTCTGAGCCCGTGGTCTTGGGGACCGGTTTTGGTTCCCCCGTAAGGAGAGATTCATCGGCTTCCGACCCGCCCTCCGAAACTGTACCGTCAACGGGTATGCGCTGGCCGGGCTTTACCTCTACAAGGTCGTCTTTCTTAAGCGAGGAAATGGGCACTGTATGCCTCTCATACTGGCCGGCGGGGCCTTCAGGGACCAGCCTGGTAGCGGTTTCCGGGGCAAGCTCTGCCAGGCGCTCCAGGGTCTCGGATGCCTTTGCCTTTGCGGCGGCCTCTACATACCTGCCAAGCAGTATAAGCGTGATTATCATGGAGGAAGTGTCAAAGTACACCTCCCCACCGGTGCACATCCCGTATATACTGTAAAAAAAGGATGAGCCGGCGCCTATGGCTATGAGCGAGTCCATGTTGAAGCGCAGATGCCTTGCCGCGGCCGTCGCGCTTTTGATGAAGGGCATGCCAGAATAAAAGATGACCGGGGCTGTAATGAGCATGGCGGTTATCTGGAAAAGGAGCTTTGTACGGTCCCCAATGCCCTGAAAATAGCCCGCATAAAGGGCGAGGCTGTATATCATGAGCTGGCAGGAAAGGAACCCCGCCGTGCCGAACCTGATCAGAAGGTCACGCCTCTCCATGCGCTGGGCCTGGAACCGCTCCGGCTCGGAATACGGTTTCGGGCTATATCCGATGGACGCTATGCGAGCCAGTATCCTGCCAGGCTCCGTTGCTCCGGGGTCCCATCTTATCCTGGCCTTGTGAGTGGCATAATTGACGCGTGCGTATTGCACCCCTTCCGTCCTGGCAAGCACCTTTTCATTCAGCCATACGCAGGAAGAGCAGCGTATGCCGTCGATGTAAATGTCCATTTCCATTCCGGGCCCGGCCTCTGCTTTCCTGACGCATTTGTTGAAAAGGGCCGGGTCCGGGCTTTTTCTGGAATATGGGCCGCTGATCGTGTCAGGAGAGACGGAAGGCGTCAACCATTTCCTCTTCTCGTAGAAAAGGCCAAGCCCCTCGTCATGAATGAGCAGATAGATGCCCCGGCAGCCGGCGCAGCAAAACGTTTTTTGCTTTCCGGCGATATCCGCAAACACGGCTTCCCTTTCAGGGAATTCGAGAAGGCAGTGGTCACATACGGGCATGGAATATTCCTGCTCTCAAGATAAAATAGACGCCGGTCAGCATCACCGCCGCCCCGCTTGTCCTGTACAGCCATTTCCTGAGCCTGCCCAGAAAACCTAAATAGCTCACGGCAAGTCCGAAGACGAGCAGGGCGGGCACGGTGCCAAGCCCGAAGCAGACGGCATAAAGCATCCCCTGGAGCATCCCTGCCTGTCCTGCGGAGCCCAGGAAGATGGAGTAGGAGAGTCCGCAAGGGATGAACCCCAGTAGCAGGCCAAGCGGATAATATCGCCACGCGGAGCCGGAGGATAACAAAAACAATTTTGCAGCGCCCAGGACCGGGCCGCTTTTTTTTTCAAAATAGGCCGCCCCTGTGCGCGGAAGTAGCCCGGCAATGCCCGCTCCCATCACCATCATCAGAATGCCCATAAGGAGCGCCGCGATGTCTTGAATGCCTGAAAGTCTTGCGGCGGTGTTTATGAACGCTCCGCCAAGGCCCATGAGCGCCCCGATAAAAGAATAGGTGGTGATGCGCCCCGCATTGTACATGAGGTGGGGAAGCAGAGAATTAAAAACCCCGTCCCTGCCGGTTCTTTCATGCAAGGAATAGGAGGCCACCCAGGGGCCGCACATGCCAAGGCAGTGTCCAAAACCTCCGAGGAGGCCCGTCACCAGGGCAAGAAGATATCCTTCGCGCATTATCTGCCAGCGTCCCTTCCCACACGGAATACAAAGCTCCCGCGTATATGGCCGTTGCCGGGCAACCGGGCGTCCACATCCGCCCTCCACAGGCTTCCTCCCGAAGGGCATCTCACGATGACGCACCTTCCTTCGTATGCGCCGATGGCTTTTTGGTGGAGACGGGAAATATTCGGGCCCATGAACATGCCGGGCATGGAAAAAGCGACGGTCACGCTGGCCCCTGCGACCGGGGAGCCCGCTTTGCTGATTACCACCCTGCAGATGCTTTGTGACATCGGCAATACCGGCTTTGGCAGGATGTCAAAGCAGAGCGATATCCCCTTTCCAGCCGTTTCCTGGCAGGCCCCTTTTTCGATGTCGCAATTTTTGTTTTTTGCCTGCGCCGCGCGCGCATGGGCAAAAAACCCGCCGGCAAGGATAATAAGAAAACAGGCCGGCAGGAAAAAAACGGCTAAGAAGTTCCTTATCCGGATCATTTCTGCACAAAAACCTGCTTTGTAAACGAGATATCGCTTAATCCTCTCAGTACATGGATATTCAGGTCCCAGTATCCGTAGA
>JAKAMR010000108.1 GCA_021812785.1 Nitrospirota bacterium
CCTGGCGGGCCGCCCGCCGCCAGGTTTTTTTCAGTCCTCCTTCGCTGTCTTTTGCCTGTGCCTGGCCATATACGCCCGGCTTCTCATCTTCCTGACGATTCCGCTTGCGGTTTTTTCCGGCAGCTTGTAGAAGCGGGTGAGCTCTGCCGCGACCTTTTCGATGGAAAGCCTCTCGCCTGCATTCAGGTACCTGTTCATGACGTACCGCTCCGGCTTTGTCAGTTCCAGTTCCCGGACAAGCTTTTCTCTTCGTGGTTTGGATTTTACCTGCCGGAGGCTCTCTCTTATCCACTCAGCATCCTTCCAGACGCGGGAGAGTTTCATCAGGAAGTCCATGTCCGCTTTGCTGCGGGCGGCCCCGGTCGGGGCCGCCCGCACTGCCCCCAGCCTGGCGAGGATATTCAGCGATCTTTCAGTGAAGCCGAGTCTCCTTATGGATTTATCAAGTTTTTTCATGGTCTTATCTCGTCAGGAAATCTAACATGTTTACGGAGAAAAGAAAAAGTACA
The DNA here is from genome assembly GCA_021812785.1 of Nitrospirota bacterium. Next base: position 510 of record JAKAMR010000108.1, read on the forward strand.
AAAACAAACAAATAACAAACTACATTATGAAACAAACTATAAAACAGTACTTTTTCTTTTGCGGGATCTTTTGGCTGAGAATGTCCTTCGGCCCGCCGGCTCTCAACGTCTCGGATTCACTCCCTGTGTTGCCTCACGCCGTAAAGAAAACAAAGAAAAGAAAGAAAACCCATAAACCCTGTAAAACATTGGAAGGCAACTTATTGAACAGGAAAGAAAAAAATGAAGCCGGACGTTTTAAAGTTGCCCCCGGCGTATATATCTGTAGAGGCTTTAAATTTTTCGATTAGGAGGCGGTCATGTTTGTAGTAGATCTTGGGTTCAGCAGAGCGAAGTGGCTTTGCGGCAGCGCTAAAGGGGCTGTGAGGAGTTGTTTCAGGCGGTCGAAAGCGGAAGGTTTCATTTACCGGGGCGACAGGTTTCTGGTCGGAGATAGTGCGCTTCTGGAGACCGGCAGCAGGTATCTGAGGACCGTCGAGGAGCTGGTAGATATATATCCTCTCTTTGTGTCGGTCTGCGCCGGACAGGCCGGCATCCGGCAGGACGATGCCCTGATTGTCGGCCTGCCTTATGATTACTGGAAGGCGGAAGTCACGAAGGCCAAAAAGGGAGCGGCCAGTTCCATCACGACCCTTCAGAGCACCTTGAAACACGTCGATGGGGCCTCCGCACTTGATTTCGGCCGTGTGGTCGTCTATCCCCAGGGCCTGGGCGGCATAAAGGCGTACCTGCATGACAATCCCAGTGAATCCGGCAACATCCTCGCCGTGGACATCGGGTTCAACACGGTCATTTACACGCTTTACTCCTGCGTCCAGGAGGAGATACTTGCCGGCAAGACCTTTTACAAAAAGGGCGTCCACGATATGGCCGTAAACGATCTTTTCCCGGAAATACAGGGGCATATACAGGGCAAGACCCTGACCCCGCTTGAAATCGACTACGCCATGCAGACGGGGGCCCTGCAGGCGGGGTTCGACCGGGTGGACATCATGCCCGAGATAAAAGAGGCCGCCAGCGCATATGTGAACGACCTTCTTTCCCTTGTGACAGGGGACCTCAAGGCCCACGGCGGCATCGTCGGCTTTGACACGGTCCTTTTTTTCGGAGGCGGCGCCAGGCTCCTCGCCGGGAAGATTGAGTCTAAAGGGGTGAGGGTAGTGGTTATGGAGCAACCGGAGTTCGCAAACGCATTTGGTTTCCGGATAAGGGCGGAGGAAACGGCGGCAGGCGGCCGATGATTTATCGCGTGAAATTCCGGATCGATGATCCGGAACTGATAGAAGTCCTGGAAAAGACCATGAGGGGCGATTTAGTGAAAAAGGCCCTCAAGCACTTCATTTCTACGGGTAAGGTGCCGGAGGCCGAAAGACCAGCCCACAAAAACGTATGTCCGCCATTCGATGACGGCCAGATCAATGCGAGGATTGCATATAATTTCAGGCGGCTGCGCCAAAGCAAGGGATGGACGCAGGAAGACGTGGCCGCCAGGGCCGGAGTCAACAAGAGCGGCCCGGCGATCATCGAATCAGGGCGCTCCGCCTTCAGCAGGCGCGCGCAGGAAAAGTGGGCGAAGGTTTTCGAGGTGGACGTGAGCGAGTTTTTCCGCCCCGTCCCGGGCGGAGAAAAAACGGATCGCGTCTCCTGTAATTTCAAGCGCCTTCGGGAGTTGCGAGGATGGACGCAGGATGAACTGGCTTCTCACGGCAGTGTCAGCCGGGATTATATCGTTCGGGTAGAAGCCGCCACATGCGGGTTCGGCCCCCGAGCCCAGGAAAAATGGGCAAGAATTTTCGGAGTCGACATAAGCGAATTCTATAAGCCCGTTACCGATGAAGAGCCGGAAATCAAACCCGCTGACGAGCCGAAGGAAGCGAAATCAGCTGTCTCGACGGAGAAGGAAGTCTACGATTTCGACCGGTTTCTTTAAAAATATGGCGGGCCACTTGACTTTCAGATCTAATAATAATTCCAGCTAATCAAAATGCCAAAAAAAATAAACCACACTACTAATTGTCAAAATACCAGCGAATAAACGAGCTTTGTATTCATTTTTCGTGAGATTCCCTTGAAATGAAGCCCAAATCAATAAGAGCAGTCCAACTGGTCCATAAAAAAATGCGATGACCATAAGAAGAATCAATTTTAAACTATTTGAGTCAACGCCAAAAAAAACAAAACCAAAATACAGACCATAAACAACTGCTGCAAAATTTAATGCGATTTCTCCTGGTTTATAGCACAAAATGTAACGCCAATTGGTAATGCGTTCTGTCCGACCAAAGCCAGATATCATAAGGCCTATTGTAAAAATGGCAATCATTGATAGGAAATTAAAAGAATGTGTCGCCGATTGTTCTTTAAGAATGGTGATTATCTCTTTTTGTAACTTGGGTAAAGATAAAAAGTGATATAGTAGGCCGGCAATTAGACCCCATGAAAAACAAAGTCCGAATGTTATACCAAAACGTCTAATTATTTCACTACTCCGATTAGAGGAATTGAAGAACTCTTTTTCGTTCAATTATATTCCTTCAAAATCAGATAATTTTATCGAATCCAGCCTCAGTAAGTGTTCCACGCATATCGAGCCCTTAGCGCTTCGCTTCGGCCTGTTCGAGAATATGCACGATAGCAGGATGATGTTTTGCGTTAGCGATGAATAACGCCGTATCGCCGACGTTGTCTTTTGTATTTACATCCGCACCGTTCCTTATCAAGAGATTAGCGGTATCCCCATTTCCTCCCGCCGCTGCAAACATTAGCGCAGTGTGACCTTTGTTATCTTTCGCATTAACATCGGCCCCTTTATTTATCAAAAGTCTTGCAATATCCAGCTTCCCCTTATCTACTGCCACTAGCATCAGCGGTGTCAAACCATCTTTACTTTTCTCGTTGACATCCGCCCCTTTCTCTATTAGGAGATTCATAATACCCTGTTCTCCCTTGTCTACAGCCCATACCAGCGCTGTGTCGCCATCATTGTCCATTGCATTGACATCTGTCCCTTTATTTATCAGAAGCCTTGTGGTGTCCATACAATTCTTTTTAGTTGTTCGCATTAATGCCGTTCCGCCATAGATGTCCTTCGCATTGACGTCAGCTCCATGTTCTATTAAAACTTTTAAAATGCCAACCTTACAAACTCCGTAAGACGCCGCCATCAGCGCTGTTTCGTTTAAATTGTCCTTCTCATTGACATTCGCCCCTTTATTTAAAAGAAGTCGTGCAACCTCTATTTGTCCTCGATGTGCGGCATACATCAGGGCTGTATGTCCATTCTTATCCTTCTCGTCGACATCGGCGCCGTGGCCTATCAGGAGTATTACGAAATCCCTCTGACCCCACCTGCTCGCATCCATTAGCGCCGTGTCGCCTGTGCCATCCTTGGCATTTATATCCGCCCCCTTATTTATCAGAAGCTTAACGATATCAATATGCCCCTCGTTAACAGCTGCCATCAGCGCTGTTCCGCCTAACATATCCTTGACATTGACATCCGCACCCTTATTTATCAAAAGTCTCGCGATATTTGTATATCCGCTTTGCTCCGCAGCCAGCAGCGCTGTTATTCCATTTAAGGGCTTCACATTAACATTTGCGTCATGATCTATCAGAAGCTTCACAATGTCGGCATGTCCCTTGCTCGCTGCATACCACAAAGCTGTTCCACCTAAAAAGTCCTTAGCATTAACGTCTACCCCTTTAGCAAGCAGGACTTTTACCTGACTAACGTCTCCGTTCATGACTGCTTGAATAAGCTGATTGCCAGGCTCCACAGCCATTGCAGTAGACGAAAAGATAAAAGAACCAAGTATAACTGACATGAAAAAAATGAGGAAAAATCTATCTACTGCTTTCAATTTTTCCCTCCTTCGCGCACTTTATTTAATCTGGCCAATATGGCTTCGGGTGGCAACGCAATATACTGACTCAATAATTCGCAAGGTTGTATTTTTCCCAAATCTGCTTACAATAATTATCTCCTGATGCATAACCTTTCTTTGCAAATTTTTTCGCCAAAGATAAATTTTCACTCACTCCATCTCCAGACGCATACAGTTCTGCGAGATTGCATTCTGCCGCAGGATATCCTTGCCGAGCCGCCAACTGATACCATTTTGCAGCTTCTTCGCTATTATGCTGCACGCCCTCATTATTCTCATACATGAAGCCCAGATTATTCTGTGCTGTGGCGTTTCCCTGCTTGGCAGCTAGGAGATACCATTTCATAGCTTCTTTATAGTCCGGTAGTACTCCTCGACCGTTACCATACATCATTCCTAGATGACATTGTGCGTCGGCATATCCTTGAGCGGCAGCCAGGCGGTACCACTTTATGGCTTCCTCGTAGTTCTTTTCTACTCCGTTGCCATACTCATATGCTACGCCGAGATTATTTTGTGCATTGGCAGAACTTCGCGTTGCAGCCAGGCGGTACCATTTAACAGCTTCTATGTAGTTCTGATGAACTCCATGACCGTCGCCATACATGGTACCAAGGTTGTTTTGAGCTTTTGCATCCCCCTGTTTCGCGGCCAGTAAATACAACTTCAAAGCCTTCTTATAATCCTGCACCACCCCCTGGCCGTCGTCGTACATTTCACCCAAATTAGCTTCGGCCTCTGCATCTCCTTGTTTAGCAGCAAAAAGGTACCATTTTGCAGCTTCCTGGTAATCCTTCCGCATTCCAACGCCATTAAAATACATTGTTCCAAGGTTACATTGTGCTGATGCATATCCTTGTTCTGCGGATAGAACGAACCATTTCGCTGCTTCCTGATAATTTTGAGGTACGCCATGACCTAATAAATACATGTTACCAAGATTATATTGCGCATCAGCCTTGCCATGCGCAGCGGCGCTTCGGAACCATTTCAAAGCTTTCTTGTAATTCAATGGCACTCCTTGGCCTTTAGAATTCATCATACCGAGAATATTCTGAGCTTCGGCGATATTATCCGCTAATTTTAAAAACAAGAGGTAAGCAGTTTTAAAATCTCCTTTGCTATATGCTTCTTCTCCCTTTTTTTCAATTGCTTTTATCGCAATGATATATGATTTTGCGCCCGCCTGTTCAAGAATATGCGCGATATCAGCGTGGCGATAGTGATTTGCCCAATCCAGAGCCGTATTGCCATCTTCATCTTCGATATTAATTTTTACCCCTCTATTTATCAGAAGTTTCACAATGGCTGCTTTCCCACTGCTACCTGCATACATCAGCGCCGTATGGCCACCTCTATCCCTCGCATTTACGTCAGCCTTATGTTCTATTAGAAGTTTTACGATGTCCGTATTTCCCCACGAAGCTTCCCCCATTAACGGCGTGTGGCCATCTATATCCTTCGCATTTACATTTGCCCCGTATGTAATTAAAGCTTGGATTCTAGCCGTATCATTTTTTTCGACGGCTTGAATTAGCTGACTATTAAGTTCTCCGGCTGCTGCTGTAGATACAAAGACATAGGTACAAAGCATCACTGACATAAAGACAAGAAGAAAAAACCTATTTGCCTTTACCAAAATTCCCTCCTTATTTGAAACGGGTCCGAGCCCTTATGTGGCAATATCGTTTCACATTATTGTTTTGTCATAGCCTTTTCAAGCATTTGCATGATTTTCGGCATAATCTCCGGATGGTAATTTTGAAACAACTTTGCCCAGCCTAGCGCCGTTTTTCCAGTACAATCTTTTATATTTACATCCGCGCCATTATCGATCAAGAGTTTTACGATATCTGCGTGGCCATTTGCGGCAGCCCACATCAGTGCAGTTATGCAGCCAGTGTCCTTCACATTGAGATCAGCGCCCTTATCTATTAGGATTTGCATTGTTTCTGTGTTTCCTGCTTTTGCCGCCACCATTAGCGGCGTTTCATCATTCTTGCCCCTTGCATTCACATTCGCGCCTTTGGCAAGCAAAGCCTTTACCTGGACGACATCGCCTTTCTTGGATGCTTGAATAAGCTGATTATCAAGCTCCCCAGCAGATGCGAAAGACACGAAGGCGAACATACCGACGACTAGGATAAACATTACCGACACGGCCAACTGAACGATTTTCATTCTTTGCATGTCATGTCTCCCATCTTTGAGGCCGATTTAATGCTCCACATCATCGCGGATTCACCTCTCCGTGATATCGTACTTTCTCTAATATGCGGAATTATAACAAAATTTTTGAAAAAGAAGTGCAAAGCTTTTGATATTTCACCGGTCGAGCTGAAATTCAACATTCGAAGTTTCCGGACGTCCAAAAGTTGCCCCCCGCCTATATAACTATAGATGAGGAAATTTGTTCTGGTCCTTT
>JAKAMR010000109.1 GCA_021812785.1 Nitrospirota bacterium
CGTTAGGTTAATCAGAGAGATTTTTTTAAAACTCTATTTTGCAGCCTGCCGTCCCATACTCGAACTGCCCGGGCATCTCGACCGACATTCTTTTTATGGCCTCAAAACCGGTGCAGTGGATGGGGACAACCTTCCTCACGTTCAATCTTTTCAGCTCCGATATGGTCCTTTCTATCTTGCTTTCTCCCGCCGGCCCTATCAGGTGAAATCCGCCTAAAACGCAAAATACTTCGTTTATGCCGGATATCCTTACAGCCTGCTCTATGGTGTTGATTATGCCGGCATGGCTGCATCCCGCGATGATGGCAAGCCCTTTTGGGGAGCTGATGACGACCCCCTGGTCATCCATTATGCTGTCCTGCTCCATCCCGCTTTCTCTTTGTATCCTGAACAGGTCCAACTCCTCCCATTTATGGGTCCTTTCCACCTGTCCCGTGGTCCAGATGCCCGGAACAAGCATGACCGGGCCCTTTTCGAACTCCACCCTGTCTTTGAGTTTCTCATAACCGGGGCAGGTGAGGTCGAAGCTTGTCCCGGACGGAGTGACAAGATATCTTTTCAGGAAGGCGTCCGGGTGCGCAACGATCTTCCCGGGGAAAAGCGAAAGCCCTCCGCTGTGGTCGTTGTGGCCGTGGGAGAGGACCACAACGTCTATGTCTTCGGGCTCAAGCCCGAGGAGCTTCAGGTTATGGGCCACCGCAACTCCCGTGGCGCCCGTATCAACGAGGATTTTTTTGTCCCCGGACTCTATCAGAGCGGAGAACCCGTGCTCGGACAGGAAGCTTCTTTGCGGCCTGGACAGCCTGGCCACGAATTCGCTGCCCGGTATCAGTTCCATTACGGTATTGTCCACAAGGACCGTTACGGTCGCGCGGACGGGCCCCCAGCCTTCTTTCATGACGTTCCTTCCTGTGTGATGTTTTTTCTTTCCTTGAATATTTCCCTTTTTTGTGCCCGTCATAATTTATCGCTTCACGTCCCGCTTGTCAAAATTCATTTGACCGTCTGCCGGACCTGCACCTTTTCATTTTCAGCGATTCCGAAGCCGGGGGTCAGGACCACAAGCTGGCCCTCTTTCAGCCCGGAGCGGACCTGCACCACTTTCCCGTTGCTGTAGAAGATGTCCACCGGTTTTATGTCCACCCTGTTTCCCTTCGCAACGACGGCCACAAAGTCTTTCCCGCCTCTTGCCAGGAGCGCGTCCGCCGGGACCTCCATATGGGGTTTTAATTTCAGGGCAAGGGAAACCCGGACAAAGCTGTCCGCAAGGATATAGCCTTTTTTATTGTCAAGGTCAAGTTCCACAAGCAGGGTCCTCGTTGCGGGGTCAAGCTGCCCGCTTGTCCTTGCCACCGCCGCTTTAAGCTTCAGGCCGGGATGCGCCACGTCGCAGACCAGGGCGGCATCTCCCACCCGCACGAAAGCGGCGTCCTTCTGGTCAACATAGACATAAACTCTCAGTTTGTCCGTCCTTGAAAGGTCCACCACGGGCAGAGCGGTCGTCTGCGCATTGACAGCGCTCTGGACAAGTGCTCCCGGGTCCGCAAAACGGGCGGTGACGGTTGCGGGAAAAGTGGCCCGCATTATCTCGTACCCCTTTTGCACCCTCAGGCTCCCGGCGGTCTCTTCGGCTATCCTGGCGGCGGCCTCGGCGTTGTCCGCGTCCTGCCTGGAGATGGAATTCTGCGGGACAAGGCTTTTGTCCCGCTCCGCAAGGATGCGCTTGTTTAGCGCGTCTGCAAGGGCCGCATCGTACTGGCGGTCCAGTTCGGGCGCCTCTATTACCGCTATTATTTGTCCCGCGCGCACATGGTCTCCCTTGTCCACCATGATCTCCTTAAGATAGCCGCTTACCTTGGAATAAAGCGTCACCTGGGCGTAGGGTCTTGCCTCGCCGGAAAGGAGCAGTGTGCGGATTCCCGAAGAGCGCTTAACGCGGGCCACGCGGACCTCAGGACCCATCCGGGCGGCCGCCTTCCTTTCGCGCACCTCCCGGCGTATATAGCTCTGGCGCTTTACAAAGAGCGCGCCGGCCAGCAGCAGGGCGATAGCGATCAGCGCTATCCCGCTCAAAAACATGCGGCGCTCTCTGTTTTTTTTGTTTTTGCCGGGCATCTCTGTTTTCCTATTCCTCCTTCGCGCGGCCTGGCGCTTCTCCTCTCATTTCCGCCTCGAACCTCTCATCCAGCAGATGTTTTGATGGGGTCTTCGTCCGCATGAGCGTATAAATGACGGGCACCACGAAAAGCGTGAAAAGCGTTGCGGCCAGGAGCCCGCCTATAACGGCCCGGCCAAGCGGGGCATTCTGCTCGCCGCCTTCCCCCATGGCGAAAGCCATCGGGAGCATCCCCAGGACCATAGCCAGCGCGGTCATCAGCACGGGCCGGAGCCGCGTCCTGCCTGCCTCCAGCGCGGCCTCTTCCGGGGAGGCCCCCTTTTCCACCCTTATGTCGTTTGCGAAGCTCACAAGCAGTATCGAATTCGCGGTGGCGATGCCTACAGCCATTATCGAGCCCATCAGGGACTCCACGTTGATCGTTGTGCCGGTAAGCGCAAGCATCCACAGGATGCCGGCCAGCGCGCCGGGGACAGCCATCATTATGATGAACGGGTCTATCCAGGACTGAAAGAGCACCACCATCAGAAAATAGACCAGCAGGATGGCCAGGACAAGCCCCAGGCCAAGGCCCATGAAGGACTCCTCCATCACTTCGCTTTGCCCTCGCAGCCTGATGCTGATGCCAGGCGGAAGCGGATTGAGGGAGGCGATCTTTTTTTTGATGTCACCGGCGACGGACCCCAGGTCTCTTCCCTCAACGTTGGCCTCCACGTTAAGCACCCTCTGGACGGTGTAATGGTCAATGTTTTCCGCGCTTATCGTGTGGCGTACCGTGGCAAGGTCAGAGACGCTCCGGGCGGGGGCTTGCGGCGGGGCCGAAGGCGGAGGGGAATACGTGGGCTGGAGCAGAGCCTGGGTTCCGGTGGTAAGAGGCAGCGTGCGAAGGCTTTCTATGGAGTTCATCCGTTTTACCGGCACCTGGACGGCCACCGAGTAGTTCACGTTATTTTGCGGGTTCAGGTAAAAGGAGGGTGAAACAAGTATGCTTGAAGAAAGCGCTATCAGGGCGTTGCTGGCCACGTCCCTTTCATTAAGGCCCAGTCTGGCTGCGCGCGAGCGGTCCACATCCAACCGCAGGGAGGGGTAGTCCAGCACCTCGCGCAGATGCACGTCGGCAGTGCCGGGGATCTCCCGCATGGCATCCCTCATCCTGCGGGCATATTGGTACGAGCTGTCAAAATCCATGCCCTCTATCTGCACGTCTATCGGGGCGGTGAGGCCGAAGTTCAGGACCTGGGTAATGATGTCGGCCGGCTCGAAATAGAAGCTGGACCCGGGGAAATCGCGCGGCAATACCCGCCGCAGTTTGGCCATGTACGAGGCTGTGGGCTTATGCCCTTTTTTGAGCGCGATAAGTATCTCCGCATCCATGCCGCCAATGTTTTCGGTCTGCACGAAGGCCAGATTGTAATAGACCGGGACCCCTATCATGTCGTTGATCGTATCGATCTCCCGCGGCGGGATGATCTGCCGGATGCGCCGCTCGACCTGATCGGTCATCTTTTCGGTGTCCTCGATGCGTGTGCCTGAAGGGGCGCGGAAATGGAGCTTCATGAGCCCGGTGTCAACGTGAGGGAAGAAGTCCGTGCCGACGATGAAAACAAGCGTCAGGCTGAGGACGCAAAAGATGCCCGCGACGGCAAGGACAAAGGCCTGGTGGCCAAGGGCCGTCTCAAGCGAGCCGGTATATGCCCGCTGGAGACGCGAATATGCGCGGTCTCTCCAGGAGTTGAACTTCCCGGCAGCGCGTTTGAGCCTTCCCGCGGGCTTGCCGCCGCCGGTTTCCCCGTGGCGCTCTCCGGCTCCGAGCATCCGGAACAGCACCGGCACAAGGGTGCGCGAAAGGACATAAGAGGCCAGCATTGCAGTGACGACCGAAAGGGCAAGCGGGCCAAACAGGTATTTTGAAGCCCCGTACAGGAGCACTACGGGGAAAAACACGATGGATATGGAAAGCGTGGAGACGATCGCGGGGACGGCTATCTGGCTGGACCCATCTACGACCGCCACGGTAAGCGGCTTTCCCGAGTCCCGGTTGCGGTGGATGTTCTCCACGGCGACCGTGGCATCGTCAACGAGCATGCCCACGGCAAGCGCAAGGCCTCCAAGGGTCATGATATTGATGCTCTGGCCGCTTAAGTTGAGGCATATTATGGCCGTGAATATGGAAAGCGGTATCGAGGTGGACACAACCGCCATGCTGCGCCAGCTGCCTAAAAAAACAAGTATCATCAGAGAGACAAGAATGGTGGCCAGTATCGTCTCCCGCACAACCCCCGTGATTGCAGCCCGAACGAAAGTGGACTGGTCGAAATCGATCTTAAGGTCCATCCCGTGAGGGGCGACCCGCTTTATCTGGGGCAGCGCAGCGCGTGTGGCGTCGACAACGGCTATCGTGGAGGCATCCGCGTGTTTCAGGATCGCCAGGTACGTGGCGCGCCTTCCATTGACCCTGACAATGTTGGTCTGTACGGCATAGCTGTCCGAGACGCGGGCCACATCTCCAAGGTAGACGGTGGCCCCTCCCACCACCTTTACCGGTATTCTTTTGAATTGGCTCAGAAGGAGCGGGCTGGAATTGGTGAGGACATTGTACTCCCGGTCGCCGATGCGGGCCGTCCCCGCGGGGATGATCACATTGGAGGACTGCAGGGCTGAAACCACATCGGCGGGCGAAAGCCCCCTGGCCGCCAGCGCTTCGGGGTCCGCATCCACCATGATCTGACGGATCTTCCCGCCGAAAGGGGCGGGCGTGGACAGGCCGGGGATGGTAAATAGCCGCACCCTGATGAAATTGAGGCCGTAGTCGAAGAGCTTTTCCTCCGGGATCGTCTTGCTGGAAATGGTAAGCTGGGCGACGGGCACATTTGAGGCATTGTACTGGACGATCGTCGGCGGCTGCATGCCCGGTGGGGTTATCCTCAAAATGGTGCTTGAAACCGACGCTATCTGCGATATCGCGGAGCCTATGTTGCTGCCCGGCTGAAAATAGATCTTGAGCAGTCCCACGCCGGGGATGGACTCGGATTCGATCTTTGATATCCCGTTCACGGTCGTGGAATAGGCGCGCTCGCTTATGATCACGACCCTGCGTTCCATGTCCTCGGAGGACAGGCCGGGGTAATTCCATACGACGATCACGACGGGGATGTTTATGGCCGGGAAGATGTCGACGATCATCCTGGACAGAGAGAGCGCGCCGAGCACAAGGATCAGGAGACATGCAACGGCAACGGTATATGGCCTGCGCAGGGCGAGACGGACTATCCACATTTTCGTGGGGGTCCTTTCTCATTATCAGGTCCCCGTAAATGAAAAATTTCCAGGGACAGGATTTCGATTTTTTGGCGCAGAAGGAAAAATATCCGGCGATATTAAAACGTTTGCACGCCGCGTGCCCTCTGTCAAGCTTTTGAGATGTACGGGCGCCTATCGTTTCCGCATTCCGGGGCCGCTGCCCGGGGCCTGCGTATTGCCAATGCCTATTTCGGAAACGTTCCAGCCTCCGCCCAGGGCCTTTATAAGGAGGACGGAAGCGGTGAGGCGGCTGCCCATGATCTGCGCGGCGGCTTTTTCGTTTGCAAGTCTGGCTGTTTGCGCGGCTATCACATCCAGGTATGCCGCCACCCCCGCTTTGTACTGGTTTGTAACTACCGAAACGGTCCGCGCGGACGCCTTTACCGCCCTGTCTTGCGCCCTGGCCTCATCACCCAGGATGCGCAGGGCGGCCAGGTTGTCCTCCACCTGCCCGAAAGCGGCAAGCACCGTCTGGCGGTAGAAGGCGACATTCGCATCGTAAGCCGCCCTGGCATCTTCGGTTAAAGCCCGGCGAAGCCCCCCTTCAAATACCGTTTCGGCGATAGCCGGGCCCACGGACCAGAAGCGGCTGGGCCACGAGAGCCAATCGAAGAAAGAGGAGGAGCGGAATCCCGCAGACCCGTTTAGCGTGACGGAAGGATAAAAGGCCGCCTTTGCCACGCCTATCCGGGCATTGGCCGCCGCGACGAGGCGCTCGGCCGCGGCTATGTCCGGCCTCCGTTCAAGGAGCCCGGACGGCAGGCCTGCCGGGACCACCGGCAGGACAGGGTGCCCGGCAAGAGGATGCGGCGGGATCGAGAAATCGGAGGCGGGCTTCCCGATCAGAAGCGCGATGGCATGCTCCAACTGTGCCCGGAGGACGCCGATATCTATGGCCTGTGCCTGTGTTGTCCTGAGCTGTGTCTCCGCCTGCAGCACGTCCGCGCTGGAGGCGATCCCGCTTGCGTAACGGTTTTCCGTGATCTTTAATGACTGCCGGTAATTTTTGATTGTGCCGCTGAAAATCCTTTCTTCAGTGTCCAGTGTCCGGAGCTGAAAATAGTCCTGCGCAACTGCGGTCTGCACGCTCAGCCGGGCCGATTCGATGTCCGCCTCGCTGGCCTTCGCCTCAGCCCGGCTGGCTTCCACCAGGCGGCGCACCCTTCCCCAGACGTCTATGTCCCAGCCGGCGTCAACAGGCAGAAAATAGGATGAAACGGTGCTTGCGGGGGCTGAGGGAACGGCCGCGCTTTGAACAAAGCCTGACGCGCTCCTTTCGCGCGTATATGACGCCCCCGCTGTGACCACGGGAAAATAACCGGCCCTGGCTTCCCTGACAAG
>JAKAMR010000110.1 GCA_021812785.1 Nitrospirota bacterium
CCTTGCCGAAAAAGCCCTGGACCGTCTGCTGTACCTTGGGCGTCCTTATCTGCCCGCCCACCAGGATCACCTCATCCATCTGGCTGGCCGAGAGCCCCGAGTCCTTGAGCGCCTGCTTGCAGGGCACTATCGTCCTGTCGACAAGGTCAGCCGTAAGCTGCTCGAACCTGGCCCTGGAGAGCTTCATCAGGAGGTGCTTTGGCCCGGTCGCGTCCGCCGTGATGAAGGGCAGGTTTATCTCCGTCTCCATCGCGGTGGAGAGCTCTATCTTGGCCCTTTCAGCGGCCTCCTTCAGCCTCTGGAGCGCCATCCTGTCCTTTTTAAGGTCTATGCCGCTTTCCTTCTTGAACTCCTCGACCATCCAGTCCATTATCCTCATGTCGAAGTCGTCGCCGCCAAGGTAGGTGTCGCCGTTGGTGGACTTGACCTCTATCACGCCCTCGCCTATCTCCAGTATGGAGATATCGAATGTGCCGCCGCCAAGGTCGTAGACCGCGATCTTCTCTTCCTTCTTCTTGTCCAGGCCGTAGGCAAGGGCCGCTGCCGTGGGCTCGTTTATTATCCTGAGCACGTTCAGGCCCGCTATCCTGCCTGCGTCCTTTGTGGCCTGCCTCTGGCTGTCGTCAAAATAGGCTGGCACGGTGATGACGGCGTCCGTGACCGGCTCGCCCAGATAGTCCTCCGCAGCCTGCTTCAGCTTCTGAAGGATCATGGCGGATATCTCAGGAGGGGAATATTTCTTCCCCCTGGCCACCACGTGCGCGTCCCCGTTTGAAGCCTCCTCTATCTTGTAAGGGAGCCTCTCCATCGCATGCCTCGCCTCGGGCGAGTTGAACTTCCTGCCCATCAGCCTCTTTATGGAAAAAATGGTGTTCTCCGGGTTCGTGATGGCCTGCCTCTTGGCGATCTGCCCCACCAGCCTCTCGCCTTTATCGGTAAAGGCGACCACTGAGGGGGTCGTCCTGCTGCCCTCCTGGTTGGGGATGACGATCGGCTCCCCTCCCATGACCACCGCGACGACCGAGTTAGTCGTACCCAGGTCTATGCCTATGGCCTTGCCCATTCTATTAAGTCCTCCTTCATACCTTTAGTTTTTTAAATTCTTAAAATCTTTGACTTTGACTTTGAATCTGAATTTATTTTTAAAGCCAAAAAACAAAAATTACTTTTCCTTCCTCTTGGACACGACGACAAGAGACGCCCTGAGAACCTTGCCGTTATGCACATAGCCGGTCCTCAACTCCTCAACCACCGTGTTGTCCTCCACATCGTCACGCTCGGCCTGCGATATGGCATGATGCACCTGCGGGTCAAAGGGCCTGCCAAGGGCGTCAATGGGCTTAAGCCCCCACTTCTCGAGCACCCTTTTGAGCTCCCTGAAGGTCATCTCGACCCCTTGGGAAAGCCCGGTGGACTCGCCCGTGGCATGCTTCAAAGCGGTCTCCAGATTGTCAAACGTGGGGAGCAGCTCTTTAATAAGGTCTTCCCCGGCACGCCTGATTATATCCTCTTTTTCCCTGGAAACCAGCTTCCTGTAGTTCTCAAACTCCGCGTAGAGCCTCAGATATCTGCTCTTCTCCTCCTCCAGCTCCTTTTCCATGGCCTGGATGACCTCCTGCGGCGGTCTCTCTTCCACCAGTTTTTCCGTCTCCTGGCCTGCTTCTTCGTGCTGACTGTCCAAATTGTGTTCGTCCGCCATATGGGTCTTCCTGCTCCTTTTCATCGTGAAAGCGCCTCCGTAATGAATCTGGCGGCGGTCTGGACCATGGCTATGGCCTTCAAGTAATCCATTCTCGTCGGGCCTATTACGCCAATGCTTCCCGCGACCTTGCCGCCTTGCTTATAGGTGGAAACGACCAGACTGAGGTCCTTCATCTCCTTGACGGGGTTTTCCGAGCCGATGAGCACCGATGGGCCCTCCACCTCGGCTCCCACCTGCTCCAGGAGCCTGAGCATGAAATGCTTGTCCTCAATGGCCCCGGCTATCTCCTTGATGCGGCTGGAAAAATCCGGCAGGCCGATGAAGTCTGAAAAACCGCAGACATAGATGTCGCCGGGAGGAAATGTGAGCGCCTCGCGGCATATCTCCACGGCCTTGGTTATCAGGATATCACATAACGCCTTCTCCCTCGACATCTCTTTTATGAGCTTAAGGCGTATCTCATCTATTGTATAACCGGAGAACTCCTGGTTCAGATAATCGGATATCCGCCTGAGAGTCTTCGGCGAAAGCGCCTGACCGGCCTTTATGAGCTTGTGCTTTATTGGCCCCTCGTCCGTGATCAGCACAACGGCTATATAGTCCGCCCTGTAACTGAAAAGCTCTATCCGGTTAAGGGTGGTCCGGCCCGATTTCATGGGCGCCGCAAGCCCCAGATACCTCGAGTGCTCCGACAATGTCCTGGCCGCCCTCTCCAAAAGCCCGTTCAAGTCCTCACGCGTGGCCTCAAGCCTGGATATGAACGACTCCAGAAAGGCGTCTTCCATTTCATGCTGCCTGGAAAGGTAGTCCACATAAAAACGGTATCCCCTGTCCGTGGGCACCCTGCCTGCCGACGTGTGCGGCTGCACGAGGAACCCGAACTCCTCCAGGTCCGCCATTATGTTCCTGATAGTGGCCGGCGACAGGTTGAACGAGTAGGCCTTCGTTATGAACCTGGAGCCGACCGGCTCATTGGTGTTTATGAAACTCTCCACGATCGCAAAAAGCACCTTCTCAGTGCGCTCGTTAAGCATCTTGTGTTTTCGCTCCCTCTTGCATTAAAGCAAAAACCAAACTTCCACTCTATTTTTAGCACTCCCACATCGAGAGTGCTAAATTAATTTAGCAACTTCTGGAGCACACTGTCAAGAGGCAAAAATTACCGGATTTAAAAGGACGGAAGGCGGAGAAAAGCCGCGACTAACCGGCTGCCGCTAGTCGCCCTTTATTCTTGCTTTGATGCCCCAGCCCAGCTTGTCCGACATAAGCCGTTCGTAGAATTTCCTAGTCAGGAAGGAGTTTGCGTGTATCTCGTCGTCGTAATACCTGGTTTCTATCTCGAACGGACGCCTTGCCTTGCGCGGGTCCAGGGAAAGGGAGCCTACGGCGAAGGTCCACCAGTAGCCTGGGTAGGTGGCTATGGGGGTTGCGTACAGGTCCACAACCGGGAAGGCGTTTTTAAGTATCCCCTGCACCTTTGTGACCGTATCCCTGTGGAACATGAGGGACTCGGAATGCGTGACAAAGAAGCCGTTTTCACTCAGGCAGTTCCTGACTGAGGAAAAGAACTCCTTGGTATAAAGGCTCCTGGCAAAGCCTATGATGTCGGTGGAGTCCACTATTATGGCGTCTATGGCCCCCCTGGGGGCCTTCTTCACAAACTCAGCCCCGTCCATGGGCTTGATCTCCACACGGGGGTCGTCATTGCCGCGGGATATCCCGGGGAAGAACTTCCTGGACACCTCGATGACCTTCTCGTCTATCTCTATGAAATACACCTTTTCAACGCTCTTGTGCTTGAGGACCTCCCTCACCACTCCGCCGTCCCCGCCGCCTATGACGATGACCTGCTTTGGCTCGGGGTGGGCGTGCATGACCACGTGCGTGATCATCTCGTGGTAGAAGAACTCGTCCGCCTCGGTCATCTGCACGACGCCGTCCAGAAGCAGCATCCGGCCGAAATCGGGGTTCTCTATGACCATTATCTCCTGGAACCGGCTTTTCTCCTTATGGAGTATCTTCTCCACCGTGTAGCCGCACTCGACCGGGACAAAAGGCGCGTTTTCGAAAAATTTGATCATTTCACCCCCCTAGATCATGTAGGTCTTCGGTATGGCAAACCCGTTGAACTCAGACGCATACGAGATGGTATACGCCCCGCAGGACAGAATGAGCACAGTGCTGCCTATCTCCGGATCCTGGAGCATGACGTTCTTGTCTATAACGTCAAAGCCGTCACAGCTTGGCCCGGCAATGGTCCAGTTCTTCTTCCCGCCTCCCGTGTCTTCCGTTATATAGCAGTATTTTATGCCGCCTATGCTCTCCATGAGGCCGTTGAACACACCCACATCTATGTGCAGCCAGTTCTCGTCCCCGCGCTTGGATTTGCCGATCACCTGGCAGGCATAGACGCCCGCGTCTCCCACCACGCCCCTTCCTGGTTCTATGAAGACATCTATGCCGGGAGGGAAAAGCTCGCCTATCAGCCCGTCTATGTTCTTTTCTATCTCCTCTATGTCGACGACGTTCTTTGTGTACTTTACCGGGTACCCGCCGCCTATGTTGAGCACCCTCATATCTATGCCCTTCTGGGCGGCCATGTCCCAGAGTACCTTTGCCTTGTACAGGGCGTTGTCCCAGTTGTAGAGGTTCGTGCACTGGGAGCCCACATGGAAGGTTATGCCCACCGGGTCGAGCCCCTTGCTGGCGGCGTAGGTTATCAGGGAGATGCCGTCGTCTATCTCCACCCCGAACTTCTTGCTCAGGGGCCATTCGCTGCCCTCGTTGGGCACCGAAAGCCTGATATAGACCTTCGCGCCGGGCACGATCGAGGCTATCTTGTCCACCTCGTCCTTTGAGTCGTATGCGTAGTACTTTATCCCGTATTCGGCGGCCCGCTTCATGAACTTGAACGTCTTTACGGGGTTGCTCGTTATTATCCTGTCTGCCGCAACGCCTGCCTTTGCCAGCGGCTCAAGCTCCCCCTCGCTTGCTATCTCGAAATTTAGTCCCATGCCGTCCAGAAGCTCTATTACCCCGCTGGCGGCATTGGCTTTTACCGCATAAAAGACCTTCGAGTTCCTTATGTTCTTCCCTATGACGTTCGCTTTTTTCCGGAGCCGTTCGCTGTCCATGAGCAGCGCCGGAAGCTCCACGTCGTTGGCGTCCAGGAAAGACAGGAAGTTAAGGAGCGATGTCTTTGATATCAGCTCCCTGTGGAAAGGCTCTATTTTGAATATTTTTGTCATAAAAAACTCCTACTGCCAGGTTTTACTTGCACACACTCCGCGTGCCGGACGGTCTATTATACCCCGGCCCGGCGTTTACCGTCCCCCTATTCGGCCTCCTGCCGTTTCGGGCGCTTCTGGTAGTCAAGGACCTTCTTTCTTAGCCTGATGGAACCGGGCGTGACCTCCACCAGCTCGTCCTCCTTTATGAACTCAAGCGCCTGCTCAAGAGACAGCACCCTTGGGGGAACAAGCCTCAGGGCCTCATCGGCGTTGGACGCCCTCATGTTCGTGAGCTTCTTTTCCTTTGTGACGTTTACGTCTATGTCCACCTCGCGCGAGTTCTCCCCTATTAGCATGCCCTCATAGACCTGGACGCCGTCGCTTATGAAAAGCGTGCCCCTGGGCTGGAGGTGGAAAAGGGCATACGCGGTGGATGAGCCCTTTCTGTCGGCCACAAGCGCACCGGTCTGGCGCTTGGACATCGGGCCCTGCCAAGGCTCGTATCCCATGAATATGTGGTTAAGAAGGCCGGTGCCTTTCGTATCTATGAGAAACTGGGAGCGGAACCCTATGAGCCCCCTTGAAGGTATCTGGTATTCCAGCCGCACCCTGCCGTGGTTGTTGTTTTGCATCTTGAGCATCTTGCCTTTCCTTGTGCCCACCTGCTGCGTTATGACGCCTACATGCTCCTCCGGGATGTCTATGACCAGGTGCTCCATAGGCTCCTTCAAAACACCGTCTTCCCTCTTTGTGATTATCTCCGGCATCGAGACCGAAAGCTCATAACCCTCGCGCCTCATCATCTCGATAAGGATGGCAAGCTGCAGCTCTCCCCGGCCCATAACCGTAAAGGAATCCGTATTGCTGAAATCCACACGAATGCTCACATTGTAAAGGAGTTCCTTTTCAAGCCGCTCCCGCAGGTGCCTGGAGGTGACGAATTTACCCTCCTTGCCCGCAAACGGCGACGAGTTTATGGAAAAGACCATGGAGATGGTGGGCTCGTCCACCGCGATCCTGGGCAGGGCCACCGGGTTGTCCGGGTATGTTATGGTGTCCCCTATGTTTATTCCTTCGACCCCGGCAAGCGAGATGATGTCCCCGGCTTTGGCGGTTTCTATCTGCACCCTTTTGAGCCCCTCGAAGCCGTACATGGCGGACACCCTGGTGTTCTTCAACTCCCCGTTCTTGCCTATTATGGTCACGGGATTGCCGTACTCCAGGTGCCCCGCGAATATCCTGCCTATCGCCAGCCTGCCCTGGTAGTCGTCGTAATCTATATTTGTGACCAGGAGTTGAAGCGGAGCGTCTTCGGAGTATTCGATGACCGGGATGTGCTTGATTATAAGGTCGAAAAGGGGCCTCAAGTCCTGCGGGGGGACGCTCAGGTCCGTTGTTGCCAGCCCCTCCTTCGCGTTTGTGTAAACTATGGGGAAATCGAGCTGGCTTTCCTCCGCGTCCAGGTCTATGAAAAGGTCGTAGACCTCGTTCAGGACCTCCTGGATGCGCGCGTCCGGCCTGTCTATCTTGTTTATGACCAGGATGGGCGTAAGCTTAAGCTCAAGGGCCTTTCTCAGGACGAATCTGGTCTGTGGAAGCGGCCCCTCAGAGGAGTCCACGAGAAGAAGGACGCCGTCCACCATCTTGAGCGTGCGCTCCACTTCGCCGCCAAAGTCGGCGTGGCCCGGGGTGTCCACTATGTTTATGTTGCACCCTTTATATTTTACGGCCGTATTCTTGGCCATTATGGTGATGCCCTTCTCGCGCTCCAGGTCTATGCTGTCCATCACGCGCTCTTCCACCTGCTGGTTGGCCCGGAAGATGC
>JAKAMR010000111.1:0-648 GCA_021812785.1 Nitrospirota bacterium
CCCGTGCACAACCAAGTTCACATGGTCTTCCTTGAAAATGCCGAAGGAGGCCTGGGCCTGCACCGGCTTGGGCGTTCCAAACAGCACGTCGGAAACATCCGTGGATATCATCGAGCCGGCCCACCCGTCAGCAAGAGAGGTCTTGAGCGCGCCAAGCAGCAGGTGGTCCGGGTCGTGGTCCACTCCCATGTGCGTCCTGTGCATGGCCTCCACCACTTCCCTGTCCACCGAGCGGGGCTCTATGCCCCACTTCTTCCACCTGTCACGTGTCTTCTGGGGAGCGCGTCTGGCGTAGTTGAGCTTCCCTTCTATCCTGTTGAAGTCCTCAAGCAGCTTCAGGGCGACCAGCCTTGCGACTTCCTTTATCTCCTTGCCGTCCACCGGGATCTCCAGTATGGCGGCCATGCGCAGGAGCTTTTCGGGGTCCTTTATGCTGTAGTCATCGGTCTTCCCCTCTCCCACCGCAAGCAGCGTGAGCACCATGCTCCTTCCATGGTCAGAGTGGGCAGCCGTGCCCGCTGCAACCATCCTCAGGAAGTTCCTTGCGGCGATGGTCGAGACGTTAGCCCCGCAGACGCCCCTTGCCTCTTCCTCGGCGTTGGCACCCACGAGCCTGCAGGGGCCCATGTGGCAGACCTTGCAGCAGGC
>JAKAMR010000111.1:658-6728 GCA_021812785.1 Nitrospirota bacterium
TCTCGCCTATCGGACAGGGCTTCATCTTCTCGGCCCGCTCGAAACAGGTGGTCAGGCCCTGCGATACGCCCCACTCGATTATCTTCTCTGCGGCCTCATTCGCGCTCTTTATTTTATGGTCCATAATGTTTCTCCTCCGCTGCCGTTTTTAGGTTTTTGGCCTTTTTGCCCTTTGCCATTTCACACCGCTGCCGGCGTGGTCTATATCATCGGGTCCATACCAAGCGCGGGATGCCCCGTGCTTGAGAGGTATTCCAGAAGCTTTTCGGAATCCTCGGCCACGGTCTCATCCGCTATCATGTCCAGAAGACCGGGGGCGCCCTCTTCCGCCGCCCTGGCATCGAAGGCCTCCTTCAGGCTCTCCTTGAGGTTTTTGGTCATCCAGACTATCCTCTTTATTCCGCCGTCGCCGGCAAGGAACTTCTTGCTGGTGATGAAGTTTCTGCCTATGCCCATGAAGCCTGGCGTCTGCATGCCGCCGCCGACAGAGCCCGCCAGCGTGGAGAACTTCATTCCCGCGGGCGTCATCCCCTGGTGGCCCCTCTGCACTATCATCACCCCGTTTGCCTCCGGCACTATGGCTATGATGCACTCGAAGCAGCCGCAGGAAGTCATGGGGTTTTCCATTATCGTGTACAGGTTCAGGGACTCCACCGCCCCGCCCGTCGATTTCTTCAGGTATTCGTCAACGCCCGTGTACCTGCCATACCTGGCGTCCACGAGCTGGCCCTTGGGGACGGGCTGGTTGCCGCCCGTAGGGTCTATCTCGAAGGCCGCCCTGGCGTCCAGCCAGTTGTACGCGCCGCAGAGGCCCAGCCTTTCGGCTGTTATGATGCACACGTGGCTTGGGGCAAAGCTCTGGCACAAAAGGCAGGAATAGAAGGTCTCCACGGACTCGTCGGTCATCGAGCCAAGCCTGTGGTCCCTCTCGGTGTACGCCTTCCGGGCCTCATCCCTCATTGCGACGACTTCCTTCTCATCCGTATAGATTGTGACCTGCACCTTGTCTATGATAGAGCGGAACGTATGGCGCATCATGGTGGAGAATATCAGCCCCAGGTGCTCCAGCGTGATGCCTGCGCCCTTGGCGGCGTTGCTTATCCTTATCCAGTTCAAGTCCCTCTGGCCCATGTGCCACAGGCCCTGGGCCTCGTTTATGCTGTGGTGCACCTTCCTTTCGATGACGGACTCGAAGTCCTTCTGCATCTTGCGGCCGGCGACGTCTATCACGAGCCCAAGGGGCATCCTGCCGCCTTTTTCGTAGATCTCCTTCCAGTTTTCGCCGACGATGGTGATCTTGCCGTCCTCGACTTCATCCATCTCGCGCATGCGCACCCATTCGAAGGCCGGCGTCTTCTGGCCTCCGAACTCTATGAACATGTCCTCCTTGCGGATCCTCTCGCCTTCGAAGGCCGGACCGTAGGACACAGGTATCGGGGGCTTTTCGACCACTATCTTGAGGCCCCTCACCTCTATAGCCTTCTGCACTATCTTCGCGTGGTCGAACTCCTTGTCGACCTCCTCATAGGTGCAGACGCCGGTCGGGTGCACAACCGGTATGTCGGTGTCGGCAACCGCGGGGAAGCCCATGTTTATGGCCCCGGCCCCGGTCGTCCATATTATGTCGTTCAGCTCTCCAAGCACCAGGGCGAAGGCAAACACCCTGTCCTTCTGGTATTTGAGGTGCTCCTTGTAGTCCCCGGGCTTCTTGCCGCCGAAGATGAGGGAGGCCCTTATCGCCCAGTCCAGGGCGTAAAGGGTGTGCTGCGTCTCAGGGCCCAGGGGCACTATTCTCGTGTCCCACCCAAGCTCTACGCCTTTCCTTAAAAGCTGCTTGGTGACGCTGTTTCCATTTAAATTGCCCGAAAGAAAGGTAAGTATGTTCTTTTCCTGCAGCTCCGAGACTATCTTTACCGCGGTGTCGTCATCAGGGGCCGCGCCTATGATGGCGGCGAAACCGGGCATGGTGCCGTCAACTAGCTGTATGCCCAGGTTCCTCTGGATGGTGTCGGTTATGAACCCGTTATAGACATAGCCGGTCTCCGGGTCAACCGCCGGCTCCAACCCCAGGACAGTCCTTGCCGCAAGCCATATCTCCTCCGCAAAGAGGGTGGCCATGCCGGAATCAAGGGCCTCGCCAAGGTACGGCTTCCAGATATGCTCCGCAGGCTCCTCATGCAGCAGCTTCCTCGCATACCCGAGGGCGGTCCGCATATCCCCGAGCGTCTTCACGGGGAAACCAGTCATGGCATAGATCATCGGAAGATAGAAAGCGGTATCAACGAACTCGAACCAGTGCCCTTCACCCTTTTCAGCTATCGCCTTTTCAAGCATCTCCTCGGCTTCTCTGTATAACCGGTTGGCGCCTCTTATCGCCGCCGTGGCGATTATCTTGGACATTTTGTTCCCTGCCCTCCTTCTATCCTCGGTAGGAATATGGATATAATTTCCAGAATTATTTTACAAAACTCTTTCTTTCTAAATCAATTTTGCAAGTTAATATTATATAACAGAAAAATAAAGAAGCTAATTGATATTTATATAAATATAAAAAAAAATAATAGCTTATGGCATGAGCCGGCGCAGGCGGGCGGAAAGCGGCAACAGGCGCCCTCCGGGCCCATCCCGGCTAGAAGATAAAATAAAGAGCTTTTACTTTTCAGCCGGCCCCTGCATATGCTTGAAGCAGGGACCGGCTAAAAGTTGAAGAGATAAAAAATCCTACGCCCGGACCTTTGCCTCCCTGAGCCAAAGGAGTCTCGACCCGTTCAGCACGGCGGCGTTCAGGGACTTCATCAGCTCTTCCGGCTCCGCATCAAGACCGGACGTCCGCTCGAATGGCCTGAATTTTTTTGGCGTCGGGACCGCTTCCTTAAGACTGTCCGAGGCCTTTTTCAGGTCCGCCCCAAGCGCCTTTGCCACCTCCTCGAATATAACCCTGTGCAGTTTCGCATCGCCCGCGGGTTCAACGGCCTTGCATATCTTTCTGGGCCTTCCCAGATAGTCTGTTATGGTACCGTCGGCCTCAAGGTATGAAGCCGAGGGAAGCACCACATCCGCCTGCCTGGCAAGCTCCGTCATGTGAGAACCCTGGACGATAAGGAAATCCGTCTGAGGGCGCGCATTTACAGTCACCTCGCCCACGGCATAAAGCGCCTTGACGCCGCCTGAGGCCATCTCCCCGTAGGACTTCCCGGCCCCGCGCAGGCCGATGGCGGCAATCCCCTTTGCGTTGCTTTCCACCGGGACCGAAACGACCCTGCCTTTCAGCAGCCCCAGATTCGCAGCGGCAAGGTACATGGCGGGAGAGACCAGCAAGAGCGGGTTTTTGGCCTCCACGAACAGGTCTGCAGCCTTCAGGGCCTCCTCGCCTGCGGTCTCGCCTGAGACCGCCAAAGACAGCTCCTTGTTCCCGTTCAGTCCCTTGTCAATGACGGCCTTCACGAAGGCCTTCAGGGAGCCCTCCCCGCTGCCCGTCAGGCTCACCGCCGCAACCGATGAGATCGCCGACTCGCGGCTGTTCACGACAACCAGCCTGGCCCCGGCGTCCAGCCTCTTTCTTATAGACGCGTCGAGCCCGGGCAGCACCCTTTTCCACTGGTCGGGATACAGGTCTATGAGCACGAACAGGTCGGCGGACTCAAGGCCGTCCGCGCCGTCTGACATGAGCGTCTCGGCGGTCGAATAAAGGCTTGCCGTGGTGTCAATGTTTGACGCGCCCGCCGCCTCCGCCAATCCCTTGAGGGCCACGGCGTCTTCGCTTAGCAAACCGGCGGTGGCTATGAAGCCTGAGTCCTTGCCGGCCGCTTTGAGGGCGGCCGCTGCCGTTTGTATGGCGTCCTGCCATGTGGTCTCCATGAGCTTTCCGTCAACCCGCTTCATGGGGACGGTCACCCTGGAGTCCGCCTCTATGCAGTCGAACCCGTATCTTCCGTATGCGCAGACGTAACGCTCGGTAGGGCTGCCAGCCTGGTCTGCGTTTATCTTCATGATGCTGCCGTCTTTTGTGCTGACGCGTATCCCGCAGGCGTTTCCGCAGAGCAGGCAGGTGGAGTCCACCCCTTTAAAATCCCATTCCCTCCCCTTGCGCCATCTGTCGGCCTCAAGCAGGGCGTTTACAGGGCACACGTCCACGCAGCTTCCGCAAAACGTGCATCCGGATTCCTGAAGCGGCCTGTCTTCGGCCGTAATGACCTTCGAGCCGACACCCCTGCCCATGAATTCCAGCACGTTCGTGCCCTGGCTTTTGCAGACCCTCACGCACCTGCCGCAAAGCACGCAATACTCCGGGTCACGCTTTATGAACGGGTTTGCCTCGTCCGCGGAATAGCCGTGTTTCTTCCTGGTAAAGGAGGACTCTTTTATCCCCATGTCATAGGCGTATTCCTGAAGGCTGCACACGCCCGCCTTGGTGCAGGTCATGCAGTCCAGGGGATGCATCGACAGGATCAGGTCTATCACGAACTTCCTGATCTCGTTTATC
Organism: Nitrospirota bacterium; assembly: GCA_021812785.1. The sequence goes on from JAKAMR010000111.1 coordinate 5,142, forward strand.
TTCTCGCCGCTCGTGGTGATGGCCATGCCGTCCTTGGCTTTCGTGGTGCAGGCGGTCAGCGGGGCCTTCATGCCCTCGACCTCGACAAGACAGAGCCTGCAGGCGCCGATACCCTTCATCCCCCTGAGGTGGCAGAGGTTCGGTATGCGCACTCCGGCAAGCTCAGCGGCCTCTATGAGGTTCACGCCCTCGGGCACCTGCGTCTCCCTGCCGTTGATCTTCACCTTTATGCTGCCAGACTTTTTCCCTGTCACATTTTCCGTGATCTTCTCCGACATGTACGGATTCCTCCTGATTCGAGCTTAATTTCTTTATAAACCCCAAAAAATCAAATCAAAACCGCAAATATTGTTCAGGCCTTCACCGGCTCCGCCGCGGCCGCGTCCGCGACCTCTATCGCGCCCTCCGGACAGGCCCGCAGGCAGTCGCCGCATTTCACACACCTTTTCTGCCTTATCTCGAATGGCGGATAACCCGTGAGGTATGGTTTTCTCTTCTCTCCGAACACCGCGCCATGCGCGCAGGCGTCCTTGCAGACACCGCACCTCGAGCATTTCTCAGGGACTACCCTGAACTCTATGAGCCCAAGGCATTGCTTCTCAGGGCACCTGGCGGCTGCGCCCGGGGAAGACACATGAGCGGAGAACCCGCCGTCTTCAATCCACTCCAGGATGAAGCGGGCAGTGTCCTTTCCCTTCTTGCACATGGAGGCCTCAAGCATATGTCCGGCTATCCGCCTGAGCGCGCTTTCATCGGCTCCGGTGCCGCGCCCCTCCGCGATGTTCTCAAGCCTTCTTCTGGCCTCGAAGCTCCCCATGGAGCACGGGAAGCACTTCCCGCACATGGGGCCCTCCAGAAAGCCCGTCACGTAATGGAGCGCCTTCTGCACCGGGCACGCCTTTGCCTGTGCGGCGCCCTTTATGTCCTCAACCTTCAGTTCCTTCTTCTCATCCATGAAAGATACCCCTAGTAGATGTCTTCTGCCATGAAGATTATTTCGGGCAGCATATAGGAAACAAGGTCCCTGTACGAGACGATGCCTATCAGCTTTTCGTCCTCCATCACGGGAAGGTGCCTTATCTTCCTTTCGGACATGAGGGAAACCGCGACGCTTATGTCCGTGGCGGCATCAAGCGTAACGGGGTTTGGCGACATCACGTCCTTCACCGTTTTCTGCTTGAGCTGCACGTTCTTGGCGAAGCAATGCATGATGTCCCTCTCCGTAAAAATGCCCACCAGCTTCTGCTGGCCATTGAAGACCAGAATGGACCCGACGTTCTGGCCGTCCATCTTCGTGACGGCATCGGTCACGGGACAGTCTTCGCCGCAGGACACGAATTCCGTCGGCTTTGCTTTTACAAGGTCTTTAAGCGTCATGCTGACCCTCCTTTCAAGTATCTCTAACTTATCCTCCGGGATCTTGAACTGCTCCTCCAGCCTGGCCACGCTGTGCTTTCTTATCTTCACCGCGCCCACCGGGCAGACGTCATAACATGCCTTGCACTTCTGGCAGTGGTCCTGGTCTATGAAGTACTTGTCCTTGCCCTCTTTTACGGCTCCATAGGCGCAGGCCTCCTTGCACAGACC